>NZ_JAMYMA010000065.1:0-525 GCF_040318275.1 Mesorhizobium sp. M1217 | reverse complement strand
CGCGTGTTTCCGCAGCCTTCTGAGCAGCACGGCGGTAGATCTGCGCCAGAGCCCCGCGCTTTTCGATGCTGTGACAGGCCACTATCTTTACGAGCCGGATGTTAGCGGCCTCTGCCCCGATTGCGGCGGCTCCGCCGGTGGCAACATCTGCGAGGAATGCGGCGCCCCAAACCTTTGCCACGACTTGCGTGCAGCCCGGTCACGGCAGTCTGCCGAGGCGCCGCTGGTCGGCTCCGTCCGCCGCCCGGAACTTGCCTTGGACCGATGCTACGACAATATCGACCGGCATCTAAGGGCGTCGGGCGTCCCGCTACGGATCTTGGATCTCTTCGCGCGCCTACGCCGACGCGGCAAGTTTTCAGTGCCCATTACCCACCCCTCGGACTGGGGCCTGCCGGCCGAAGGGTTCCCGGGGCAAGTGATCTGGGTCTGGCCGGAAATGGCCTTCGGTTTTCTTTACAACATCCAGGCGCTCGGCCGCTTGCTGGGTCGCGACTGGAAGGCGGAGATGCCCGGCAACGACTG
>NZ_JAMYMA010000064.1:0-532 GCF_040318275.1 Mesorhizobium sp. M1217 | reverse complement strand
GGCAGGGCTATCGCATATGAGTGATGGCATTGATGAGATAGTCGTCGTTCCAGGCGCATTTCTTGATGCGATGGCTGATGGGAACTTTGGCAGCATCGGCGGCCTGAAGGATGTTTCTGGCGAGGCGATTGAGAAGGGCTGTGTTGGCGGGAGCATTGTCCTTGCGGGCACGGCTGAGATCCTCATCGAGATGGACATCGAGCATCCAATGCAGGCCGTTCTCGATCTGCCAATGAGCTCTGGTGAGGTCGAGCGCCCGCTGCGGCGACATGAGCGTGGAGGCCATGAACAGGCGCATCAAAGGTCTGGCCTGATCGCGCCGGCTGGTGATGCGGATGAAGGCCTGGTGGCCAGGCATCAGCGGCTCGGCCGCCGCCACGATCTCGGCCTGCCGCCACTCGTTGCGGCCGTGGCTGGTCTCGGTGCGCTCGGCAATGGAAGGGGTGGCGTCGGCCAGTTGCAGGTTGGCGCGGCGCAGCCAATGACGACGGTTGCCCTTCAGCGCAAGCAGGTAATCGCCACCTCTTTGGGT
>NZ_JAMYMA010000063.1:0-594 GCF_040318275.1 Mesorhizobium sp. M1217 | reverse complement strand
TCGGCTGCAGTGCACGATCGCCAGCTCGTGCACATGCTCGCCAACATGGTGCTGGCAGCAGAGACCCGAGGCAACCATGTCTACTGACATCGCCATGAAGGTTGGCGCCGACCATCTGCGGCGTGATGCATTCCTCTACGTGCGTCAGTCCTCTCTTCGTCAGGTGTTCGAGAACACCGAGAGCACCAAGCGGCAATACACCCTGCGCGATCGCGCAGTGGCCCTGGGCTGGCCGATCGAACGTGTCCACGTCATCGATAGCGACCTCGGCCTCTCCGGCGCGCAGTCGCAGGACCGCGACGGCTTCCAGCACCTGGTGACTGAAGTGGCGATGGGGCATGCAGGGATCGTGCTGGGGCTGGAAGTGTCGCGCCTGGCACGCAACAATGCGGACTGGCACCGTCTCCTTGAGTTGGCTGCCCTGTCGCGCACCCTGATCATGGACGAGGACGGCGTCTACGATCCGGCCTATTTCAACGATCGCATGCTGCTCGGGCTGAAGGGCACGATGAGCGAGGCCGAACTGCACATCCTGAAGTCGCGGCTGCAAGGCGGCATTCTCAACAAGGCGCGCCGCGGCGAGCTCGAGATGCC
>NZ_JAMYMA010000062.1:0-665 GCF_040318275.1 Mesorhizobium sp. M1217 | reverse complement strand
GTGACCGCTCACGGCCATCTCCGGTATCTCACTGGATACAATGGGAACGGCGGGTACTTCGCTCCGTTCCCATTGATAATGGTGCCAGGGCAGCGCCCGACCTATGTTGTCCGCGAGTTTGAGGTTTCTACGGTTCAAGCGGAAGGCTGTATCGACGAAATTATCTGTTATTCCCAGCAACAAGACTTTGCCACGGTTTGCGCGGATGTCCTTAGGCGGTATGGGTTGCAGGGGCGCAAAGTCGGTTTTGAGCTCGGCTGTTGGAACCTTGCACCGGCCGATGTGAGTGCCATTCAGGCCCAGCTCCCTGATATGAAGGTCGCCGATGCTACACGTTTGGTTGCCTCCGTGTGCGCCGTCAAGAGCCCACTTGAGATCGAAGCCATGCGCGGCTCCATGGCCCTGACCGACATTGCTGTACGGACGTTCCAGAGCTCACTTCGGGAAGGTGTCACGGAGGCGGAGGTAAGCATGAAAATTCAGGAGGAGCTCTACAAAGCGGGCGGCGCAATTTATGAAGCCCTTCCCACTTTAGTGTTTGGTGACCGGACAAAATTGGCGCACGGCTCTCCAACGCGCAACAAGCTTAGACAAAACGACCCCGCCTTAATGGAAACCGGCGCGGTAAAGCACGGATATGTCGCGGGCTTGGCCCGAACTGCAGT
>NZ_JAMYMA010000061.1:0-758 GCF_040318275.1 Mesorhizobium sp. M1217 | reverse complement strand
ACGTCCGTCGTGCGGAAATAGAACTGCGGACGGTAGTTGGTGAAGAACGGCGTGTGACGGCCGCCCTCGTCCTTGGTCAGGATGTAGGCTTCGGCGACGAACTTCTTGTGCGGCTTGACGGTGCCGGGCTTGGCCAGAACCTGGCCGCGCTCGACGCCTTCACGGTCGACACCGCGCAACAGCGCGCCGATGTTGTCGCCGGCCTGGCCCTGGTCGAGCAGCTTGCGGAACATCTCGACGCCCGTGCAGGTCGTCTTGGTGGTCGGACGGATGCCGATGATCTCCAGCTCCTCGCCGACCTTGACGACGCCGCGCTCGACGCGGCCGGTCACCACCGTGCCGCGGCCCGAAATCGAGAACACGTCCTCGATCGGCATCAGGAACGGCTTGTCGAGCGGACGAACCGGCGTCGGGATGTAGGCATCGACCGCCGCCATCAATTCGCGGATCGCGTCCTCGCCGATCTTCTTGTCAGAATCTTCAAGTGCGGCAAGCGCCGAACCCTTGACGATCGGAATGTCGTCGCCGGGGAACTCGTTCTTGGTCAAAAGCTCACGCACCTCGAGCTCGACCAGCTCGAGCAGCTCGGCGTCGTCGACCTGGTCGACCTTGTTCAAGAACACCACGATCGACGGCACGCCGACCTGGCGGGCCAAAAGGATGTGCTCGCGGGTCTGCGGCATCGGGCCGTCGGCGGCCGACACGACCAGGATCGCGCCGTCCATCTGCGCGGCACCGGTGATCATGTTCTTCACATA
>NZ_JAMYMA010000060.1:0-852 GCF_040318275.1 Mesorhizobium sp. M1217 | reverse complement strand
ATGTAAGCGTTGTCCGTTGGCTTTCCCGGTCGCGAGAAGTCGAGCGTGACGCCCCTGGTGTAGGCCCACAGGTCGAGGTCGCGGGAGACGAACTCCGAGCCTTGATCGACCCGGATCGTCTTTGGATAGCCGATCTTGGGGCAGACCTGTTCCAGCATCCTGACCACATCCTCGGCTCGGTAACTGAAGCGTGGGTCGAGCACCGGCACGTAGCGTGAGAACGTATCTACGACCGTCAGGACCCGGATCTTCTTGCCCGTCGCGAGCTGGTCGTGAACGAAGTCCATCGCCCAGACGTCGTTGGGTTCGACGGCTGGCTGGCGATCGTCTCGCAGCTTCGCCTTCACCCGGCGCTTCGGCGTCTTGTTCCTCAGTTGAAGGCCCAAGTCCCTGTAAATGCGATAGGTCCGCTTCATGTTGATGTCCCAGCCCTCCCGCGTGAGCATCACGTGCACGCGCCGGTAGCCATAGCGAACCCGCGTCGCGCAGATGTCTTTGATCCGAGCTTCGAGGCCGGCCTGGTCACGGCGGCGGGACTTGTAGTGATAGGTCGAGGTGTCGAACTCCAGAACACGGCACGCTCGCCGGATCGACACGTTCCAATCAGCACAGGTATCGGCCACCAGCTCGCGTTTGCGACCAGGCCTCACAGTTTTCGGCGGATCACGTCCTGCAGCATCTCCTTGTCCAGCGACAGGTCGGCGACCAGCTTTCTGAGCTTGCCGTTCTCGTCCTCGAGCTGCTTCAGCCGCTTCATCTCTGTCGGCAGCAGCCCGTCATATTTCTTCTTCCAGTTGAAATAGGTCGCCTGGCTGACCCCGGCCCTCCGGCAGATCTCCGCCACAGGAAACC
>NZ_JAMYMA010000059.1:0-877 GCF_040318275.1 Mesorhizobium sp. M1217 | reverse complement strand
AACATCCGGCTCGTAAAGATAGTGGCCTGTCACAGCATCGAAAAGCGCGGGGCTCTGGCGCAGATCTACCGCCGTGCTGCTCAGAAGGCTGCGGAAACACGCGGCTTGAAACTCGCCGTAACCGTCATCGCCCATTGTGGGTTGGAAGCTGTGGACGTCACAATCGAGAAGTGCAAGCGTGGCGCGAATCTCGTCGGCGTAGTAGCGCGCCACGTTCGCAGGCGTCGATTGCTCGGCATCGGCGCGTGTCGTGACGTAGCTCTGGTTGTCATCGCTTCCAGTGAGGTGATATGCTTCGACTCCTTTCATGCGCAGGAAACGAGTATAGACGTCGGCGCCGAAATAGGGGCCAGAAAGATGCCCCAGATGCAGATCGCCATTTGGCGTTGGCGGCGTGGAGAAGACGAAGATCGGCCCGCGTGGAGCCGTGGTCTTTGCAGCGGCATCGAGGGCGGCCTTGTTGTCGCGCCAGTAGACATCGACGAAATCTAGGTCTTCGTTTCCGTCGTTGCGCAGCACATGCGCTTCAAAAGGGTGGAACAGAACGACATCGCCCGCCTCGACCGAGATTTCCCCACGGTCGGTCGCGACCTTGCCCGATCCTGAGAGGACTACGAAGGCCTCGATTTCGTCGTGCCGATGGGGCTCGGATGTGACGCCGGGTCCAACCTTTCCGAATGAAAACCCCGTGCCAGCGCTTCCCGTTCCAAGCGTGGCCATGTCGATACCGAACGCCCGCGACAGCTCCGTTCGAGAAAACCTGTATTTGCGCATGACGAACCTACCCTGTTGAAGCAGTGGGATCTTCGACTGCCAACGCAACAGCCTTCCGTGCAATTTGTGGAGAGAAACGGTAGCCCGACCCGTTGGCGGCCCC
>NZ_JAMYMA010000058.1:0-883 GCF_040318275.1 Mesorhizobium sp. M1217 | reverse complement strand
GCCTTCATGCCGGCTTCGGCGTCCTTGGCCCGGTAGATCGCGCGCAGCGCCGGCACGACGGACTTGCGGTCCTTCCAGGACACGAACTCCAGGGAATGACGGATCAGGTGCACGATGCAGGTCTGGACGACAGTCTGGGGAAAGACGGCGTTGATCGCCTCGGGGAAGCCCTTGAGGCCGTCGACGACGGCGATCAGGACGTCGGCGACGCCACGGCTCTTCAACTCGTTCATGACGCGCAGCCAGAACTTGGCGCCCTCGGTCTGCTCGATCCAGATGCCGAGAATCTCCTTCGTGCCGTCCGGCAGGATGCCGAGCGCGATGTAGACGGCCTTGTTCCTGACGAAGCCCTCGTCCCTGATCTTGACCCGTATGGCATCGAAGAAGACGAGCGGATATACCGCGTCCAGCGGCCGGTTCTGCCACTCGGCCACTTCCTCCAGGACCGCATCGGTAACCGCCGAGATCAGGTCCGGCGACACGTCGATGCCGTAGAGCTCCTCCAGATGGCCGCGGATCTCGCGCACTGTCATGCCGCGCGCGTACATGGAGATGATCTTGTCATCGAAATCGGGAAAACGGCGCTGGTATTTGGCGATCAGCTTCGGATCGAAGGTCCCGGCCCGGTCGCGCGGGATCGACAGCGTCATCTTCGACGTGCCCGTCAGCACCGACTTCCGCGAATGGCCGTTGCGGCGATTGACGCTGCCGTCGGTGCGTTCGTCCTCAAGGTGCTCGTCGAGTTCAGCGTTCAGAATCCGTTCCGAAAGCGCCTTCTTCAGGTCGTCGAGCAATCCGTCCTTGGCAAACACCTCATTCGGATCGCGGCCGGCAAGCAGTTGGTCCAGAAGTTCCTTCTCAATAGCCATGCGATGATTCTCTC
>NZ_JAMYMA010000057.1:0-924 GCF_040318275.1 Mesorhizobium sp. M1217 | reverse complement strand
TGCACCTTTGGGCTCATAGTGCTTCCTCCTCATCGAGATGAGGATTGCCGGATTTGGCGTAGAACACCAACACGGGTCCGAGATCAAAGCGCATCCCGGGCGCAAGGCGCTGGACGGACCGGGGCCATGTTTCGGTTGAGACGCCATCGATGCCTCGCGCCAGCGTTCTGGCGAATCGGGGCATCAGCGGAGCGAGTGTCGGTGCCAGGATCGCAGCGGCCGTCGTCTGAAGGGCTAGCGAAGTCCGATTGCGGGCGGGATAGAAACGTCGCGCCGCCGCATAGTCTTGCGCCCGACGGTAGATCACGCAATCGCGCACGAAATCGCAGACCTGAGCGGCCGCGCGCCGGACCGAGAAGCCTTCGTCCGAATAGGTGCGCTCCATCGCGACGCGATAGATCTCTATGCGAGCAAAGAAGGCGCGGTCGACCGGGTTCCAGTCGCCTGCATCGGGTACACGGCCGGCAAAATCCTGCTTGATTTCCTGGTTCAACGCATCAAGCCAGTTCAGCCAAATCCCTTGGAACACCTCGTTCTCGGTGCGGCGCAGCGCGTCCAGCGTGAAATCCGTCCGCTCACCTTCCGGGCGTGTCAGGCCCAAATGGAGGCGCACGACGTCGACTGTCTCTGGGCTCAGAACCTCCTTGCCCCAAACCGCATGGCGGCAGCTGGTTGAGAACTTCTTGCCGTCGAGCAGGTAGAACTCGTTGACGTGATAGTGGATGCGTGGCGTCCAGTGGGAGAAGACCTCGGCGTAAAGAGCGGGGTAGAGTAGCGCGTGGTAGAACGAATTGTCGAAGCCGAAGAAATGGACAATCTGCCAGTCGTTGCCGGGCATCTCCGCCTTCCAGTCGCGACCCAGCAAGCGGCCGAGCGCCTGGATGTTGTAAAGAAAACCGAAGGCCATTTCCGGCCAGACCCAGA
>NZ_JAMYMA010000056.1:0-1112 GCF_040318275.1 Mesorhizobium sp. M1217 | reverse complement strand
GGGCGTTGGTGCATCGGTCCGGACTTGAGCGGATGTCGATCTTTGAAGCGGCAGACTATGCCGTGGCCGCCTTGCGGCGGGCGGATTTCGGGCGTGCGCAGGCAAGCATGCGGTTGAGGACGGCGCAGCCGATGGCGACTTCGGTCTGCTGAAGGGAAGCGACCGTGCCCGCAAACGCCGCCCGATGGTGGACTTGTATCGCCCCATGGCGGTCTCGACCAGCGAGCGTTTGCCATAACCGTTGGAGACCTGCCATTTCATCCGGCCGTCTCTGCCGATTGCGGCGATATGCTGGTCCCTTTGGCCGGCAGGTCTATCGTCGAATGGTTCGACCGCGTTGACACGAGGCGGAATGACGATGGCGACAGCCGCGCTGTGATTGATGACTGCGTCGTAAGTCGGTTTTCCGTCATAGCCGCCGTCAGCAGTAAACTGTCCGATCGGACCGCCAATCTGGTCAAGTAGTGGCTCAACTTGAGAGACATCGCCAGTGTCCTGATCAGTCAGGGTATGGGCAATGATCTCGCCGCTGTCGGCATCCAGTGCCAGATGCAGCTTGCGCCAACTGCGACGGGATCTGGCGCCGTGCTTCTCCTCCAGCCACTGACCCGCGCCGTAGACCTGCAGGCCGGTGCTGTCGACAAGAACATGCACTGGTCCCTCCGGCGGAACCTGGCGATCATGCCGTTTGTTGGGCGATTGCCATGTCCGCGCCCGACGGCTCAGGGTGGTATGATCGGGGACAGCAAGCGCCAGCGCCATCAGTTGCAGCACCGATTCCAGCAAGCCTTCTGCCTGGCGCAGCCGCAGGCCAAACACAAGGCCCAGCGTCAAGGTGGTCTCGATCGCCAGATCAGAATAGCGGTGCTGGCCGCCACGTGTCTTGGCGCTTGCCACCTGGACAGGGCTTCCGGCGTCACCCACAGGGTCAAACTGCCGCGATGACGAAGTCCTGCCTCATATTCTGGCCAGTTCGTCACCCTGAACGTGATCTTCTCAACATGATGGCGGCGGCTGGCATTGTGTTTGAAAGGCATGGCTACGCTACAAAGGCTATTGCGGTTACCGCTTGCCTAAACCCACACCAATAAAAGATCCGTGCACCAACGCCG
>NZ_JAMYMA010000055.1:0-1272 GCF_040318275.1 Mesorhizobium sp. M1217 | reverse complement strand
TGACGTTGCCCCCAAGTTTTATCCAATCCTGAGTTCGCTCCGGCGATCATTGTTGCCCTGTTGGGCGGTTTGAGCGACGGGCACAGGCGCGGAGCTGATCATGGTGCGCAGCGCTGTGTCCCGTCGCGGGGTGAAGGTGTGGGCGAACTCGAAGGGGGTCTGCCATCCGAGCCGCGAATGTGGGCGATTGATGTTGTAATCCGACCGCCAACTGGCCAAGACCGCGCGAGCCTGCGCCAATGAGGTGAACAGCATCTCGTTCAGCAGTTCGTCACGGAGGCGACCGTTGAAGCTTTCGATGAAGCCGTTCTGCATTGGCTTGCCCGGCGCGATATAATGCCAGTCCACGCGGCTTGCATCGGCCCAGGCAAGGATCGCATTGCTCGTCAGTTCGCTGCCATTGTCACTGACCACCATCTTCGGCTTGCCGCGTTCGATCATGAGCCGATCGAGTTCGCGGGCAACCCTCACGCCGGACAGAGACGTATCCGCGACCAACCCCAGGCACTCGCGCGTGCAGTCGTCGACGACGGTCAATATCCGGAAGCGACGGCCATCGGTCAGCTGATCCGACACGAAGTCCAGTGACCAACGGTCGTTGGGCGCAACGGGGACCATCATCGGTGCCCGCGTTCCAATGGCCCGCTTGCGGCCGCCACGGCGCCGAACGGCAAGCTTCTCCTCGCGATAGAGCCGGAACAGACGCTTGTGATTGACCACATAACCTTCCCGCCGCAGCAGCACGTGCAGGCGGCGATAGCCGAAGCGCCGGCGCTCATGCGAGATCGCCTTCATCCGCTCCCGCAGGTCACCATCGTCGCCACGGCTCGCCTTGTGGCGAACCGTCATCCGGCAGCAGCCGATGGTCTTGCACGCCCGCCGCTCGCTCATCTCGAATGCCGTTCGAAGATGCGCGACAGCCTCTCGCTCGGCAGCGGGCGTCACCATTTTTTTCCGAGAAGATCCTTCAAAGCGGCATTGTCGAGCATGGCGTCCGCCAGGAGCCGCTTCAGACGAGCGTTCTCATCCTCCAGCGTCTTCAGCCGCTTCGCTTCCGACACATCCATGCCGCCATACTTCGCCTTCCATTTGTAGATGCTGGCGTCGCTGACCCCGTGCTTGCGGCACAGATCGGCCACCGAAACTCCGGCCTCGTGCTCCTTCAAAATCCCGATGATCTGCTCTTCACTGAAACGGCTGCGCTTCATTCTCTGGTCCTCACGTTGGGCCAGAGCGAACTTCAAACCGGATTAAGCCAAAGGGGCAACGTCA
>NZ_JAMYMA010000054.1:0-1429 GCF_040318275.1 Mesorhizobium sp. M1217 | reverse complement strand
AGTTGTGTGCGTCAAGTTCTGCAAAAATGGCGTGGCAGTAGCTGTGACGTCGGCGTGTCCGCCGCGCAGCCCCCGTGTTTAGCGGAGCGGCGGACACACGGCGGTGCTCAGGCGGCCAATGCTCTCAGGCTCTCCTTCTTGTGCTCGCGCAGATGATCCATGTTGAGATAGCGGGTCGCCTCGAGCCAGTTCTCGTGGATCTCGACCGCCAATGCCCGAACCAGCCGCAGGCAGCTCCGCGGGTTGGGGAAGATGCGAACGACCAGGGTGCGCCGCTTGATCTCCTGGTTCAGCCGCTCCAGCATGTTCGTCGACTTCATGTGCTTGTGGTGGGCAAGCGGCAGCCGATAGAAGCTCAGCGTCTCCTCGATGTTGTCTTCCACCCAGTTGACCAGCTTCGGGTATTTGGCCTGCCATTTGGCGATCCACTGCGCCAGGTCGCGTTTGACCTCGGCAAGGTCGCGCCGGTCGTAGAACCATCTGAGCTCCATCAGGCAATCGTCGTCGACCTTGCGCGGCACGTAGTCGAGCGCGTTTCTGAGGAAGTGCACGTAGCAGCGCTGCCAGACCGCTTCGGGCAGCACTTCGCGGATTGCCGCCCTGAGCCCCGGATGGTCGTCGGAGACGACGAACTCGACGCCGGCGAGCCCGCGATTCTTGAGCCCCGTCACGAACTCGCGCCAGCTCGAATGGCTCTCCCGGTTGGCCAGCTCCACGCCCAGGACCTGGCGCCGGCCCTCCCAATCCACGCCGATCGCCACCAGCACCGCCTGGCTGGCGATCACGCCCGCCTCGCGAGCCCGTTCATAGCGCGCGTCCAAGATGAGATACGGATAGCTTTCCTCGAGCCGCTGCGTGAAGAACGCCTTGAGCGCCTCATCCAGCCGCATCGTCGCCTCGCTCACCGTCGAGGCCGAGAAAGAGTGGCCGCACAATTCCTCCGTCACCGCCTTCACCTTGCGGGTCGAAACGCCTTGTACGTACATCTCGACCAGCGCCGACACCAAGGCCTTCTCCGAACGCTGATAGCGCTCAAACAACTCCGTTGAGAACCGGCCCGTCCGATCCTGCGGAACGCGAAGTTCCAGCACCCCAACCCGCGTCACCAGCTTGCGCTCGTAATACCCGGACCGGTAACTCACCCGCTCCGCCGTCCGCTCGCCTTTCTCGGCCCCGATCGCCTCCGTCATCTCGGCTTCCAGAGCCTCCTGCACGACAGTCTGCAATACCTGGCGAAAGCCGTCCTCATCCGACAGCAGCAACGCTTTCAACTCGCCCCTGCTCAGTTTAACTTCTCGATTGGTCATGGCACTTCCCCTTCCACGGGAATCGGTGATTGCAACGTCACCACCGTGCCATGGCCGCTCGCCCTTCAGAGCAAGCGCCGTTCTCTCTCCAAAACTTTTTGCAGAACCTTCAGGACACTATC
>NZ_JAMYMA010000053.1:0-1443 GCF_040318275.1 Mesorhizobium sp. M1217 | reverse complement strand
CCTAGCACTACTTTGGCAGATTTTTAGCGGAGATGGTTCTGCGGCAGTGGGGACAACGGATTGGGGGCGGCTGCGCGAGCGCGGTGAGGATGGCTTGCCTGACGGCGGGTAGGCTCGGTTGGGGCGGCGGGCCGAGGATTCTTTTTTCCCCCTCCCGCTTGTTTGAGGCGGCGAGATTGCAGGAAGGCGTAGGCGATCATCGTCATCAGCGCGTGCCGGTGCAGGCCCGTCCATGAGCGCCCCTCGAAGTGGTCGAGGCCAAGTTCCTCCTTGAGCTGCTGATGCGCCTGTTCGCAGAGCCAGCGCGCCTTGATGGCGCCTGCGATCTGCTTGAGCGGGGTGTCGGCGGGCAAGTTGGAGAGGTAGTATTTGCGCTCGCCGGTCGAGCGGTGCTCGCCGATCACCCAGACCTCCTCGCCAGGCAGATGCTGAGCGCCCATGTCGCGGATGCGCTGGGGTGGGCCATCTGCAACCCGGACACGGACAGCGGCGAAGCGGGCCGAGAGGCGGCCTTTGGTGCCACGCCGCCAACTGACCGTCCGCCATTGGGCTTTTTCCAGCATCGCCTGCGCGGCCATCGACTTCACATCGGGGATATGCCGGCGGCGCGGGCGGCCGTGTCCGGCAACGGGGAAGATCATCGCCACGTCGGCGGCATAGACCTTCTGCTTGAACGGGATACCGACGGCCCAGGTAAGGCCGCGCTCGGTGAGCGCCTGCCGGAAGGGGGCGCTCAAGCCATATCCGGCATCGGCGAGCACGCAGCCAAAGCGTAAGCCGGCTGCGCGAGCCCGGTCGATCTCGGCCAGCGCGATTTCGGGCTTGGTCCTGTAGGCACGATGGTCCTCGGGCACACCGGCACGGTCGAGCCGGGCGGGATCGGAAGTCCAGCTCTCGGGCAGAAACAGTCGCAGCCCCACCATGACCGGCACTTCGCCAGAGGCCAGCGTCAGCGACACCAGCGTCTGGCAGTTGGCGTTCTTGCCAAGTGCCGAGGCATATTGCGGCGCGACGCCGACCGAGTGGCGCCCCTTCTTGGGGAGCGCGGTGTCGTCCACGATCAGCCACGCATCGTTCCCGCCAACTTGTCTGTCGGCCTCCGCGAGCAGCACCTTCTCCAGCGGCGCAGCATCCCACACGCCGCTCGCGATGAAGTGGTGCAGCTGGTCATAGTTGACGCCTGCGTCGCGCGCAGCCATCGGTTGGACGCTCTTGCGATCCCCAAGGCCAATCAGCCCAGCAATATAGGCCGGACACATCCGCGCACGCGTCTTGTGCCTCAACGCCGAGACGAACGGCTCAAGCCACCGCTCCAGATCGAGTTGCCAATCCCTGTTCATGGCCGGCCCCTCCAACAGCCGACCTCTCATGAATCACGCAAAACCGCTCTTGGGAATCCTCGAAACGCTCCCGGAACTAAAAATCTGCCAAAGTAGTGCTAGG
>NZ_JAMYMA010000052.1:0-2224 GCF_040318275.1 Mesorhizobium sp. M1217 | reverse complement strand
GGCGGTAAGGGATCTGCTTGCATCAAAGAATGGTGACATGGGGACGCTCCTTAGATAGCTGCTCAACAGCGCCGAGGGTGCCACACGCTCGCCGCCGGCCATAGCATCTACACTGGGCCTGGAAGAAATCCGCCCTTAGTCCATCCTCGAAGCGTGATCGGTCCACGTAAGCGCCACCCGGCGAACGTAGTCCTCTCCCGGCCAATCACAGGTGCATGGCTTGCCAAACATCCATCGTGCGGATGCGTTCCATCAATACAATCGATTTTACGAATTATAGAGAATAGCGGATATGAAACGTCGGCCGGGAGAACAGGTCTACTGAGAATGCGAGCTGCCACTCGCCGACTAGTCAAACTGTCCAACTTCTTCCGAAAGATTCATGGACCGACCGGCGCGGTCGAGGCGGGATCATTCGAAAAAATCGCAGTTGGCTGGCGCTAGCCCCCGGAGTTCCGGTTGATATACCTTCCAGGGATGTCGCGTGTGCAATTGAGGCGTTGAGGTAAAGTTCGATGGAAATACATATGCAGGAACCGATCTCTTCATTAAAAGTACATCGGCATATCGTTTCACTTCTGCAAAAAACCGATCCCGTCATCCTGGACATCGGCTGCAATGACGGAACCGATACGCGACGTTTTCTCAGCCTTTGCCCGAAGGCACAGCTCTACTGCTTTGAGCCAGACCCTCGCGCGGCTGCTCGCTTTAAGAAAAACATGAATCCGTACCTGGACAAGGTGAAACTGTTTGAAATCGCGCTCAGCAACCGAAATGGCACGATTGATTTCCATCCAAGCAATGGAGAAGGAAGCGCGGAGGAATGGGACCAATCTGGCTCGATACGCCGACCCAAGAATCATCTTGTCGAACATGCTTGGGTTCGGTTCGATCGCCCCATGTCAGTTGAAACTCGAAGGCTTGACGACTGGTGCAGCGAAGCGAACCTGAAAAAGATCGATTTCATCTGGATGGATGTGCAGGGAGCCGAGTCAGATGTCATTGCTGGCGGCAGACAGACCTTGAGCAACACGCGCTTTATCTACACGGAATATAGCGACCACGAGCTCTATGAAGGTCAGCTGTCCCTGCAAGCCATTCTTGATCTTTTGCCTTCGTTCGAATTGCTGACCCGCTATCCACGCGGAGTGGAGGGCGATGTTTTGCTTAGGAATACGAGCCTCTAGAACAGGCCCGTTCTGCTTCCGTCCTGCTGCAGCCCTCCATCCTCATTGCAGATCACAAGCGGCTGGATTTGGGTGCGAGGATCGCACCGTGAGCGGTCGCAGCATGCTTGATTGGACCGAAGCCTGGTTGCCCTTACTGATCCGCCGGAAACAGGTTCTGCGAGGCCAGGCAAGGGAATTGGTCCCCGTGAAGGACTCGAGTTTTCAGGCTTGAGGCCACCTGAACCGCGGCCTTCGCCGAACTCGGTGAATCGAACGGAATGACCAGGCGCAATCGCGAGAGGATGTTGCCACACATGATCGCGACCGCGCTGCGCTCGAGGTTTGCGACCAGGCACGGGGATTTTGTCCGCTCGGCTGCAGCCAGTCGGCCCTCGATACCATCGCCGCGATCCGCGCAAACATTCGATACTTTGCGCCGACTCTGGCGCGCTCGCCGCGCCCCCTAGGGGAAATGCACGCCCCCAGAATAATGCGATGCGCCGATGGGTCCAAGGCTTGTTCAGTCACGATGATTTCGGAGAAGGCTCCGGCCTTCGCCGCAGCGGAGGCGGACATCATTCCTTGGATGCCCCGCCGATGATCAGTAGTCGACGAGTCATATCCCGCTGCCCATTTCTTCGGCCACGGGGTCGGGCCAGCTCTCGATTGAGGTACGGCTGATGAAGGCAGGATGCTCGGGGTTCGCGCATGGCGCGCGCCCCAGAAGGCTGTCGAGGATGCGGCGCGCGCCAGGCCAGCAGGGTAAGATTCGGATCGGCGAGCCCGCGCTGCCCAAGGTTCGCGTTCTGTACGAAGATGCGTCTTTCACGCGGTCCGTCCCAGCACACCGAAAAATCCTCGCGAACAGCCAACTCATTGTCGATTTGTTCCAGCCGGTCCGCGATCGGTTCCAAGAAGCCTGGCACCGCGTTCTCGTAACCGGTGGCCAGGATGACGATGTCGGCCGTGACTTCTTCAACCTCGTCCATGCCGTGCTGCAGGGTCAGCCTGTGACCCGCGCCGGCGTTGATGCAGTGCGAGACGGTGCAGCCCGG
>NZ_JAMYMA010000051.1:0-2587 GCF_040318275.1 Mesorhizobium sp. M1217 | reverse complement strand
GCCATCGCAGGGTCATTCTGCCCATGTCGGGCAGATGGTGGAGTTTCATTACCGCTGGCATCCATATTACGGCGGTCGTTTTCGGCATGAAGGTCGCGAGGACCGGGCCAATGGCGCGATCATCCGGGTAGAGATCAGGCCGGGTGAGATCATCCAGGTGGCGGAGTGGATGCTGGATCGGGCGTTTTGCGCCGACATGGAGATGGGCGAACCGCGCGTTGCGGTGATTGGGCTTGTAGAGCTTCATAGACTGCTTACCGAGCGCGGTTTCAGGCAGACTTCGAGGGATGGACTCACGGCCATCCAGGAGGCGCGCCATGAAAGCTTTACCACTACCCCCGACATTACCAGTGCTGACCCAGCAGCTGAGCATGCCGTTCGATACGCCGCAGATGCGAGGCCTGAGCGACGGGGAACGAAGCGTTGTTGTCGCCAGGCTGGCGACCCTCCTGATGGCCGCGGCCGGCGTCGCGACGAAGGAGGCGAGCGATGACGGGCAATAATCTCCTTCCAGCCACGGTGCTGAAGCGCAAAGCTGTGGTCTACGTTCGACAGTCGACCCCGGGTCAGGTCCAGAACAACCTGGAGAGCCAGCGGCGACAATATGAACTTGTCGATGTCGCGCGACGCTGGGGTTTCCGTGATGTCGATGTGATCGACGATGACCTTGGTCGTACCGCCAGCGGTGCTGTAGACCGCCCTGGTTTCGAACGACTGGTGAGCGGCCTGTGCACGGGCAAAATTGGCGCAGTGCTCTGCCTCGACGCATCGCGTCTTTCTCGCAATGGCCGGGATTGGCACCATCTCCTGGAACTGTGCGGCCTGGTTGAAGCGCGCGTCATAGATCTCGACGGAGTGTACGATCCTTGTCGGCCTAACGATCGATTGTTGTTGGGCATGAAGGGCAGTATCAGCGAGTTTGAGCTCGGCATTTTGCGAACGCGCATGCTTGACGCGGCTCGCGCCAAAGCGCGGCGGGGGGAGCTGCGTCTCAGTGTGCCGATCGGTTATATCTGGCACCGCGACTATGGGCTGGGGCTTGATCCCGATTTGCGGGTACAAGAGGCGATCCGCCTCATCTTTTCGCGCTTCCGCGAGCTTGGCAGCGCCCGCCAGGTGCTGATTTCGCTGACGGCTGATAATTTCCATTTTCCTCGCCCTTCTGACGGGCGCAAAACGGTGTCCTTCGACTGGGTGCCGGTTCGCTATCGAAGCGTTATTTCGATCCTGAAGAACCCCTTCTACGCTGGGGTCTATGTCTATGGTAAAAGCGAGAAGCGAACCGAGATTGTCGATGGCAGGGCGCGTAAAAGCTACGGCCACGGCAAACCCTTTGGAACGTGGGACGTGCTGCTCCAGGATCATCACGAAGGCTATATCGATTGGAGTGAGTTTGAGAGGAACCAGAGCCACATCGCTGTCAATGCCTTCGGCCAGAAAGGCGGCATCAAGTCTGGTCGTGGCGGCCGCGCGTTGCTCGCGGGCCTGCTCACCTGCGGCCGATGCGGAAGGCGGTTGGGCGTTGTCTACTCGGGGCGGCCTCCGGGGCATCCCTATTACCGCTGCGAACGTATCAATCAGATGCTGGCCAAGCCACGATGCATGACTTTTGGCGCATCTCGCATCGACCCTGCTATCGGCAAAGAGATATTGAGGGCCGTGACGCCGATGGCGATCGAGGCCGCAATGGAAGCTGATCGGGCGCATCGGGATAATCTGGAAGAACGACACCGCATGGTGGAGTTGGACTTGCAGCAAGCCCGATACGAGGCCTCTCTCGCTGAACGTCGCTATGCTGCTTGCGACCCTGACAACCGGCTGATCGCTGCCCAACTGGAGAAGAGCTGGGAGGCAGCGCTCAGGCGCGTGGAAGCCTGTGAAGCTGGTTTGGCCCAAGCGCGACAAATGGATCTTGTCACCCCAGTCCCCGAATTTACTGGCATTGCCACCGATCTGGAGGCCGCCTGGCGCGCACCTAACGTCGACATGCGATGTCGTCAGCAACTCCTTCGTGCTCTCGTGACTGATATCATTGCTGACATCGATGAAGAGCAGCGTGAAGTCATTTTGACGATCCACTGGAAAGGCGGCCAGCACTCCCAGCTGCGCATTCGCAAACCCAAAGCTGGCGAACATGGCCAGAGTACTCCGGAGGCCGCCCTTGCCGTCATGCGGTCTATGGCGACCCGGTGGTCCGACACAGACATTGCCGCCACTCTCAACCGGATGGGAATGCAGACCGGGCAAGGCAAAACCTGGACTGGGCGCCGTGTCGGGGCACTGCGCACGGTCCATAAAATCCACGGCTACCGATCCGCCGAAAAGAATGGCGAGTGGCTCACATTGACCGAAGCCGCCAAAAAGCTTGGGGTTACTGCCCATCGGGTCCGTCGATTGATCAAGGAGGGCGTGCTCCCTACCGAGCAGGTGGTACCCGATGCACCGCACCAAATACGAGCTGCGGACCTGGAAAAGGATCAAGTGACCCAGTTTCCGCGTCACAGAGGCCCGTGTCGCATCAAAATGGAAAACCAAAAGTCCCTGTTTCCGGACGTTTGAAGAAGAGGTGCAGTATGAATCGGTCGTT
>NZ_JAMYMA010000050.1:0-2804 GCF_040318275.1 Mesorhizobium sp. M1217 | reverse complement strand
CATCCTGCGAAACCGCTATCGCGCCGTCACTGGGCGACGCCCGTACGGCTCCCGGCAGATCGGCGCCCAGCGCCGCTAAGAGATCGAAATCATTGCCTGGCCGCACATTGCCTTCATGGTGCTTTTCGCCCCGTCGGCGAGTGGGACGCCCAATGCGTCGCGGCCCCCTACCCGTTCGGCCGTTCCGTCGTACCAGGCGAGCGTCTCGTATCCGCGAAAGCTGCTCACGCGACCGTGATCTCGGCCCGTTCAACGCCGTTCTGGGACGGGAAACCAAGCGAATGGCTGGCGAAACGGCTCCGCCGCAGCCGGCCTCGATCACAAGAACCCGGCGTCGGGCGTGAGCAACTCGACGTCGGATTGCATTGAAGCTTCAGCCAGGGCGGCTAAGTACGGATCGTTGTGAGCGACACGCTTCGGACTCCCATTCGATTGCCCGACTTTGGCTCATGCCGGGACGGGCGGTATTCTGAGGGTGTCTGCGCACCATGTTCATGGTGGCCGACTCTGAAGCGGCGCCCAATCGGAAACATTAGCATCTCCGCGTTTTGGCGTGGCTGCTTAAACTCTTCGACGGTAACCGCCTCAAGTAGCAGGTCCAAGGCTTCGCGCCCCCTCCGACTTATCGGGTCATCGCCCCGCAGGTAGTGATACGCTCGATCTAAATGCACCCGCGCGGCGGAAAAATCGCTTGTCATATGACCCTCTCAGTTACCGCCCGCATTAGCCGTCTAGGAGGTGAGGGAGGCGCAATCGTTAGTATCCACAGACGGATTTGATTTAAATCGCTGATGATCCGGGAGAAACCAGGGCGCTGGCTGGTCTTGATGCGAGAGCCTCGCCGGATGGGTAGTATGCCACGGCTACGGACGGTCTTGATCGAGATGATGGTTGAGGCTGCGGACTTCCCGGCGGACAGCTTCGATCGTTCTAGGCGTCTGCGCCGATAAATCAGGCGGGCGAATGCTCTCAATGTCCGCGTTGACAGCCATGCGAATACCGCTTCGTTCTTAATCTGTGGACACGGACCGAATACTGGCCCCGGCAAGTCGGCCAGTCGAGCTCTAATCCCTTGCCATCACAAAACGCGCATTCACGAGGGGTCATCGCGAATGCCGATCATCATCGGGCTTAGGGAAGCCATCCCTGAGCACTCGTCGTCAACCAGGGCGAGGACGAGATTGTGGCACCTCTCCTGTTAGGGTTCGTTGTCTCTCCCGTCTGTGAACAAGTGGGGTCAAGCTGCGGTCTTCACCCGGCCCGGTTCCGCTGCCGCCCCAAAGTTGATTGTGGAGCATGCGGAAGCGACTGCTAGGTCATGCTCTGGAAATACTGACCGATCACACAAATCTATAGACAAAAAGTCAGTACTGGCAGCCGTGAGTTAACGATCGGCTCGTGGAAGGCAAAAAACGTGCAGCACGAAGATCCTCAGCCGTCCGCTCCAACGACGCTTGCCCCGCTTCGCAATCCGGTATTTCGCTCGATCTGGACAGCCACACAGATTATCCAGCCTCGGGTGGCTCGTGCAGACGGTCGCCATCAGTTGGCTGAAGGCCACCATTTCAGCTTCCGACCTCATGGTCGCACTCGTTCAGGCCGCATCCACATTGCCGGTGTTTTTCCTCTCAATTCTCGCCGGAGCCATCGCCGATAACTTCAGCCGCCGATGGGTGATGTTTGCGGGGCACTGCTTGATAGCATTGGCATCAACGACGCTAATGATTTTGGTCGGTCTGGGATTTGTCGATCCTTGGCTGGTACTCGGACTGGGTTTCCTGGCCGGCTGCGGCTTTGCTTTGAATGATCCGGCCTGGCATGCTTCGGTCGGCGATATCCTCGACAAGCGCGACATACCGGCCGCGGTCACGCTGATGTCCGTCGGATACAACCTCGTACGCAGCATAGGTCCTGCTCTGGGTGGGACGATTCTGACCTTCTTTGGTCCGCTGGCCGCTTTCGGCTTGGCCGCGCTGAGCGATCTCGCGCCTCTAGGTGCACTATGGCGCACCAAATGGAAAATCCGCTCTTCGCCTCTCCCCCGCGAGAGAATGATGACGGCGATTCACGACGGAGTGCGCTTTACGGCGATGTCCCTGGAAATCAGGGCGGCGATCGCCCGCGGAACCCTTTTCGGGCCAGCATTTCGATCTTGGCGTTGCTGCCTCTCGTCGTTCGGGATCAGTTGAAGAGCGGGCCGATCGTCTACGGTATTCTATTGGCCGGCTTCGGCACCGGGGCTTTCATCGCGGGTATGAGCAACGGCTTCCTTAGGCGGATCACGTCTCAAAACAGGCTGGTGGCGTTCGCCTTTGTCGCTTGTGCAGCATGTTGCGTTTCCGTTGCACTAACATCGTCGGTCCCTGTGGCGGCAGTCGCGCTTGCCTTGGGCGGCGCGGGTTGGCTTATCACCTGGACCGGCATTGACGTGGCGGTGCAACTCGCAAGCCCACGGTGGGTAGTCGGCCGTACACTCTCCATCTACTACGCCTTGAGCGCTGGCGGTATGGCTGCCGGCAGCTGGATTTGGGGTTCCGTCGCGCAGAATTACTCCCTGACCTGGGCTTTGGAGGGCGCCGCCGGGGTCTGTTGCTGCTTGCAGCAGCGGGAATGGTGTTGGCGATACGTCCATGGGAAGAAACGGACCAGGAAAGTTCGGATTTTCGCGCACCGGAGCTGGCACTCGATCTGAAGCCAAGGAGGGGACTGTCGGGAATTCTGTGCGCGAGGCCATGATGATGGAAAGGAGAGAATCATCGCATGGCTATTGAGAAGGAACTTCTGGACCAACTGCTTGCCGGCCG
>NZ_JAMYMA010000049.1:0-2871 GCF_040318275.1 Mesorhizobium sp. M1217 | reverse complement strand
CAATTGAGGTTATGAAGCCCGGAGTGACGGCGGGCGCCGTGGATGCAGCCGCTCGCAAGGTGATTGAGCGATCTGGGCGCCCCAAAGTTTTTCGCCACCGAACCGGATACCAAACCGGCATCCATTGGTCGGAGCGTGGCAACCTGAGCTTGGAGCCAGGTGCTACGGATGTCCTCGAACTCGGAATGATCTTCCATATGCCGATCCTGCTGTTCGGCGAAAGTGGGCGCATCTGTGGATGCAGCGAGCAAATTGTGATTACGGAACGGGGTGCCGAAATTCTTAGTCACACGCCGCGCACTCTCTATCGGGCATGATTTGGGCGGCAGGGCGTTATCAACTTAACCTCGCGTTTCTGAAACTTGCAGGATATCTTGAGGCACGACCGTCAGCCGCAAGCGCAATCCTTTGGCGCCGTAGATCATCGCCCATACAGTCTGGTTCTTACAGGGCTGCTAGAAGCGGGAACTTGGTTTCGTGTGAGACAATTCGCCGGTGGGCATCAAGCTCGGTCCGGATTGCGCTCGCGGCGTGCGCCGCAAGCAGCACTGAACCGCCCCGGGTTGATCGGAGGCTCCATGTGTGGATGCCCCGTTTCATGCAAGTGCCTTTCGCGTCTTCGAGCATGTGATCGGGTGCGGTCATGTGTCAGGCCTGTGATGCGGCGTCGGAGGTGCCGCTGGCCGTCATGGAGATACGCGGATCAGGCGCAAATCAACTCGACGAGCTTTTCGCTCTTGGAGCCTCGGTGCATTTCCTGATCCCGATCAGACCGATCATTTGCCCTTGACGTTCACGACCTCCTCACATGCCGCCCATCATGGCCTCGCAGTCGCCGAGTGCATGCTCATGCTGCCGCGCTGCCAAGATCCCGGTAATCCTCTTTCTTTGTCAACATCGCCCATACCGAGCGAGCCATCTTGTTGGCCAACGCCATGGCAACCAGCATCAGCGGTTTGCGATCCAGCATTCGGGCGAGCCATGATCCTGGCCGCGCACCGCGGCGGGAGGCCCACTGGATGACGGACATTGCGCCGATGATCAGCAACCGTCGGATGTCCCGCTGGCCCATTTTAGACGTTCGGCCGAGCCGCTGCTTGCCACCGGTCGAGTGCTGGATAGGCACAAGTCCGAGCCAAGCGGCAAAGTCACGGCCGCGCTTGAAGGTCGACATTGGGGGCGCAAACGCTTCCACCGCCATGGCCGTGATCGGGCCGACTCCCGGCATGGTCTGAAGGCGGCGTGTATCCTCCCCGCACTGGGCTTCGCGGCGGAGGATTTTCTCCAGCTCGGCAACTTCGCAGCTCAACCGATCGACCTGCTCCAAGTAGACGCGACCAACGTCGACAACCAGTTGGGGCATCGTAGATTCGGCGGCATCAATCGCGGCAGCCAAGGTTTTCAGGTGAGCCGGACCTTGCGGTGCGATGACGCCGTGTTCGGCAAGATGACCGCGCAAGGCGTTGATCAGTTGCGTGCGCTGGCGCACCAAGAGGTCGCGCGTCCGGAACACCATCGACCTCGCTTGCTGCTCTTCCGTCTTCACCGCCACAAACCGCATCGTTGGTCGAGATCCCGCTTCAGCTATGGCCTCGGCATCGGCGGTGTCGTTCTTCTGGCGCTTTACATAAGGCTTGACGTAGCTGGGCGGGATGAGCCTCACCTCGTGGCCCAGCTCCCGAATTGCCCGGCCCCATTCGTGTGCGCTCGCGCAGGCCTCCATGGCGACCACACAGGTTGGCTGTCGGGCCAAAAACGGGAGGACCTGAGAGCGAGCCATTCTCTTCCGGAATGCGACGCCGCCGTCGGCGTGAGCGCCATAAGCGTGGAAGACGCGCTTCGCCAGATCGATGCCAATGATGGTGACGTTGTTCATGTCGTTCCTCCTGTTGTCCGCAGCCCATTCTGCGATGGCAATTCTGCCACGCCGCTGGCTCGGCGGGAGGGGCATCCACTCCATCAACTCCTGAGAAGGTGGAGCCATGACAAGCAAGACGACCAACAAGTTCTCTCCCGAGGTCCGAGCCCGTGCGGTGCGGCTGGTTCTGGATCACGAAGGCGAGCATGCCTCGCGGTGGGCGGCGGTCTCGTCGATCGCCGCCAAGATCGGCTGCACGGCGCAGACGCTGCATGAGTGGGTGAAGAAGGCCGAGCGCGACAGTGGCGTGCGAGCCGGTGTGCCTACGGATGTGGCGACAAAACTCAAGGCTTTGGAACGCGAGAACCGCGAGCTTCGCCAGGCCAACGAGATCCTTCGCAAGGCTTCCGCGTATTTTGCGCAGGCGGAGCTCGACCGCCGGTTCAAGCCATGATCGCGTTCATCGACGATCACCGCGAGGCGCATGGGGTCGAGCCGATCTGCAAGGTGCTGCCGATCGCCCCGTCGACCTACCACGACCATGTCGCCAAGCGCATCGATCCCTCCCGGCTGTCGGCTCGGGCGAAGCGGGATGAGGCTTTGAAGGATGAGGTCCGACGCGTGTTCGAGGCTAACTTCCGCGTCTATGGCGTTCGCAAGATCTGGCGGCAGTTGCAACGCGAGGGCTTCGATGTCGCGCCGCTGGTCATCATTAAGTTTTTCCGGTCCCCAGTCATCGAGAATGAGAAGCAGCGGGCCATAATGACACGGCGCACGTCTGGACGTAGGCTTATCCGCCACGCAGGCGGCCGTGTCCCTGCGTATTCCGACGAAGCCGGCCATCGCCGTGGAACGCGGTGATAGGCGACGGAGAAATCCTCTCGGCAAGCTTTGTGGCCAAGCTGACAGGCGGTCGACACTTCAACGTGATCCGCTTCCTTGTGCCGCTGGTCCTGTCGGATGCGCTTGTCGACGAAGCCCTGGGCATCATCGACGAATCGATCGACGCCGCG
>NZ_JAMYMA010000048.1:0-5480 GCF_040318275.1 Mesorhizobium sp. M1217 | reverse complement strand
CGCTTCATCTCTGTCGGCAGCAGCCCGTCATATTTCTTCTTCCAGTTGAAATAGGTCGCCTGGCTGACCCCGGCCCTCCGGCAGATCTCCGCCACAGGAAACCTGCCTCGGGGACGAAAATAAACTTGAAGCTTGCCGTTGACGCGCCTTGCCCGGGCATGGCCCGGAGCCTATATCACCGCCACTAGATACTAAGCGCGCACAGTGTCCTGCAGCGTGTCGCGCTCAATCAAAACACAGTACATCTCCTCGATCGTACGCATGCAGGATGCGCCCCCGTCGAGAGCTTTCACCTTCACCGGTGAGGACTCTCTGCGCGTGCGCCGAGAGCTCCCTCACCCAGCACGGGAGCCTTGCATTGATTATCGCCGATACCCTCATCGCTATCTTCGAAGTCTCACTGCTCTGCACCAGCTTGATTATGGGCTTCGAGCTGTTTGCGCCTGAGCATATACAACCTGCGAGAATGGGCCGAATTGCGAGCTTGGCCGAAAACATCTTCGTCACATCGCTATTCGGCTTGCTTACCCTGCTTGCTACGCGTTGATCCTACGAAGCCAAGCTCGGGCGAGATTGTGCGCCCGAGCTGGCTGGGGACCTGGCTGACGTTCAGTCCGCCGCCGGCGCCTCATCGGCGAGATCCTGCCACCATGGCAACAGTTCGCCCAATGAGAACGTCGTCGTCTTAAGCGGCATGCGTTCCGGGTGATTTTCTCGCCTAATTTGGAGCAGTCCCCATCCAAGATACTTGTCCTCTATGGCCGCATAAAAGGTCTCCAGGACCTCCTGCTCAGACGACCCCGAAAGAACGTGCTCAAGATCTTGAATTGGCGTGAAGACCGGTCGACGCCTATCTTCGACCGTGATTTCGGGGTCTTTCGCTGCGGCCAGCGCTTCCGCCTCGGCAATCAATTGCTGCCTCAAGGTGCCCGCCATCTGCCCCACGAATCCAGGGTCAAAACCACCGCAGGAGCTGTGGCGGCAACATCCATCTTCAAAATCCCACGCCTTACGTGGGAGAAGAATTTCCATAGCTGGTATACCGCTTTAGCTATCTGCGAATAGCCGGTCTTCGCATCTTCGATGGGATCGTCGGAATACTGCGCCTCGAATGTGAGCTTCGTGGCCTTGCACTCACAGACCATCACAACCTGCTCGCCCTGCCGAATCAAAACGTCAGGTGTGTCGAGGTTATTGCCTTCATGTTTGTATTTCTCAGCGGGCAGCACCTCGAAGTCGGGACAATTCGAAGCGGTTCGTTGCGTCGTTCATGATGGCGGTGCCACCAGGGGATAAGTCGTAGTACAAACCCAAGGTGGCGCGCAGCATGATTAAGGAAGGCAATGGCGATATAACAAAGTTGTTCATCGCCGCTGAGCGAAACACTGGTTTAACACGAATGTAGCTAGGCTGGTATATGACCGGCAACGCTACCTTCATACGATCCTCAAAATGGCGAAGCAGCTTTTGCGCCCCCCTTCTGATGCCCCAAATTTCATCAGAGATCATGTTATAAGTCTGCTTCACTTCATCACTGCTTATTCCAAGCTGGTTGACATGCTCAATCTGGGGGCTCCAAGGCCCCTCTAGGAGGCCCAAATAGATAGTGAAGCAGGCTCCGAAGAAGTGAGCAACGCTGAGACCGTATGTCTGCTCGAAATAGGAAGCCGAATCCCCCTGCCCATACACATAAAGGTATCGGTATATGTCAGCCCTGTTTACCCACCCATTCTGCCAAGCGAACTGTCGATGAGATATTCGGTGCATTTCGATCAGAATGTTGGTCGCATCAACTCGGACCTTGCTCTCCTCTCCTTCGACGTTCCGGAGTGTGTTGACCAGGTCGACTACGGAATTAAAGTCCTTCGTGTCGAGCGATGGCCGATCAGACATTGACCTATCGTTTTTGGGCGTTGTTAGCGCAAGCTGGATAAGGGTTTCGGTATCCCATCTTTGAACCGTATATCGTGTGAATGGTTCCGCTGTCGCCGCTGCTGGCGGGTGCCTTAAGAACGGCTTTCCTTGCTTCACCCTGCCGGACTGGATGGCATCGAGTGCCCAAAACATGCACATGATTCTTCGGTCATCCGTGCCACTCAAGAGTGCGCGGAGATGTGGTAGTGCTGGTCCTGAGCGCGCCATTTTCGACATGCACTACGACTTTGCCAGGTCCGCCCCCCACTCGTCGGCCTTGGCTTCGGTGTCGAATGGACGTGTCATGGACTTATTTCGCAATACGGCACGGCCGTTCTCATAAACGACCTTAATGCCCCCATGGTAGCTCGGAGCAGGACCATTGTACTCTACAGTCTTGACGACCCTCAGGCCGTTGTCGGGGTCAACGCCGTTGTTAGCGGAGACCTTCGCCATAAATTTCTCATACTCGGCTGCGGCCGATGAGGTTGTTACAGCTGCGGCGGCGCCTTGTTCAGCATCATATTGCTCTTTCAGCTTCGTCAAAAGCGCAGGCAGGTAGGTCTTGTCCCCAAGCGTCAGGTACTTTTCAGCCAACAGCTGCTCATATTTTGCACCGAGCTGGAGCGCCATAGCCGATGACCGGCTGATGTCGTTATCGACCTCCTTGAGCACCTCCCACTTTGCTTTGTCGTAGGTAGGAGCTAGGGTATCGACCGGCTTGGCAGCCCTTAAATCACGATCATCCCGCAGCCTGAACGGCTCTTGGGGGGCCTCGGCCTTCGCCTCACCTGTTGCGGCTAGAATGAGGACGCCTATCAATCCGGTCAGACCGCAGAGGATGGCCCAGGTCATGGGGTCTTTGTTTCTGGCCGCCGCCATGTTGTATCCAATCATGGCGAAAACGCCCATGATCACTACTGCTATTAAGAAAAGCATAGTCTATCCGCCCCAAATGCCCAGACACCTTACCTATCCTAGGTCCAAGCTTCTTTGAACTCTAATCGTAAAAAAGCAGCCCAACCGGCTGCTTTTCTGTTTCGGCCCTTAGGCGCGGTCGTAGGCGCTCGACTTCGAGTCCAGGAGCGCAAGGGGCGATGAGGGAATCAGGAAAGCTCCTAATACTGTTATCAAATCTGGATCTTATAGAAATGCTTAATCTAAGCTCTCCAGAAGGAGCTGCTGAGGATTTTCTGGATAAGCGAATTTGGGATTTTATCGTCAGCTTGCCGAGGTAAAACTTGACATGCCAGGACTATGAAACTCTTCTCGTTTCCCAAGAACGTGCCCACCTTTCCCGCGTAGCCGCTCTTGGCTGCGTGGTGGTGTTCCCGGATAAGCGCCTGAAGGCGGCGCTCCCCTTTAGGAGCTAAAATTCTATCCTGTCCGTTTTCATCCGGTCCGTGAATGTGGGCAGATACAGCGATCCATAGAAGCTCAGCAGGTCAGGTCTGCCCGAGGTATCGACACGCTTGGTCACGGACTCGACCATCGTATCAATGGCATCTTCGCTCGCTTCAATCTCGCCGGGAGGTGGGAGGTACCGTTTGTTGAGCGCGGCTTTCAGTCGACCGATACGTTCGAGCGGCAGAGGATGTGTCGCACCATCTGAATAGCTCCTCAACAGGCCGGCCCGGGCACTTGCCTCAAGGAAGTGGAGGTAGAGCAGCACGTCGAATGCTCCACGAGCGAGTGTCCTCTTGGTCTCATGATCGGAGTCGGCCGCCAGCACCGCGCGGCAATCCGCGGCGAACTCGCACTCGTGCGAATAGACCCGCAAATCGTCACTGCCGAGGCGATCGACTAGGTGGCCCTCCAGCAGGTGCGCGAACTCGTGGCCAAAGGTGAATTCCATCTGTCGGCCCGTTTTAGATTGGATTTCGCGCTCAATCTGGGCCGGTAAAGTGGCGCGGGGGTCGAGATCGAAATCGAACGACTCGCTGCCGCGCATAATGCGCAGCGCGATTATCGCAGCGTCGATGCAGTCGTCGGTCCGTATCTCGGAATAAGGACCGTACATTGCGATGTTCATGAAGTAAAAGAAGTAGCGCAGGTTCTCCGCGACCATCACAACGTCGCCGAGCATGGTTCTGCGCGCGACGGCGTTCACTTCATTGATGGGTGCCAAGCCGTACGGAATGGACTTCACGATCCGCTGAAGCGGGCGGCTCAGGCGGGAAACGTAGCGCTTCGCGTCAATGTTCTGCGCATTGTAATAGTCCGTGAGCGTCCAGCGCCGCCCGCGCTCTTCGAACTGTGCCCGCCGCTTCCGGAAAGTCCGAACCGCGCGCGGTGAGGCCGCGATTGCCTCAAGTCGAACACGCAGCAGATAATCGTGCGCTGTTCGAAGCTCGCGCAGCCGGATGATCTCATGCTTTGTTGCATAGGCAAGATGAAGATTCTCCACATCCGCCATCTCGGGGTCCGATGTGATGAAGCCGGTTATGTGGTAGGAGGTCCCATCCCCATTATCGACGATCACGCCATTGGAGGCACGGCGCGACCCCGGCAGAAGATTGAGAATGCGGCGAACCTCCTCTTCGGTAATGTTTCGATTTCCGGGTAAAAGGGGCGGACTCATCAACGTCGTTCTCTCCATTGTCGCAGTGCAAGCCCGTTCGCGACGCGCTTAGGCGCCGGATCGAGAGCCATAGATAAGCATGGCAGCGCGCGCAATGAACCTCTAGGTCGGCGCGGTCGTTGCTGTTGCAAATGCCGGCGAACAAGGCGCCAGCGACGAGCGTGTCGGGCTAGCCGATCGCGATCGGCAAACGACCGCTTACTCCGCTCCTGCTGCCGAAACCGGACAGTCCCTCCCGGCCCCCTTCCGGTCATTCACAAGCCGGCCAATAGCCGAAGTGAGCCAGTGCTGTTTACGTCGAAAACATATAGGCCGCCACTACATGTTCGCCTTTTGTGCTTCGAAAGTCGCATAAAAGGCAAACTGAAACCGGGTGCCAATCTCATCTTCGGCTGAGGTGATAAGGCTGGAGAATGAGCGACAAGCCGCCGCGCGTCCGGCGCGTTACCCTTCCGGAGATGGCTCTTGAAAATACTTTCCAGGAGAGGCACCGAAGGCCGCGCGAAACACCGCGATGAAGGCGATGTCGCCGACGCTTCGGCCGGCGGCGAGCCACTCCACCGCTTTGAGGAGTTTCGCCTGCTGCCGCCAGGCGCGAAAACTCATGCCAGTCTCCGACTGGAAGTGACGCTGGAGGCTGCGCGGGGACATGGCGGCGCATGACGCAATCTCATCGAGCGGCCAGTCTGCACCCGGGTCGTTCCGGATGTCTTCGGCGAGGGAAGAGACAACGGCGCGACCGGGCTCGCCCGGAGCTGGTCGAGAATGACAGCGACCAGTCGTTCGGCGCGGGCGCTGCCGGCCTCCGCACGGGTACTTCGAGAAACGCCAGGATGAGTTCGCGCAGCAGCGGCGTCGTCCCGATCACGGAGGCATCCGAGGGGGCGTTGGTGCATCGGTCCGGACTTGAGCGGATGTCGATCTTTGAAGCGGCAGACTATGCCGTGGCCGCCTTGCGGCGGGCGGATTTCGGGCGTGCGCAGGC
>NZ_JAMYMA010000047.1:0-5797 GCF_040318275.1 Mesorhizobium sp. M1217 | reverse complement strand
TCCGAAAACTTCGATGCTTTCATCGCTTCCGCTCCTCTCCCAGCCGGGAAACTACAGCGGAAAACTCCAATTCTGAACGGTCCAGTTTCTGGGGATCAGATCACAGCTGACAAGGCCTGGCGGGCAACTCTATGACGAGGTGTGCACCAGCTTTCGCCGTCTGGGATAGGTGCCTGCGGCCTTGCTCACGCTTTGGCCAAGTGAGCGTAACTTGCAGCGAAACGTCGGAGTTTGTATTCGCCGCAAGTTACCGGCTGATAGCGCTGTGGGTTGCTGTCTGTGACACATGACTTTAACGGCTCTATGATCGCATCGAAATCAGGGTCGATAAAGAAGGGGACTGAGTATCGCTCGCGCCCTGAGCTATTCACTACGCGATGCATGTTGGCCAGGTAGACATCGTTGGTAAGCCGCTGAATTAGGTCCCCGATGTTGATTATGAAAGTACCGCGGATCGGTGTGCCCTGTACCCAATCGCCATCTCGGTTCAGGACCTGAAGACCGCCCACATCATCCTGTGCCAGGATGGTCAAATTGCCATAGTCTGTGTGGGCGCCAATTCCGATCGTGTCCTCGCTAACATGGCCGCTCTGCGGCGGGTAGTGGAGCAGGCGCTGAATGCTGATTGGGTTCCGCATGAGATTCCCGAAATAGCTTTCCGGCAGGTCCAGACTGAGCGCAATTCCCTGCAAGAGTTTTTTCGCGAGGTCCACCATCTTTTGATGGTATCCGTATGTCAGTTTCCGAAACTCGGGCCAATTTGAGGGCCACTGGTTAGGACCGAAAAACGGACCTTCCAATACCGAACGTTCAGGTCCGAAGTCAAAGCACTCTTTAAGGTCCTTCGTCTTGTCCGGATCGGTGTTCTCTCCAAACGGCTCAATGTATCCGCGAAAAGCCAAATCGGAATTTCTAATGTGCAGTAAGGTCTTCTGCGATACTGGCAAATCAAAGAACTTCCGGCTGACATGGAAAACCGAATCTATCAAATCCTGCGGAATACCGTGGTTCTTTACATACATGAAGCCGGCGTTGGACAGCGCCCATCGCATTTCACGAGCCACCGCTTTTTTGTTCGTGCCATCGAGAAGCGGTCCTATATCAACCAACGGTATTTTATCAAAGCTTTCACGTTTTGCTTGCAAGTTGTCGTCTAGCCTGACTAAGACATCCTTGGACATAAGTACACCTCTTTAACAATGGAAAGTCGGAGCATCGCTTCGACGATGTGGTTCGTGGAGCGTGAACGCGAAAAGAGGCGGGAGACGTGACGCGGTCCCGCCATTTCGGCCGCGATCATCGGCCCGCAGTATCCCATCGGCCAGACCCAAATCGTAGGAACTGGCCGATGCGCGGTAGAAGTGGTCTAACCGACCGGCGTCGCCGCCCAGGGCGTGGGAATCCTTGATGTGCTTGCGTGCGGCTTGCTCCAGTGCCGTCTGCTGATCAAGGGTGTTCATGGCGGCTCCTGCGTTTAGGAGGTCGTGATGAGCAGCGGCCCGTCCCACACTGCTGCTAACTGCCAGATGAGGGCATCAAACCTCGTGCCAATTGACCAAACGGGACGTGAAAAAAACACTTTTATGAATGTTTTCCGCTATCGGGCTGAGGCATGATAAGAGGTTGGCTCTAACAAGGCCTGTATGGTTGACTACAACCTTACAAATCGGATTGTAGAATCTGACACTGCTGCATATTGGCGACGTTGCGGAGCGCTGGCCCGCAGGCCGTTTGCGCATTTCGCTGATTGTGGGAGCCATTTCGAGCCCGAGGACGGCGTCATCTGGGTCTACGGGGCCAACGATGACGACGGCATCTTGGCCTTCACCGATGAAGGCATCGAGGAGGCCCGAAGGCAATGTCGCGCTCCCGGTCACCCACATGCACGCAGCGCTCGGGCGCGCCAACAAGCGCGATGGACTGGCGTAGGTTCTCCAGCCAGCGGTAGCTCTCCTTCGTCTCGATCGGCACGCGCGTGGGATTGATGTGCCCCTTGAGCGCGAGCGTTCCCTTGAATTTCATTCGTGTCCAGAACTTCACTGCGTAAGCGCCAAGCTGACTCCATCTGGCGCGGCTTGAGGTGATGAGCGAGAGATAGTGACACTGAAGCAAGGAGCCGAGGAGCTTGCAGTGTCAATTTCTATGTCTGCGCCTATGCCTAATGATAGAAGTTTCCATGTCCTTGAGGCGGCCCCGAACCGGCTGGAGGCAAGCCCGCAGCGTTCGTGGCGGCGCTGGTCGGCTGAAGCGAAGTCGCGGCTGATCGAGGCGACACTGAAGCCAGGCGCGAATGTATCGGCCATCGCCAGACAAGCCGGGATGGCGCCAGCCCAGCTGTTCGGCTGGCGAAGCAAGGCGATCAAGAGCGGTGCGGTTACGCCGCAGCGAGATGCGGATCGGCTTGGCTTTGTCGAGGTCGCACCCAAACGCCGTTTTCGACAGTGGAAATCTGTTTGGGCTATGTGGTCATTCGGGCAGGGGCCAATGTCGGCCAGGATCATTTGGCCAGGATTATCCGGGCCTGCGCGCCGGCGCGCCGATGAAGGAGATTGCGGACATCCTGCGGCATCGAAGCCTCGACACGTCCGCCATTTACGCAAGGTCGATCTGACCAATCTTGCAGCTGTGGCCCTACCTAGGCCGGGGAGCGCGCAATGACCGGCGCGCGCACCATGCTCTCGCTGGCAAAGGACTATTTGTCCGAACGCCGCGCCCTTGGTTTCGCCCTCAGGATGCAGGGCCATCAAATCACCGCCTTCGCCTTGTTTGCCGACGAGCGCGGTCATAGTGGCCCGCTCACTAACGATATCGTCCTGAACTGGGTGCAAGGCCAGGCCAAACGGGCCAGTCTGCGGCGCGGCGCCTCGAGGCCCTTCGCCCGTTCGCGAGGTATCTTGCCCGGCTCGATCCCGGCACCGAGTTTCCACAAACCGCGACCTTTGGTCGTTCACATCGCCGCCTCGCACCGCACATCTATTCGGAGCAGGAGATCTGCGACCTTGTGACCGCCGCTTCGCGCCTCGCCCCTGAGGGCGGATTGCGGCCGGCAACCTACGCGACGACCTTTGGGCTGATCGCCGCTACGGGTCTGCGCCGGTCAGAAGCACTTCACTTGCGCTGCAGCGATGTCAATCTCGATGGAGCGTTCTTTACGGTTCGGAACACGAAGTTCCGCAAATCCAGGCATGTGCCCATACACGCCACCGTCGTAGCCAAGCTACGGCGCTATCTGGCGGTTCGGGCGCGTCATGGTGCACGCATCGAGGACTCACCGCTGTTCCTGTCTCCGGCGGGCGGATTCATCGCGAAACGGAGGATCAATAAGGTTTTCCAGAAGCTTCGCACCAACCTTAGTTGGACCGCGCGGGGCGGCCATGGCAAGGTGCGTATTCACGACCTGCGCCACACTTTCATTTGCCGCCGTATCCAGCTCTGGCACGAGCATGGCGCCGATATCGACAACGCCATGGCGGCGCTCTCGACCTATGTCGGCCACGCCAAGATTTCCGATACTTACTGGTATTTGACCGGCGTCCCGGAACTCATGGCGGTCGCTGGCAAACGGTTCGACCTGTTCGCCTCTACGGTTGGAGGGGGTCATCATGACTGACCCCAAGCTGGCATGGTCCTTCCCCATCCTGCTGCAACGCTTTTTCGTCGAGCATCTGGGCAATCAGCGGGCCGTAAGTTCGCGCACCATCGCCGCCTACCGCGATACCTTCCGATTGTTGCTGGACTTCGCCGAGGCGACAATTGGAAAGTCGCCCACCCGGCTGACCCTTGCCGACCTCGATGCGCAGTTGATCCTGAGCTTCCTCGACGACTTGGAGAAGGGGCGGAGCAACGGCGCCCGTACTCGCAACGCCCGCCTGGCGGCACTTCGCTCTTTCCTTAAGTATGCCGCCCACTACGACCTGACCGCGCTCCCCATCATCGAACAGGTGCTGGCCATTCGATGAAACGGTTCGACCGGCCGGTCCTCGGATTTTTGTCACGCGAGGAGATGCAGGCGATCCTTGAGGCGCCGGATGCGCGGACATGGGCAGGTGAGCGGGATCGCGCACTGTTCAGCCTGATGTACAACACCGGCGCCCGCGTGTCTGAAGCCATCGGCCTGCGCGTCGGCGAGGTCGCCGTCGATGGCTCGGCGGTCGCGCACCTGCATGGAAAGGGGCGCAAAGACCGCAGCGTGCCGCTCTGGCGGACGACCGCCAACCTGATCCGCAACTGGAAGCGCCGGTTGGACTAGCGGGCGCGGAGAACTTCCTGTTTCCGAACAGAGGCGGCGGATGCATGGCGCGTTCGAACGTCACCCAGCGCCTTGAACTTGGCGGTCTCGGCCGCCGCGGAAAGTTACCCGCAACTCGCGCGTCGCTCGATTTCGCCTCACACCATCCGCCATACCACGGCAATGCATCTTCTGCAGTCCGGCGTCGACATCAGCGTCATTGCCCTATGGCTGGGTCATGAGAGCCCCGCCACGACGCACATGTACCTTCAGGCGGATCTCGCCGTGAAGGAGCGTACGCTCAACCGGCTGCAGCCCATGACGGCCAGTCAAAGCCGGTATCGACCGCCGGACCAGCTCATGCAGTTCCTGTTGAGCCTTTAAAATTATGCGCAGCGCCTAGTTTGAATGCCGGCCACCATCTCACTGATCTGCCGAAGAAAACTGAATAAATGTCCCGGTGAGCTGCGCATAATCATCGGGTGCGCATAATCGCGCTTGGACTAACCCGCTCCGCCATTGCGGAACGGCAAGGAGGGTGTGTGCCACCGGCGCGGTGTTAATCGCGTCGTCGTCTGTCGCGCTGGTCATGTGTCCACAACAAGCTCCGACTGCGTCAGCATGGAGTGGCTGCTTGCAGCCCATTCCATCGGACAAAGGAGCTTGTCATGACTCACCTTCGCCAGCGCATGAGCGAGGACATGCAGGTGCGCAACTTCGCGCTCAACACCCAGCGGTCGTATCTGCAACAGGTCTCGCTGTTTGCCCGCCACTTCGGCAAGTCGCCGGACTTGCTCGGGCGAGAGGATATTCGGACCTATCAGGTCTATCTGGCCAACGAGAAGAAGCTGTCGCCCGGCTCGATTCACACCGCCATTGCGGCGCTGCGCTTTCTCTACAATGTGACGCTCGATCGGGACCGGGCGCCTGAAGAGGTCCTCCCGCTTCCCAAGAAGCCGCAGAGGCTGCCGTCGTCCGCAGCGCCGAGGAAGTTCAGCGGTTCCTCGGTTGCGTCCTCGACGTCAAACACCACGCCTCCTGACCACTTGCTATGCCGCCGGCTTGCGCATCTCGGAAGCGGTTCAGCTGAAGCCCACGGGCATCGACAGCCAGAGAATGGTCATCCGCGTCGAGCAGGGCAAAGGCCAGAAGGACCGCTACGTGATGCTGTCGCCCAAGCTTTTGGAGATCCTGCGCGACTACTGGAAGATGCGGCGACCGAAGGAATGGCTCTTCCCCGGCGATCGTGCCGACCAGCCGATCACCAGGAGTGCGGTGGGACAAGCCTGCGCGAAAGCGCACGACCTCTCCGGATTGTCCAAACCGGTCACGCCACACAGTTTGAGGCACGCCTTCGCCGTGCATCTGTTGGAGGCCGGTGCCGACGTGCGCACCATTCAAATGCTGCTCGGTCACCGCAGCCTCGCGACCACCGCCCATTACCTGCGGATCGCCACCAACAAGGTGGCATCTCGAGCTCGCCGCGGCGCGCCTTGTTGAGAATGCCGCCTTGCAGCCGCGACTTCAGGATGTGCAGTTCGGCCTCGCTCATCGTGCCCTTCAGCCCGA
>NZ_JAMYMA010000046.1:0-5918 GCF_040318275.1 Mesorhizobium sp. M1217 | reverse complement strand
GACGAACCTACCCTGTTGAAGCAGTGGGATCTTCGACTGCCAACGCAACAGCCTTCCGTGCAATTTGTGGAGAGAAACGGTAGCCCGACCCGTTGGCGGCCCCGGCCAGAATAATGCAGCTCTGGGCCGCCAGGCGGGCGACGAGGGGGGCGCCAGTCGGGCTGAAGGCGTCATAGAAGACCGCCATGCGACCACCTCCACAATCCACGTGCCGAAGCGTCGTAACGGGCTGCGGTCGATGCTCCGCGAGCCCGCAAATCAGAACGTCATACTCTCCGCGCATTTTTGAGCGTTCGATCAGTTTCGTGTGCATGCCTCCGCCTGGCTGCGTGAGCTCAATCGCGATAGAAAATGCCATTTGGGGGCTTGAGTTTGTCGAGATCGGCCACTTTGCCCTCGGGCGGGTTAAGGGCGCGCTTAAGCACGTTATATTCAGCGCGGGTCGGTCCACCGGTTGAAGCACGCTGGAACACCAAGTAGAGTGTCCGCCGCGAACGATTGCTTTTGTTCGGTCGTGAGTAGTGCGGTGCGTAATCGTCGAAGATGAAGATGTCGCCAGGCGTCCATACTACAGGTTCCCAGGAGAACATTTCGGCGACTTGAGGATCGATCACCCCACCGGCATCCATGGGAAATACCCCCTTCTTGTGGTTGCCGGGGCTGAAGAAAAGCCCGCCGTTTTCCGGGTCGGAGTCGTCGATGCCTATGGCAACCACCGCATGGACCATCCGGTCGGGGAGTTTGTGTGGAATGTGATAAATGTCCTGATGCGGGAGATAGCCGCCGCTGTCGGGGTAGTGGAAAATCAGCAACTCCTTGAGCCTGCGCGAATCTTCGCCAAGCAAATCCTCGACCGCTGACTTTATGCGCTGATCTTCTAAGAGCAAACGACGCAATGGATCATCGAAGTCGAGAAAATTCTCGATCTTGGAGATGATCTTTCGATTGTCCGTCGTCTTCTCGAACCACATGAGCCATTTATCATCGCTGACATCCCAGCGTGACATATCTTCGACAAAAGTAGAGATATCTTCCTGAGCCGCTGGAGCGAAGAACCTTTCGAGCCTGACGTATCCGTCTTTCTGCCACTTTTCTCTTTGTGCATCAGTCAACATGCGAAAAGCCTCCTGTTGGAAAGACTGGTTGGTCGGACATCCCAATTAGGGCAGTCGGGCGCTGGTCAAGTTGCGGGTCCACGGAGACGGACTCACGTCATGTGGGACGGCGATGCTAGGCGCGTTCCGCTCCGGCGGATATTGTCCGCAGAAGCTCGGCGCGAGACTGCCTATGTCAGGCTCAGCCGGGTGCAGGGGTTCCGTAAACTGGGCCGGATCAATCGCTTCACCCGGTCCAGCCACGACACGCATCGCTAAAGGCCGGCGCCATCCGCTGACCGCCGACCCAGCCATGGCCGCCAAGGCCACCGCGCTCTTTCGAGTGAGCGACCTGGTACGGTCTTGACGACCGTAGGGGAAATGCACGCCCCCAGAATAATGCGATGCGCCGCTTGGTCCAAGGGCTTGTTCGGTCACGATGATTTCGGAGAAGCCTCCGGCCTTCGCCGCAGCGGAGGCGGACCTCATTCCCAGGATGCTACCGCCGATGATCAGAAGTCTACGAGTCATATCCCGCTGCCCATTTCTTCGGCTGCGGGGTCGGGCCAGCTCTCGATCGAGGTATGGCTGATGAAGCCAGGATGCTCGGGGTTCGCGCATGGCGCGCGCCCAAGAAGGCTATCGAGGATGCGGCGCGCGCGCCAGGCCAGTAGGCTTAGGTTCGGATCGGCCAGGCCGCGCTGCCCGAGGCTCGCGTTTTGTACGAAGATGCGTCTGCCACGCGGTCCGTCCCAGCTCACCGAAAAATCCTCGCGAATAGCTAATTCATTGTCGATCTGCTCCAAGCGGCCCATGATCGGTTCCAACAAGCTTGGGACCGCGTTCTCGTAACCGGTGGCCAGGATGACGATGTCAGCCGTGACTTCTTCGAGCTCGTCCATGCCATGCTGCAGGGTCAGCCTGTGACCCGGTCCGGCGTTGATGCAGTGCGAGACGGTGCAGCCCGGCCGCAGTGTGATGTCGCATCGGTTTGGCTCGAAAAATGCATGGCGGTACAGCGCCTGATAGATCCCGCGCAACGTGCTTTCCGAAATGCCGTCCGAAGCAAGCACGAAACGCCGCAGGAGCAGCTTACGCTGCGACTCGCTCATCGCCGCGAAGCGATCCGAAAAGCAGGGCATGAACAACTCGTTTGTGAACGGGCTGTTGTCCAGAGGCAGATAGTTTTCGCGCTGCGAGACCCAAGTGATCGAGGCAGGCCGCCGTTCGTTCGGCAGGCCGACAAGGTGCAACATCACCTCGGCTCCCGACTGGCCTCCGCCGACCACGCAGACATGCTTTCTCCGCACCTCAGGGTGGATGTGCAGTAAAACCGATGAGTGGAACAGGTTGCGTCCAATCCAGCCCTGAAATTGAGACGGAATTTGCGCCTGCTTGCCAATGCCGACCACAACGTTTCTGGCGCCGAGAACCGCCTTATCCGTCCGCACCTGAAACTCGCCGTCAAAGCGGATTTCGCGCACTGTCTCGCCGCCACGCACAAGTGGGTTCCTGTGGAAGACCCAGTTCAGGTATTGTTCGAACTCCACTCTGAGCACGGCTTCGAACTGTGCGTTCAGGAAGTGATACAGACGCCCGTTCTCGTGCAGGAAGTTTACGAAAGTGTAGGCTGATCGCGGATTCACTAGAGTGACCAGGTCCTTGAAGTGGCTGACCTGGAGCTCCGAGGAATCGAATGCGATGCCTGGATGCCAGCGGAAGTCGACCTGCCGATCCAGGAACACTGCCCCTTTCCCAACTTGCTCGTGTATCTGACACGCAAGGCTCAAATTGGACGGGCCAGCACCGATCCCAACGCAAGATAACTCCACCTGCTTCCTCCTATAGCGTCTTCCCACTAGGCGGCTTGTTCGCGGCGAATATCGGCCATAGCCATTAGCCTCCGCTCACGGACTTCGAGCCCCAGTCCCGACCGGGCTTGCGAGAATTTGTCCTGCGCGTTCGGTTTCGCATGTAGACCCGCGCATTCCAGCGCGGTGACAATCGACGGGTCATGCCGGCGACGTGGGGCAACGACGTTTGTCCTTTCCGCCCGTCTGGGTGCCCCCCTCGCCGTCACGCGAGGAGCTTTCCAGGCCCACTAAGGTGTTTGAAGCCGGCGCAATCGCCTGCCTCGACCATGACGCGCCGGCCTTTCGGCGGCTTGATGGCAGGCGAGAGCGCGGTTTTCACTGCGGCGACAGCATTTTCGGTGCGCATGATCATGGACGACGTCTCGCTGATGCGTTCGCAGAGTCCCATGCATGGGCCGTGCCAGAGAAGGAAATTTTATTAAACAATGGGTTGGCGGATTTACGATCCTGTCGGAAATCCGACATTGGGGGGGACGCCTCACTGCGGCGCCCGATTTGCACGTCGATGTCGCCTTTTTCCGATAGCTAATCGGGCACCTTCTGCACCAGAATACTTCTCTTGTGGAGACCAGCACGAAGTCTTCATGAACGGACAGTGCAGAACCTTGCGTCTCTGCCGGACAGAGTACCCGCACGATCGGCATCTGTTCCTCGCCGACCAGCCGACCGCGTGGCAAAGATTGAGAGCGGCGAGCTTCCGCTAACGGCCACATTTCTCCGGTATTTCAGCGGTGCATTCCTCGAGACGCTTCAGGCGGCACTTCGCATGCGAAGTTCATGTCCGGCTTCAAAACGCCGATGGTGCCCCTGAGGTGTAATCGCCACGAGATCGCGCTCCAGTTCGGCAATGCGCGCACGCAACCTGCCGAGCCTCTTCCTGACGCAATGCATTTATGCATCCACGCCCGCGAATCGGTCTTCCTGGCAACACCCTAAAAGCTATGCGGGTTATGCGACCGAGACGTAATTTCCGGCAAGCCCACGCTCTAAACATCCGCTAATGCAATCTAGAGAAAGCGTTCTTCGGGAAGAAGGCTGACGCTGCTTGGGGGAAAGCACTAGGAACCTTCGGATCTGACGCGTCGCGTCGGAAGATTGCGGCAGCTCCAAAGCGCAGTGACAGGCCGTCAAGCGCCGGGCAGCGTGCCCTTCATCGACATTGCGAAGACATCGAGCAGGATGGCCAGCCCGACGCCGCACGCGGTCAGGATAAGGCCGGCCATGAAGATGCGGTTGGCGCGTTCGAAGATGGGTCGGCGCAACGAACTCATGTCGAGTAGCAGGGACAGCGCCCGCAACTGCAACGTGATGCCGACCAGGATCGGCACAACGGCGAACAGGTCGTAGAGCCGCCATGGCATGGGGTTCGCCGCCCAATGCGTGACGAAGCCGAGCGAAAAGGCAAGCAGAATGCCGACGACGGTGATTGTGCCGTTGCGAAAAATCGTCTCGATCAGCTCTTCCTTCGGATCGTGTTCGTCCAAGCGTCCCTCCTCTCACTCAGCAGTTGCAGGCCTTTGCACGGTCGACGTAGGCTCTCGGGAAATCCCTGTACATCGCCGCCAACTAGTCAAGGGCCGAGGACCGAAGCCGCGAGGCAAACGTTTTTGGTTTGCGCTGCCCTCATCAATTCCTCAGGCGCCATCGGCATTTGCCGCGAAGTGACGATGGAAGCGCCGCCTGCCACGGGTGCTGCGCTAAGAGCGGCAGGGTCAAGAGCGTCATTTCAGCTGGAGTGTCTACAATGAAATAAAAAAAGCTGAATGGCACTCTAGGGCCTGTTGAGATTCATCGTGAGTTTATGACGACGGCAGCGAGATGGATGATTGCGTTGAAGCTCTGGTCGGTTTTGTCAGCTCGCATGGCGATACGCTTGAACTCCTTGACTTTGCAGAAGAGTTATCGATGAGATGACGCCATTTGTGAGTTCGAGATTGAGAGGCAGGGGCAAGGCGCGCCTCGGATGCTGCGAGATGACGATCTTGGCGCCCCGCGTTCGTTCAGATCGGCAATGATGGTGTTGCTGTCGAAGGCCTTAGCGGCGATCAGCCCGCCGAAGGCGAGGACGCCCGAGGCCGCAAGCACGCAAGGGCGCGCCGTCGCCGACCAGATCCGGCCGAAGGTACCGAAGCTGGCGACAATCATGGACGACGCCGAGCCCGACGTGCTTGCCTACATGACTTTCCCCTAGGAGCACAGCGCCAAGCTGCACTCGACCTCCGATCGAATGCCTCAACGGCGAGATCAAGCGGCGCACCGAGGTCATCGGCGTCTTCCCAAGGATGATGCCATCGTCCGCCTGGTCGGCGCGATCCTGCTCGAACAGAACGACGAATGGGCCGTGCAGCGCGCCAGATACATGACGCTGGAAACCATCAGCCAAATGAGCGATGATCCGCTCATCAGCCTGCCAGCCGTGGCACGCTGATCAGCCCGGCCCCATGTCGGAGAGTGCGGCGACCAAGCCGTCAGCTACACCTGTATGGGGCGATGATTGTCAAGCCTGATCTCCTCGTTCGGCTGATTGGCGACCATCTGCTCGTGCCGACCTGGCTTCGAACTGGCCGCCGCCCGCAGTGACGGTCAAGGGTAGCTGCAGGCCATCGCGAAGCGACTTGTCCTTGACGGTCACGAGCACGGGCGCCGGCTTTGCCGGGTCGGGTGAGTTCCGGTGGGGCCAAATGCCGACGACAGATTTCCGAGGCGAGCTCGCTGAGGCAGGCGCGAAGGTCGCGCGGCAGACTTGTATGCGATAGATCGCAGTGGATTTGACCATGATGCAGCATGCGCATCGGTGGCGAAGCTCCGGGGCGGTGCGTCCCATTCCTACGTCGGCGGTCCGAACTGCGGGGACTGTCGGGAATTCTGTGCGCGAGGCCATGATGATGGAAAGGAGAGAATCATCGCATGGCTATTGAGAAGGAACTTCTGGACCAACTGCTTGCCGGCC
>NZ_JAMYMA010000045.1:0-6265 GCF_040318275.1 Mesorhizobium sp. M1217 | reverse complement strand
AGGTCGGGCGCTGCCCTGGCACCATTATCAATGGGAACGGAGCGAAGTACCCGCCGTTCCCATTGTATCCAGTGAGATACCGGAGATGGCCGTGAGCGGTCACCACGAGCGCGTCAAGACGAGCCCTATCGATTGCCGCAAGCACTCTCTCCTGACGATGCTCGTATTCTGATCTAGGAAATGGCATACCGGCTTCGGGAATGGCTGAGATAGTTGCTGTCATGAATCACCTCAATTGATTATGCGTATCGACTCAGAAGCATCAGGGATTTGCAAATTTCATGAGTTCTCACCTGGCCTGTGCTGCTGCCTTTGCGGGAGCAAGCTCACTATCGAGCGCGGCGTCGATCGATTCGTCGATGATGCCCAGGGCTTCGTCGACAAGCGCATCCGACAGGACCAGCGGCACAAGGAAGCGGATCACGTTGAAGTGTCGACCGGCTGATGCGAGCAGCAAACCGCGGTGGGCGGCTTCCTCAATGACTTTGGCGGTAAGGGCGCGCGCGGGCTTGCGGGCTTCTCCATCTTCGACCAGTTCGGCGCCGATCATCGAACCCAGCCCACGGATGTCGCCAATCACTGTGCGGTTTCGCTTATTCTGAATTCGCTGCAAGCCGGCGGTGAGACGCTCTCCGATCTCACATGCGCGGCCAAGCAGGTTCTCCTTCTCGAGGACATCCAGCACGGCCAGTGCAGCCGCACATGCCAACGGGTTGCCCGCATAGGTCCCGCCCAGGCCGCCGGCGGCAACCGAATCCATAATCGCCGCTTTGCCGACTATCGCGGCAATCGGGATGCCAGCTGCCAGGCTCTTGGCCATCAGCAGCAAGTCTGGCTCGATGCCGCTATGCTCTATGGCAAACAGGCGGCCGGTTCTCCCGAAGCCGGATTGCACCTCGTCGGCGACAAGAACGATGCCATGCTGATCGCAAAGGCGCCGGATACCTGCCATGAACTCAATGGGCGCGGGAATGAAGCCACCTTCACCCAGAAGCGGCTCGATGACGATCGCCGCGACCGCACTCGCCTCAATTTCGGATTCGAACAGCGTGTCCAACGCCGAAAGGCAGTGCTCGACGCTGACACCCCGATACAGATCCGGATAGGGCGCGCGAAAGATATTCCCTGGAAACGGTCCGAACGACTGTTTATATGGGTCTACCTTTCCCGTCATCGCCATCGTCAACAGCGTGCGGCCGTGAAACGCACCGCCGAAGACAATAATGCCGCGCCGCTTGGTATAGGCGCGGGCTATCTTGACGGCATTCTCGACGGCCTCTGCGCCGGTCGTGACGAGCAAGGTCTTGGCCAGTCCGCCCACCTTGCAACGCTGGTTCAAACGCTCAGCTAGGGCGATGTAGCTCTCATAAGGAGTATTGCCGAAGAAAGTGTGGCTGAATTTTGTCAGCTGCGCCTGGATGGCAGCGATAACCTTTGGATGCGAGTGTCCAACCGCGAGAGCACCCATTCCACTCAGGAAGTCGATATATCGCCGTCCCTCAACATCCCAGATCTCGGCACCTTGAGCCCGCTCAAGATATATCGGAAAGGACCACGAGGCCCCCGCCGAAACAGCAACATTTCGACGCTCGTCCAAAGCAACATTCGACACCATTTAATTACCTCCAGTTAGATTGCATCGAGACGCGCCAGCAAACCACGCTATGTTCGCCAATGCTTCGCGGGATGAGACCGTCATTCTTCGAAACTGGATTCCGTGGGCCCGTCCAACACTGACCTTTTCACTAAATTTGCATCGTCCATTGCGCGTGCCGACGACCTGTTTGACAGAAGCGCTGTGACTCTGCTTCGGAAGCGCAAACTGCCCCTTACTGCGGCAGGCTTAACATCGGCACCCGGCCCCAGTGGAGGCCTACAGAAAGGATTAACTTCCGACCTTTTGGGCGGGAACGCTGGGGATCGGCAGGTTCCTCATGAGATCCACATTTTTGTGTCGGTGTCGATCCACCGGCGCAACTACGTTGCAACGTACGCCTTCGCTATTGTCGATCGCCATCGCCCGCGTGAGGCAGTGGATACGGGCTTTGGAGATGCAGTAGGCCGCGAGTTCCATATTGGAGCCAGCCCTTCGATTGAGCCGACGTTGACGATGGTGCCGCTCGCCGACCGTAGGTGGAGGCGTACATTGATGACGCACGGCAGCGCTCTCTGGGGGCCGCCTAGATTCCGCGATTGATCGTGCCGTCATGTTGCAATACTCCATTATAGACGTTGCCGTGTGTCGGCCCGTCAGCAAATCGTGGAGCCTCTATATACTTGGTGAGCTGGCCTTTTCAGGTATCCGGAAAACCCAGTAATGAGCGTCCTCCTCCGTGACGTATCTGCCGTCCTTTAGACATTGTGTCAGCACGAGTACACCCGCGTCCTGCAGACGCTTCACCTCGTCTGCGAAGCAGGTGGCATCCGCATAGCTCCTGCGGGTGTTTGCGATGATGAACCCGTTCGGGCGCGTAGCGCGGGCTAACTCACGCAGCCGGTCTGGTTGGACATGCCCGAGCGTGAAGACGCCGCAGCATACCGTGATATCATGGCTCGCCGAGTATCCGGAGAGCGGCATGCAAAGATCAACATCGCCTCTGACATCGCGGTAGACGCGAGTTTCCCGGGCCTTTTCGGCCATCTCCTCGGATAGATCGCACCCGTCGATCAACCGGAATCCGAGGCGTTCCAGTTCCACTCCAACGAGGCCTGTTCCGCAGCCGACGTCCAAAATTGCCGTGGCTGCTCGTTCCTTGGGCAAATAGGCCATTTGTACAACAGCTGCGAGTTCCGCCACGATGATCGGCCCGCAGTATCCGTATTGAACAACGTCCAGATCGTAGGTGCTGGCCCATTGGCGATAGAACTTGGCTAAACGATCGGCGTTGCCATCGAGGCCAAGGACCTCCTTGATACGCTTGTGCGCGGTGTGCTCCAGGGCGGTTCGTTGATCGACGGTTTTCATCACAGCTCCTTCCCACGTAAGCAAGTGTGCCTCGTCGGCGCCGGCGGCCACTGCTACCCAACCGGATTTCAAAACTCATGCCAACTGGTGAAACTGGTGAAGCTCTTCCGTTGGACCAAGTCGGCCGATGACAGCCTCTCTCGCTTGCAAATCATTGAACGATCGAACTTGTAAGCGAAGCAATATTGTTTTTCCCCGATATGCGCTTAGCGAAAACGAGAAATTACCTAGACGAACAAGGGGTCGCGAACGGTACAAAATCGAGCGAAAGCCGACAGAATGTAGCCTGGGGTGTTTATCGCCCCAAGCAGGCCGGATAGGCTGGAGCGATGATGAGGGGCACCTCCACGCCGGCCAGCAAGGCAACATAGCGATTCGGCGCAGCCCGGACTGCTCGGATGCTGTCCGTTTGCAGGTTTGCAGCAAGGTGGCCGTCACACACCCCTTGCGGGTAGTTGTCAATCCGGATCTCGCACTGCCATCGCCGGGGTCATGGTCCTTTCCGAGGTCGAGTGCCTCATGATGATGTTCGGGTCGGGCGCCTCAACGTTTCCAACCAGATGCAGATGAACTGCTGTCAGCCGTTTGACCGAGATCGCCGCAACCACCGTCCCGGCGGGGACATCGCGAGTTCCGGAAACGGGCCCGCAATTGAGATCGAGTGCGGATTTGTTACGCCATCTTTTCGCTGCCCCACTCGAAGCTGGTGCCATCAACCCAAATGCAATGAAGTAGAACGGCGATCTTCCGTGCGACCGCCACCTTTGCCTTCTTCTTTCGTCTTCACGAGCGAGATGCCGGACCTGCCGATCTAGCTTCTCCCGTTCACGGCAGACCTGTTCATGGACAGACAGAAGCGCCTGAACCAAAGGCCGAAGCGGATGGCTGTCAGCAACCAGCTCCCAAACCTTTCGCCGGAACTGTGACCCAATCGATCGACTGAACTGCAGCCCGTATTCCTTCATCATGGACCGTGTCTGGTTTTCGAGATCGCGCCGGATCTCAACAAGTCTTGACCGTGCGACGAGCATGGATCGGGTAGCTTGGCTTTCCGCGCTTTTGACCTTCACTTCCCGATACCAACCGACGCGAACCAGCTCTGCCAAGCCGCGGGCATCGTTCTCATCACTTTTGTCATTCGAACTGAAAGTGCCGCCTTCGCATGTCGAGCATCAATGCAGACAACCGGCAATCCGACCCGTTTAACCTCATGCCAGAGCCAGTTGGACATGGCGCCTGTCTCGAACCCGATGCGCTCCGCGGGAGGTGCGGGTTTGCGGAGCAACTCGGTCAGTGCTCCTGGATCGGACTTCACTTTCCCTTGGAAGACAGGCCCTCCAGCATCATCGACGACGCAAACGCTGGTCTCGCTGCGACACATCCAATGGCGCAATCTTCGACTGGCTAGCCCGAATATCTCAGTGCGCCCCGACGGCGCGTATCACCAGTGGAGGAAGGTTCCACCCAGAAAGTAGTCGATTGGTCTGGTAACTGACGAGCGGTTCGGTCGGGTAACTGGCCGGGTCGAAGCCTCGTGACAAAGGCCGCCTTGGGCGGTTGAGCAATCCGATGGGCCGTAACGCGAGTGAAGCCTGAGCAGGCCTCGAAAGTGATGATCCAGGAGGCGGGGCTGGACGGCTTCTGGGTGCTGAACCGCGAGGACTGGATCGAAAGTCACATCGTCGATGCGGCATCGATCGCGGTGTCGCGCCGCCACCGTCGTGCCAAGACGGATCGGCTGATGGCGAGGCGCTGATCCGCGCCCTGCTGGCCGTCAAGCGGGGTGAGCCGCGCGTCTGCTCGATGGTCCGGGTGCCGACGCCCGAGAATGAGGATCGCCGCCGGACCAACCGCGAGCGCAAGGTGCTGGTCGCCGAACGGGTCGAGCACGTCAACCGCATCAAAGGCCTGCTCTTCAGCCAGGGCATCCGCGACTACGAGCCTTTGCGCCGCGACCGCCGCGATCGCCTGGAAGAACTGCGGACCGGCGATGGCCGCGCCCTGCCGGCCCGCATGAAGGCCCAGATCGGCCGCGAACTTGACCGTCTCGAATTGCTGCTCGGCCAGATCAAGGCGGTGGAGGCCGAGCGCGACGCGCTGCTCGCCGCGATGGCGGTGGACGCCTCGACGCCGGCGGCGATGTTGCTCAAGCTGAAGGGCATCGGGCCGGAATTCGCGACGATCCTCCACGCCGAAGGGCTGTTCCGGCATTTCAACAACCGCAGGCAGGTGGCCGCCTACGCGGGACTGGCACCTTCCCCATGGAAGAGCGGCACGATCGATCACGAACAAGGCGTGTCGAAGGCAGGCAATCCGCGGCGTTGATGCCGCGGCGAAAGTCGACCGGCTGCGTCGCCACCACGACCTTCACGTCGCCGGCAAGCGCAATCACCGCCGCACACGCAAGGCATCCACGATGGCGGCCGCCAGGGTCGGATCGACCGAGCCCGTCAGGACGTGACCTGCCACTGAATTTCATCCGGCTGCAGTTAGAGCCTCGGCGGGTTTTACGCCGTATGGCGCGGGTTGAGCAACGGGTGATCGGCGGAGCTGGTTGGGGTTGCGCAGCCGATCGTCCGTTGCGGTGAGATTGGCGGCATAGGCCGCAGGCGTGATGTATTCGAGCGCCGAATGTGGGCGCGATCGGTTGTAGTCGTCTGCCCATTCGGCGATGGTTGTTCGGGCATGGTCGAGGCCGAAGAACAGGGTTTCGTTCAGCAACTCGTCCCGCATCCGCCCGTTGAAGCTTTCGCAGAAGCCGTTCTGCATCGGCTTGCCCGGCGCGATGAAGTGCCATTCCACCTGATGATCCTTCGACCAGGCGAGGATCGCGTTCGAGGTGAACTCGGTGCCGTGGTCGGAGACGATCATGCCCGGCTTGCCGCGCCGGGCGATCAGTTCCGTCAGCTCGCGCGCCACCCGGCGGCCGGAGATCGAGGTGTCCGGGATCGCAGCCAGGCATTCGCGCGTCACGTCGTCGACGATGTTGAGCACGCGGAAGCGCCGGCCGCAGGCGAACTGGTCATGGACGAAATCCAGCGACCAGCGCGCGTTCGGCTTCGCCTGAACCAGGATCGGTGCCCGCGTTCCTACCGCTCGGCGCCTGGAGCGTCGCTTGCGCACGGCCAGTCCTTCTTCGCGGTATAGCCGATAGATGCGGTTGATAACCGATGCCTCGCCCTCGCGCCTGAGCAGAATTGATCTGATCCCCAGAAACTGGACCGTTCAGAATTGGAGTTTTCCGCTGTAGTTTCCCGGCTGGGAGAGGAGCGGAAGCGATGAAAGCATCGAAGTTTTCGG
>NZ_JAMYMA010000044.1:0-7178 GCF_040318275.1 Mesorhizobium sp. M1217 | reverse complement strand
GGTTCCGATCTCGTTGATCAATCCCGATGGCGCCGTCAGCCCGCCATCGTGAAACAGCCGGAAAACTCCACCTTCCGGCGGTCCAAAGAATGGTATCGGATCAGAAACGGTCGAGACTCTAATCGCTGCTGGATGACAGTTCAGTGGCAGGTCAGCAACTGGAATGAGTAAGACCGACGTCCCTGCGGCGGACTTCCTGTCAAATCGCCCCCACGTCTTCGCACTCCACGGCCTAGCAGGCTTCTCCAGCAACGCTATGCAAATTTGATGTCACGTTTGCGGATCCGCTAAACACGCCTGGTTTAGCCGTTCTCTTGTTTGCCTCAGATAATGACCGAAAGGCATCACGAAATTTCGAAATTTCTTCTTCGGCTCGATCCGTCAAATTGGCACGAATTTTGAGGGTCATGTTGCCAGGAGCGGGCGCCAGCGGCGACGCTCCAGAAAACAGAGGTGTATCCTCTGCAAAATTTAAGAATCCCTCAGCAGAAACTAGCCTTGGATGGAAAGAATAGGTCATGCCGAATAACCACCTAAACAAAAGCCTGTCCATTTTGACCGATGATATCGCCTGCGCAAAGCAGCTCAATGCCCGTAACGTAAGAATCCTCAGCACGGGTGGCGATAGAGGGCGCGGGGTATTCGCCGCTCGCGATTTCCTGCCGGGGGAAATTGTTATCACCGGGCTAATTGAACGCATGGAGAGGACACGAACGACGAATTCGTTTCAATTGGACTGGAATGTCCACGCTCTCTTTCAGGAGCCCGCTGTCGTTGTGAATCATTCTTGTGATCCAAACTTAGCGATTGTGCCCAATCGCTTCGGGGCCTACGACTTTGTTGCTGTTCAGGATATCTCTTCTGGCGCCGAAGTGACGTGGAACTACGCGACATCGGAATTCGAGTGCGTCGGAGTATCGGTATGTCTGTGTTCATCGAGAAATTGCCAGGGTTCAGCCGGAGGCTTCTCCGCGTTGCCTCGTGATCATCCTATGCTCGTGTCCGGATTCTACGCACCATACCTCAAGAAAACCCGGGGCACCTTCCAAGCGAGATAGGGCTGCTTCCAACGTTGGTGGATTCATAGCAGCACCTGGAAGGGTGCAACACCCGAGTGGACGGTGTCCATCATTTGCTTGTGGTGTTGACTGAAAGGACGCGGAGGATTCGTGAATGCATCGATTTGAACGGTTCGCCGTCTGACTGAATCCGATCCATCCATGAAGGGCGGTGGAGGGCCCAAACGTGAAGCAGTGCCGCGTCAAAACCTCGTTGCCGCTTTTCACGCCGCGAGCCCTGGACAGGACATAAGAGCATTCAGGTGCTGCTGGGCCATCGCAGTCGGAGGGCGACGACTCTATATGCCCAGACCGACAGCGGCTTGCAAATGTCGGGTGCAAAACAAACACTGGCAAAAATGTCAGCTTCATTACATCCGTCCCTCTTGGGGCACATGGATGTTTTTCAGGGTAATTGCGCAGTCACTGGGCGTTCAGCACGCTGGCACGGCTTTTGCTAAATTGAAGTGCAGCAAAACTGATTGACGGCTGACGGCATCGAAGCCCGCAGGACGAGTGATGCCCCTCCCTTTTCGTCGGCCCCCGTGCCCCGTCTCTCAGGGAACAGCTTGCCCCTTAAGACGCGCAACTTTGGCGTGGCGTTGGAGAGAAATATGGTATTGCAGATGGAGTCGCCGGCTCCTTCAATCAAAGTGGAGACTTGGCTCCGCGGCGAGCCCATCTCACACTTCCAGCCCAGCAAAGTGTACATCGTCGAATTTTGGGCGACTGGGAGCGAACTATGTGCGGCGGCGATTCGCCATCTGATACAGTTGCAGGAAAAGTTTAGAGATAGCGGACTCGAGGTCGTCGGAGTCGCGGCTCATGAACGCGCCTCATCGGCCGTCAAGGCGCGAGCCAAGCTGGACGCGTGGTTCACCGAAAAGTGCTCGGATCTGAATTTTCCGATCGCGTTCGACCACACAGGCGAAATGAAAAAGCTTTGGATGGAAGCCAGCTCTTCTGTCAGAGTTCCGACCTCGTTCGTGATCGACCTAGACGGCCGTATCGCCTTTATTGGTCACCCGACGGAACTTGATGAGATCTTGCCGAAAGTGCTCAACGGCAGTTGGTGCACCAGCGACGCAGCGAAAGCCCCCGACTCGAAGCGGATCGCCGATAGAGAACTCACAGCACGCGAACAAGCGTTGAACAAGTCAATCAATAAGAGATTTTGGGCGGCAGTGAGGAAAGAGGACTGGAAGACGGCACTCTCGGCAGTCGAACAGGGCACCGCCTTGATGGAGGGCGATATCACTTTCCGCCTTGCTCATGCGCATCTATTGCTTCACAGGATGCATGACATGCGGACCGGGTTGCCTGTCATACGCAAATTGGTTCGCGACGCGATCGGCAGAAACTCCGAGAATTGGCTGCTGGCAACATTAGACCTACTCTTCGGTCCGGCGCATGACCACTCGCACTTTCCTTCTCATGATCGCTTCGCGCTCGGCAAAGAGCTCGTCGAGCATATCCTGGCACTCAATCCACCGCAAGGCGACGGCCACAAGTTCCGGGCTTATCCGGCGGTCGCTCGATACTATCACGAGAGCGGCAACCAAAATCGCGCGATCGAATTAGTCGAGATGGCACTGAAGTCGCTGGACCGTCCGGAGCCTATCGTGGACGAGTTGAAACAATACCTTCTACCAAGTTTGCTTCAGGCCCTGGCCAACTACAAGGGTAAGAAGGTTTGTTACGACGCTTTCTGTGCAACTCCGCAACACATTTTGCCGAAAGTGCCAAACCGTGGCCGCCCGAGGAGAAAACATAGAAAGGATTGATAGCCGGAATGGCTTACCGGCCAATTCGCTCATTTCCCTGCTGTGGCGCGCAGCAACTAGGGGCCCATCGCTTGCGGCAGGTTCAAAAACTTGCCATGACCTTAACAATCGGCTCGAGCACCTGCGCGATGCCGCTCTCAAGCGCCGGCCAAGCGCCTTGGAGCCGGCTCGATGCCGACATCCTGCTCCTCGACAAATGCATTCTCCACTCCGTGTCCACTCCATTGCGGCCGATCCTGCTAAAGCGACCGCCTGCTGCTTTCCACGCCCAGTGTCTGCTCGGTCCTGAGCGCCACGCGCTCAGCGCCGGCCCTTCATAGCGCCGTTTTCGCCGCGTTCCGCCAGCGCCCGCGCGCCAACGGCAAGCAGGCAAAGGTGGTCATTGCGCGACGCGAAAGCTCATCACGAACCTCGACGAGGTTTTGCGGACTAACAAGTCTTGGCACTCAGCATCGTCATGAAAGCACGGTTGCTTACCTGCCTATCGGCTGAGCCGTGGTTTTCCCTGCGTTGCAATCGCTGCGCCCCAAGTCGATGGCCTTGTGGGTTTTTCCAGTCCGACTCAACGACAAAAAACGCCCCACTTCGAAAGCCTCAAAGCGCCGAGCGCCGAGACAAACTGTCGGTTTTGTCGACTCGGTGACGCTGTGGCGTTTGGCTGCAGCTGACGCACTCTCATCTAAGGCTTTGAATAATATATAGAAGTTCTTGTGACGTCCTTGATGCCCAGTTGGCATGACTTTTGAGTGTTCCTAATAGCAGGCAGCAGGAACTGCCGACGTCGGTGGCCGAAAGCGCTCAGCGCATTTGCCGGCACTTGACCAGAGGAAGCCTCATGGACCAGACGATGACTTTTGCGGCAAATGGCGAAACTCGGGCGCCCGACGCGAAGAGGCCGGACAATGAATCGCCTGGTTCGCTCTACCGGTTGATACACTGGCTGTTTGCCGGCGTCTTTCTTGAACGAAATGAATTGTTGTGTGCGTGCTATGACCAGCAAGCTTCGCCTCTCGTTTGGGCGTTACGCCAAGCCTTCTTCCGACGTAGGCGGTGCACGTGCCGGAACATGCCATCGCAATGCTGGACGAAACCGATTCCCAGTCCGGCACCAATCTACACCATCTTTTTGCGCGACGTTTTTGGAACCTTAGCCAGATCGTGCTGGGAGGGTTCAGGAACCCAACTGAGAAGAGGTTTCAGCGCAGATGCTCACGGTACAACTCAAATTGACTTTGGAAGTCGAGTGGCCGCGCCAGACCGGCCTCATGCGATGTGCGCATGGCCGTCAGATCAGCCCACCCATCCGTCGGCTCTGATTGAGAAACTTGTCTTGACTATCGGGTGTCTCACGCTGCAGGCGGTCGGCTACAAAGTGTCGGCCCGGGAGGCAGAAGTGCCACTGTTCATCCTGCGTTCGCTCAGGAGGATGCCCAAGGCAGTCGTCGCATCGCCGACCCGGTGGATGGGTCTCGATCATGCGCGAGAAGGTATCTGGGTCAACCCGGCTTCCCCAGCGCGCGGCGCGCTTGTCGAGGTGAACGGCGAAACGGCGGTCGCATGAGGCGCTTTGCCAGGAAAGTCGCCCTGGTGACTGGGGCCAGCAGCGGCATTGGGGCGGCAATCGCCGACAGGCTCGCCAGCGAGGGTGTCAGGGTCTTTGCGGTTCAGCTTGAGGAGACCGGTCATCTAGAAACCACAGTCGCTGACCTTTGCGATCCCACCGTTCCGGAGTTGGTCATTGATCATGTCATTGAACAAGCCGGCCGACTCGACATCCTCGTCAACAACGCGGGGCGTATGGTTGAAGCGAGGGTAGATGAAATGGAGCTGCACGAATGGCGACGCACAATGGCGCTCAACCTTGATGCTCCTTTCCTGCTGATCCGTCAGGCAATGCCTCACCTTCGCAAAAGCCGCGGCGCCATCGTTAATATCGGCTCGATAGAAGGATTGGCTTCTAACCCCGGGCACGCTGCCTATTGTGCATCAAAGGCAGGGCTGCATGGCCTGACGCGTGCCGTGGCAGTCGACGGCGGGCCGGAGGGGGTGCGTTGCAATAGCGTGGCTCCTGGCTGGATCGATACGGATTTCAACGTCAAGTTCATCGACGCTTTGCCCGAGCAGGCGCGAGGGAGGCTGGGTGCCATTCATCCATTGGGTCGAACCGGCCGTGTTGAGGAAGTCGCGGCTATGGTCGCATGGATCGCCTCAGATGAGGCTTCATTCGTCACCGGCCAGATTTTCGTCGTGGACGGTGGCCGCACGGCCAAGCTAAGTCTCCCATGAAGGGGGTAAGTCGTCTTCCGACTCGGGCTGGCCGCGTGGAACGCCATTCTTCCGCCGGATGATGAGGAGCGCCCGAATTCTGAGGGCAGCCTCGCTACCATCGGCGGATCACCGGCGCCGGCTTCGCAGAACTGAGGGCTGCGCCATAGAAGGGGTACGCAGTGTTCGAGCGCCTTGGCGACATATTTGTTCAGCAGCGCCTGCAGGCCGTCGACGCTGAGCTTGCCGCCATGCCTCACCGCGAGGTCTGAGATCCGAGCACGGATGCCTGCTTGCGCTCGTGGCCGCCGCAACATCACACAACGTCGGAGTCCATAGCCCGTGAGAAGAAAAGCGCTCATACTTGTTGAAGGTCATAGGGGTAATGGTCCGCTCCACATTCAAGCGGCTCGGCGTCTCGGTCTCCATCCAATTACCCTGGCGGCAGATCCCGCTCAGTACGAATATCTTGGGGCGGAAAGCGTTGACGCTATTCCTATCGATACAGGCAATATCGATGCGCTGATCCGCGAATGCTACCGGCTGCGTATAACCTACGACATTGCTGGAATTACCGCATTTGCGGGCGACGACGTGTCAGTTTCCGCGACAGTTGGTAAGCTCTGCCGGCACTTCGGTCTACCGGGACCGAACCCTGTGTCGATTGAACAATGCTGCGACAAATTCGTTCAACGTCAGCTTCTCTCGGAGGCTGGCGTTTCAGTACCTGCGTATCACATGGCAGCAAATGCGATGGAGGTGGAAAGATTTGCGAATGCCATCGGACTGCCGGTGGTCGTCAAGGGCAGCGGAAGCACCGGCGCTAAATTGTGCAGAAATGTCGATGATTTAGCGGCACATTCGGCCATTCTATTGAGTATAAATCACATAACGCGTCCTTCGCGGCGGATACTAGTCGAAGAATTCACACAAGGTTCCCACTTTAGCATTAACATGATGGGAAATGAGGTGATTGGAATTGCTGCCCTTGACTTCTGTCAAGCACCGGATCTCATCTGTCGCGAGTGCACCTATCCGGCTGTGCTGACTGAAAACGAGCATGATAGTATTGCCGATGTTTCGCTGAATTGTTTGCGGGCACTCGGCCTTGGCTGGGGACCAACGACCATTGAACTCGGGTTGACGAAGCGTGGTCCAGTTGTGATTGGGGTCAGCCCGCATCTTCCAGGTTCGCCCGCTCCTGAATTGGTTCAGCTGGTTTACGGCGTGGATCTCGTGACCGAGCACATCAAACTTGTGACTGGTGCCCAAAGGAGCTTGCGCAGAGGCCCCACGAAGACTGCGGCCGCACGGTTCCTGGTTCCTGATCTCGATGGCACCCTCGATTGGATCGATGGGGACAGTCGGGCGGCTGCTGTCTCGGGCATCGCCGAGGTCGAGTTGTATATCGAACCCAAGACGCGAGTCCCCAGGAAAGGCGGTCATCGAGAATGCATCGGACATGTCATCGCCGTTTCGTCCAATCATGCTCAGACCCAGACGACACTTCAGCGTGCCGCAGATTTAATCCATTGGTCGATCACACCACATTCGGACCTTGGTGAATAGGAGCACCCTGCGCTCTTCCTGGTGCCTTGGCTCGCAAGAATCTGGATCGGGACTAATACTGCGCTGGGAATAAGGCTGGCACCCAGCCCCAAGCCAACGGCGTCAGGATGTTGTGTTCGTCAACTTCTTCTAAACGGACGGCAGTGAAGCTTGGTCGCGGCGCAGCCCATACGGAGCTTCTTTGGTAGCGCAGATCGTCCATGTTGGTGTAGCGGTTTGCGTCCATACAGTTTTCGTTGTCCTCGAAGGCGCGGACCAACGCGTCCAGATGCGCTGGTTCAGGTCGGCCAGTCTGGTCTCTACCGTCTGGTAGCGGCCTTCGGGGGCCAGCAGCGAGTACAGATGTTCGGCATCATCGGCTTTGATTGCCGCGCAGATCTGGTCGAGATTGGGATAGCCTGCACCTTTGGGCTCATAGTGCTTCCTCCTCATCGAGATGAGGATTGCCGGATTTGGCGTAGAACACCAACACGGGTCCGAGATCAAAGCGCATCCCGGGCGC
>NZ_JAMYMA010000043.1:0-7214 GCF_040318275.1 Mesorhizobium sp. M1217 | reverse complement strand
CTTACTTGCCAGGAACGACATGCAGCGGTCGCAGTATGCCATGCGCGGCACTTCAATATGTCGCCGTATGTCGCCGCGTCCGATGGCCAGGAAGCGGGCCAGTCCGAACCCCATGCCCAATGGAGTAGCTGCGAACTTGGCCCCTACCTCAACGAGACCGATTGCGAACTGGTGGAGATGACTGTCTTCACCGCAACCGCGATCGGGCTATTCGTCCTTTTCGATGTTCGCGAATAGCGCGAAGGATAGGCGGTGGTTCTCTCTTCCGGTTCCGGTCAGGACTGACAATCCCGGCATGACCTACAGCTGGTGGTAATGCTGCTGACGTGCTGGTCGAGGAACATCTGGATCAAACTTTTTGCGTGCGCTGCGGAACAACTCTCCATTTCAAGGATTGAGGCGAACGTGAGAAGGGACAACTCATCATCATGTTCGACGACAACGACGACCGTGCCCGCGTACTGAGCGGGACACATCCGCAGCCCGTTACCTGGCCAAAGAGACCGGCATCTCGGAGAACCAGGCGCGAGACCTCATCAATATGATCGGGTACGATCGCCCGTCGTTGCTGCGCGAAGCTCGCATAATGAAGAAGATGCCCTAAGAGTCGCTCGGCGCCCTCTGTCAATTCGGATCGATCTCAACCGAAGCACCTCAATGCTCGATCGGCTGGACGTTACGCTGTGCTCCGCCTTCGGCTACCTGCTTGTTGATAACCAAAAAATTCGAGCAGCAATCAACGAGCGGAGAGGCCGTCGCGTTCCTTGTGGCTTTGGTGGTGCGGTGAGGCACGAAGCTCAATGCGGAGCGCCAGCGGCCGCACACAACGGGCCTCCGCTGCCCACTGGCAGCCAAAACCCTCTGGAAGGTTTGTCGTTTTCCGTGCCTGCGGTTTCAGGGACCGGCGGCGGCGATTTGGTGTATGGTATTCTGCACGAACAAAGTCCTGTGGCGAAGGGGGTTTGTCACGCCGATACATCGAAAAAAACCGAAGATGCTGGTGTTTTCAGGCCATCCGAGATGGCGCTGCTGGGCCGCGTATTCGAACGCTTGGTCGATGCGCAATCTGAGTATCAACGTGAGGCGCTCGCGTCCCGGATCATCGAACTAGATGGCCGGGATACAGGACGAGGAAGAACTTGGTTCGGCCTCCAAGCTACCACTGGGACGATAGGCGGCGGCCCCGCCACGGTGTATCGGACCGGAGCCCACCGCGAAGGGTGCGGCGGGCTTTTTCTTCGTTTGCGGGCGAATCCTAGAACACGTTGATCAACCGCAGGAAAAACAGCACGATTGCGGCCAGCACGTAAACTCCAAGCAGCCAGACTACAGGCATAAAGATGCCGGTATCGTGTTTCAGCTTCAGAGTAGCTCTTCGGAGCAACCTATACATTTCACATTCCGCAACCCATTCCCACAACTATCGAGAGATATTCTCGTTCCACCAGTGCAAAGGAGTTGAACTCGGCCGTCTGGCTGACTCCTCCAAAACAGCTAAACCCGTTCTCCATCTCCTTCGCAAGCGCTGTAGCTACACTCTGGTGAGTCTTAAGAGGCAATTCAGACGCCAATCCGATTGTCCCAAAGCGGGACTAGAACCGTCGAACACCGCCAAGCTTGTGCGTCGGCCAGCAGCCCGACACTTTCGGCAGACCGTCAGGTGTGTTGCCGTCTTGGACCAGCGCATCGGTGATCTTCAAATCCTCAACGCGGACGGTGCCTGACGTGACGAACAGCCCGCGATAGCCGCCGTCAGACAACGTATGCCCGTCGCCCAAAATGGTGTCGTTGCTGTGCACATGCGGCAGGTTGCCGCCGCCGCAGTCAGCCTGATGTCGCTGGTCAAGGTGATCCTGTCGCCATCGGCTTGGCCGGCCAGCGCCGAGCGCAGCTCAGATTCGTTGCCGACGACGTACTCCGTTGCAAATGCGGGACCAATTGCGGCGCCGACCAGGACCAGGGCCGCCGACGTCGTGCACTTCGCACGCATCAGCGGCCGCCTTCTGTTTGCAATGAGATGCATTGACCCCTGCCCGGAAGGTACATTGCGAGGCCCGGCCCCTGAGCGCAGGCGGCGCAGCGGCCGGAAGGTGACGGATTGAGTCTTGTTGACCAGTCGTCATTTGACAATTTCGGACCGCCCGCAGGCCTTTGTTGCGCCAGCGCGACATGATCGGCATCACAAAGGCACGGTTTCGGGTACTGAATGTCAGGCGCAACAGGTCATTTCTTGCCATCTGACCTAGCCCAAGAAACCAAGGGAGCAGCCAACTCGGATCGATATGTTATCCGGCTGCACCGGCCCGCCGTGTCATGCCAGTCGGTCGACGTCGCCGTTTTGCGCGATCCTGAGTGAGCGAATGCGAGTTCCTGACGGACCATGTTGAAAATGAGGGCTTGTACCCTGAAGCACTGATGATTTCCGCGGGCGATGATGCACGAAGAGCTGCTTTCGCCAATAGGCCGGCCGACAACGGCTGAGCGCGCTGTTCAGCTAGCCCGGCCGCGCATCCGATAGGACGGGTTCCAGAAGTAGGGTAACCTCGACACCGACGCTGGTGGTGGCTTGCGAGTGAAGGGGTTGATTGGCCCAACGCGTAATGGAGACTAGCAATGGGAAATCCTCAATCGATACCTCATCGATACCTCATGGATCCTGATTATGCTGTTCGCAGCGGGGTTGCTATAGGGCGGTAACGTCATCAGGTGGAGCTTGTTCCGCCACGCGGATCGCTTGCCGTTTCGCTCCATTGGTTTGGAACAAAGTTTTTTAGCCGCAGTTTTACGCGGTGAAGGGACGCGTTTTCCAAGGAGATCTCTCATGAAAGGCGTTCTGATCACCAGCATGCTAGCAATCAGCGTCAGCTGCGGGGCCGCACTTGCCCAGACGCAGCAGTCGACCGACGACCAGTCCGGCGCCAATTGTGCAGCCGGCACTGCCAATTGCCAGAACGGCGCCAAGATGGACGAGCAGGCTCAGGGCAAGGCCGGCGCCACCACTGATCAACAGGCGCAGGGCAAACCGAAGCTGAAGACCGGCGAGCAGGCTCAGGGCAAGGCCGGCGCTGCAACTGATCAACAGGCGCAAGGCAACAAGAAGCTGAAGACCGATGAGCAAGCCCAAGGCAAGGCCGGCGCTACGACTGACCAGCAGGCCACGGGCAACACGAAGATGAAGACTGACGAGCAAGCCCAAGGCAAGGCCGGCGCTACGACTGACCAGCAGGCCACGGGCAGCACCAAAATGAAGACCGACGAACAGGCCCAAGGCAAGGCCGGAACCAACACTACCGAGCAGGCCCAAGGCAACACGAAAATGAAGACCGAGGAGCAGGCTCAGGGCAAGACTGGGACCACGACCACCGAGCAGACTCAGGGCAATGCCTCGACGCAGACGCAAGACCAGAGTTCGACCGCTTCCATCAGCAATGTGACCGTTGAACAGAAGACAGAGATCACGCAGGTCATCAAGGAGACGAACGTCCAACCCGTTTCCAGCGTCGATTTCGATATCTCCGTCGGCATCGAGGTTCCGCGGAAGAAGGTCCGCTTGCATCGTCTGCCGGCGCGCATCGTCAAGATCGTTCCGGCTTACGAAAGTTACGAGTATTTCGTGCTCGCCGACGGCCGGATCGTCATCGTCGACCCGAATACCTACAAGATCGTGGTTATCCTGAGCTAGTTGTGGCCAGACGGTCTACAGTGGGTTGATTATTGCACCAAAAGCCCGCCGCGCAGTTCGGGCGGCGGGCTTTTCCGTCCCGGCTCCAGCGTCTGCTGCAATCGCAGATCACGGTCCGTCCTCGGGGCGAGGAGCGAGCACAGTCTGATCGACGGTGGAACACCATCGTGGAGGGAGGCGACCAACTGTTCCCGGTCGACGCTGGCGAAGCTGGCAAAGCTCCTTGCGCCTGCCGTCGATACCTTGGCGAACGCTAACGCGGAGTAATCTGAAGCTGCTACGAGGTTTTCGAACTGTTCGTTTGCTGCCCATCGGCTCAAGGTGAACTGCTCGAACCGGCGCGCCAGCTGGACGTCGCCGCTGATCGCCTCGCGCGCCTCGTTGACGCCGAAGCAGACGGGCGAGATCTGCAGACGGTCCGGCGAGGATATTGTCCACCTCGTCGATGACCAGGACCTGCACGCCAATCGCCTCCATGATCCGCAGTGCGGCTTGCTCCATTTGGGCAATGTCGGCGCGCCGCCGTTGCGGTACTCCGAGCAGGGTAAGCAGTTCGGCGTAGAACCGCCGTTCTCCGGGCCGGCTGGTCATCTCCATGGCGAGAACCGGTGTTATCAAAGTGCCGGTCGCCGGATTGAAGCTTGGCGGGTGTTCGTCCCTGAACTTCTTCATGATCATGGCTTTACCCATGCCGCTGTCGCCATAAATTGCGACCGAAGGCATGCGTGCCCCGCGGATACTGAAGGAGCCGGCTCAAACGATCGTGCTCGCGATCGTCCTGCCTCAACCGCGTCATCATCGCCGGCGAGCGCCATAGCCAAACCGGGAGCGCTTATTCTCCACGGAGCACCGGGCATTGTCTGGTTGTGAAGACGGTGCTTGATCACCAGCCGCCTGAGTGTGTCTTCGCTTACGTTATAGTCGTACCTGAACAGATCAATGGCCCTATGGACCGTGATCGCCTCTGCCCGTGGGATGTAGAGCGGCCGAAGCCGTTCGCCTGCTGACGCTGTTTTGACAGGGAGCGCATTGGTCATTCGGCCCATCGCGCCTTTCTGCGGCACGCCGTTTCGCCCGACATCAGGGAACGATATCGCCCCCCATGTATTAGAAACCGATGGACACTCTGGAACCCCACGGCCACGGTATGGCGGCCGATCTTTTGACATCGGAAGTTGCCAATGCCAGGCAGCGCATCCACCGGACCGAGTTCGCGCTTCAACGCACTGAAGAAATGCTGGCCGAAAATCTCGCGCTGTGCAGCAGGATACGAACTGCGGTCGAGGCCGCAGACCGCTTGATGAAGATCGATCCCCCCAGCTTTGAAGGACGTCGCGCGGGTTGAACTGGGCCGGCGTTTCATTCGTCGCGACCTTGCGGCACCCTGCCGCAAGAGCCTGCCCTGTGCATCACAGCGTGAGCAAACATTGACAGAAGCATTCCAACATTCACGATGTGCAACACCGACGCTAGATCGACACGAATCCTCAGTTCAAAGAGCGAGGATTAATGCTGCGGCAAACGAAGGGGCGCGGGGCGTCTTCGCGCAAGCCAGTTATCCGATCTCCCGCTCAAAAATTTCTACCAAATATTCTGACCTCCTGATGGAACCCATTCGTCGCGAGCGAGTTGCGGCTCATTGGGACGGACTTCCCGTACATGACAACCAGCAACAAAGCAGACCATCAGTCTGTCTCCAAAGCGTTTCGGAAACTGATCCGTTCCGAAGGCTATCGTCATCACGTACAAACGTTCTTAAATCTGGAGGTCGAACCAGAACTGCCGCCAACGTTACAGTCATTACTTGCGGCTATTGACCAGGCGAAACAGGGGTCGACGGAAGAAGGTCCTTAGCGGGCCGGCTGAGCGTCAAAGCGAAAGAGTACAGAGGCTCGCTCCGTGCTTGTTTCTCTGATTCCGGCTCAGAAATTTCTACCAAACATTCTTCTTGATTTTTCCCGACAAAGGATCATGAATGTCCCCGTGGGTTATCGCTGAGGTGGAGGCCTCGGATGAACGTTCGGATGAACTGCCGACCCATCAAAGTGACTGCCAATGAGCTTGTTGAAGAGCTGATTTTACAGGCCCGGCGCGGCCAAATCATCATCATCTCCGTCAAAAAGACTATCGCCGCGGTGCGACGAGACGGGCCACATCTGGTGGAAAGTGAGTGCGAGTTGGTGGAGCTTATTGTCGATATTGCTCCAGCCTTTGGCATGTTCGTCGCGTTCGACGTTCGCGAATAGCCCTCATGGCTCTCCACTGGTTCAACCTTCCAATCTACGGCAGACCGAAAGCACCAGGGGACGAAAGGCGAATCGAGGCGCGCTCTAGGGGGCTTCGCGCGAGCCGATTATCCGATCAGAAACTCTAGCAAATACTCCTGACTGTCGCGGCCCAGCGCCGTACCAATTTGTACAATTCGTACATGGTCTTGATGCGGCTCAGGTTGGGAGTAGAGTGCCCTTCGGCGTGTCCCTGGGGAGGGCTGGATGAGCGTCGCGCGAAGGGTCGGTCCGTTTCTAGAACAAGCAATTACTGTACTCCTCAACAGGGCGGACCGTCGCGACACGGTCTCGATCAAAGCGGCACTACGCGAAGCTCGGGAGACTGCGCCTTATTTGGTGGCCTCCGACGAAGAACTAACCGAGGCAATCGTCGAGGCAGCAACTGCCTTGGGCCTCTGCGTGGCTTTTGACGGTCGCGAGTAGCTGTCAGCCAACTTCAGCCGCTGTGGCATCGCAACGGAAGCGCGCCGTCCTGCGCATTTCAATAGTCAGAGGTAATCCGTAATTACCTTCGCAACCTGCTATATCTGCCTGTAGAACGGGAACTGCGGGCTGAGCAAAGGTATTTGCTGGAGGAACTTGAGAAGGTCGACAAAGAGTGACCGCAGTACCCATCCGGTAAAGACCGCAGACGTGCGTATCCGGCGGCCATGAGCACCTGAGCACCGCGGTGCCGGGGTCAAGCTTTCGATGGGGAGACGCGATGATATTCTTCGAGGAGGAGTTTGACCTCCTCGATGCCTTGATCGGTGAAGGCCAAGATTCCGTGGTCATCCTTGGCGCCGTACACCCAGACGACGCCGTCCTCGGGCTCGAGACCGAGGGTCAGGTCCTGGATGAGCGCTTCGCTGACGCCGAGGTCCCTGGCGACACGTTCGACGGTGTAGACGTGATGCACCTTATTGCGCTGCATGATCAGGCCGCCGCTGGTTGGGTCCGCAGTTTTGCGCATCTCCAATTCCAAGGCAGCAAATCATCGATCCGATGGGCCGGATAGGCGGGCAGTTGGGCGAGGACGTGGGCGAGCCAGGCCTGAGGGTCGACGTCATTCAACTTGGCGCTGACGATCAGGCTGTAGAGAACGGCAGCGCGCTGTCCGCCGCGATCGGAACCGCAGAACAGCCAGGACTTTCTTCCGAGAGCCATCGCAGGGTCATTCTGCCCATGTCGGGCAGATGGTGGAGTTTCATTACCGCTGGCATCCATATTACGGCGGTCGTTTTCGGCATGAAGGTCGCGAGGAC
>NZ_JAMYMA010000042.1:0-8698 GCF_040318275.1 Mesorhizobium sp. M1217 | reverse complement strand
TTCCGATCTCGTTGATCAATCCCGATGGCGCCGTCAGCCCGCCATCGTGAAACAGCCGGAAAACTCCACCTTCCGGCGGTCCAAAGAATGGTATCGGATCAAACAGCCGGAAAACTCCACCTTCCGGCGGTCCAAAGAATGGTATCGGATCACCAGCCGGAAAACTCCACCTTCCGGCGGTCCAAAGAATGGTATCGGATCAAATCGAGGCCGGACTCTAATCTCAGATGGAGGAAATTACCCGTGGCAGGTCAGACGAGGCGGCTTTCACCAATCTCGAACTCAATCCGACCGGCCGACGTGGGCACCTCGTGCTTCGCTGCGCCGGCGTGCTCGACCTGCCGGTCCTCGCCCGCGATCGTAATTGGCACAAATTGCAGGGCTGGCGTCGTCTCCGCAGCCGCTTTCGCCTGCACCAGCCCCGCCTGTCGCCGCCAGACGGAAAGAAGGCCACGACTTACGCCCCAATGTCGCGCGACTGCCGAGATGTCGGCGCCCCGCTCCGCACTCTCCGCGACGACCCGAGCCTTCTCCGCCGGCGTCTAGTTGCGCCGCCGCCGCCGGCCGGTGATCACCTCGATCCGGCGATAGCGACCCTCTTCATGCCAGCCTTGACGACTGTCTTGATGCCTGGCATCAGGCTCGTCCCACTCCATGCGCCCGGCCAGCGTAAGAGGGACGCCCCACCGGCGAGTACAGTCCAAGCCGCCAGCGCCCTCGTAGACCCGTCTGAGCAAGCCACGCGAGTTCCCGCTGTGGCTACCCTGACCTGTGTCAGCTTCATCATTTTCCGGACGGTAGGAGCGGCGCTCGGTGGCATGATGGTTGCCTCGTCGGCTTCTAACGGACGCTACCACACTCAGCTCCCTGCACAGTGAAAGGCTCACTCTTGGCCTGCCGCGAGAGTCGATGGATACCGCAGTCTATCTATCTGGGCTTCACGGCGATGTCTTCCTAGACGTTGCGACAGTCGACGGACGTATAGTGGCTGCTTCGTGAAAGGCCGGTGTGACCAGAAATTAGAGGCAAACATCGTCATCGGGTTGCCCTTCAGCCGTGTCCGGCTCAAGGCGTCTATGTTCGGAACCCGACACACTGAAGCCGAAGTATTCGACCGTTCCGGCGCAAAACACCTGTGATTTTGCCGTCATGCTCGCAATCCTGATCGGTGGCACGCCGATTGCGAGGGACACGGTGAAGGATCCGTTATGATCATAGCGGCTTCACAACGTCAGGCCTACATCAAACTTGCTCGAACGATCCAGATCAATAGAACAGATTGTGATTGAGTGTTGTCCCGCCAATCAAAGCTTTATCGCCTCCATCGTCGGTTGTGCTCGCTCCCCCCAGCGCGGCTTTGGTTGCTATCGCGTCTGGACCGAGATGGAAGCCGCGAAGACGGCTGGCACCTTCACACGGTGGCACCTCTGATCGCCGTGGTCTTGCGGGCTTGCAGGTGGCTTCCTCCGCTTCCCGGAACTGTGCTGGTGCAGGGGGCGGCTGCCTCTCAAGAGCTTGGCGATTTCCGCCTCAGGAGCAAGCCTGCCAGCCTTGGCCGGCTGTACCGGGCGCGCGGAGTCCAGATGAGCTGTTCCCACAAAAAAACGAGATGAACGTGACAGCGGGCAAACAATGAGGAGAAGCTTCATGCGAGTAGCCGTGGTGTGGAATAGCGATTTTACGGGCGTGATCAATCGCTTCGGTCACCCTTATCCGATCTCCCCGCAGTCTTGGCCGGATTACGGGGAGACAATCCAAAACATAGTAGCGGGACTACAGGAGTGCGGCCACGAGACGCTGCTGTGTGAAGGCGATAAAGGACTGCTCGCTACGCTTGAGGCGTGGATGCCACCCGATGTACAAGCCCGCCCTTCAGGATTCGTCTTCAACCGGGCGGAGGGGATTCAGGGTGAGTGCCGTTATACCCATGTTCCGGCCATGCTTGAGATGGCCGGTGTTCCATACACCGGATCGAGCCCGCTCGGGCATGGGTTGATGGACGATAAGCTCATCACTAAGACGCTCATCCGCAGTATCGGCGTGCCGACGCCGAACTTTCGCGTCATGCGTTGTGGCACCGAGAATACCGGCAACCTGCAATTCCCAGTAGTAGTGAAGCCGCGTCATGAAGACAACAGCTTCGGTCTGCAGCTCGTACATGAGCCCGCTCAGCTGACGCAGGCAGTGGAATTGATCGTCACGCAATATGGGCAAGATGCACTCGTGGAAGAATATATTGATGGGCGAGAAATCCATGTCGCGATGTTGGGAAACGAAGAACTCGAGGTCTTGCCTCCCGTGGAGCATGACTTCGGGGGCCGCGAAACGCGTCTTCTAACGTGGGAAGTAAAGTATACGGCCGTCGCGGCACTGCCGCAGATTTGCCCGGCGCAAATCGGGGAAAGGCTTGCCAGGGAGCTGCGGGACATTTCGGTTGCGACGTTCCGTGCCTGCCAGTGCCGGGACTATGCCCGCGTTGACCTTCGAATCGACCGCTCCGGAAAGCCGTTCGTCCTGGAGATCAACTCGATGCCTGGGCTCGGTATGGGCGGCTCGTTCGCATTGGCCGCGACGACTGCCGGACACAGCTACTCGAGCTTGATCAATCGCATCCTCGATGTCGCCCACACTCGGTCGTTCGGAATCAGCATTCTCTAGGCCGAACGCATGAATTGCGAGTTTCGGAAAAGCGCCGACACAATTCCATCTCACTAATTCTGATCTCCGGTCGGGACTCACTCGGAACAAGTGTGTCGTTAATCCGAAATCCGAACTGAACCGCGATTGGAACTTTTCGGGCCGCGCGCTGGTCTGTGACTCTGCGGCTCGGAATTTAATGAGCCGGCCTTGCGACATATACGGCCACAAAGATCACGGGTGCGCCCATCTGCTTTACCTCTTGCCCGCCGTCTTCTCTCGGAGGTCAGGCCGTCAAAAAAGGCTGACGCAAGTACATTCGAACCGCCCCACAGCACACTATGGAGAACAACAGGCAATGGGAACGAGAGCACTCATTTTGGTCGAAGGTGATCCAACGGGTACTGGTCGCCTCTTCATCCGAGCGGCCCAACGTCTGGGCCTTCATACAATCACTTTATCCTCCGATCCATCTCAGTATAGCTACCTCGATATCGAAGGATGCGAGGCAATCCGTGTCGATACGGAGAATCTGGATGCCCTGATCCGGGAATGTTCCGATCTAAAGGCGACTTACCACATTGCTGGCATCACGTCCTCCTTGGAGGCGTTCTATGCGACGGTCGGAAAGCTCTGCCGGTGCTTCGAATTGCCGGGGCCGAATCCCACATCAATCGAACAGTGTTGCGATAAGTTCGTTCAACGTCAGCTCCTCTCAGACGCCGGCGTTCCCATACCTAGGTATCGCTTAGCAGCAGATGCGAGAGACGTAGTGAGGTCTGCCGGGGAGATCGGTATGCCGGTGGTTTTGAAGCCGGCCGTGGGCGCTGGCAGCAGAGGTGTTCGGTTGTGCCGCGACGCCTATGAAGTGGCCGAACATACGACCTATCTGTTGGGCGGTAAGCACGTATGGCGGACTTCGCCGAGAATACTGGTCGAAGAATTCGCGCAAGGTGCTCATTATAGCATTGAAACTATGGGAAATGAGGTAATTGGTATTGGAAGCGCTGACTTCGGGCCCCCTCCGCATTTCGTCAGTCGTGAGTACATCTATCCGGCCCTCCTGAATGATGACCAGCATAAACGTATCGCTGACGTTTCGTTGAGCTGTTTGAGAGCTCTTGACCTTGGCTGGGGGCCAGCAAACATTGATCTACGGTGGACAAAGCTTGGTCCCATCGTCCTTGAAGTCAATCCGCGTCTGGCTGGGTCGCCTGATCCTGAACTGGTTCAGCTTGCTTACGGTGTCGATCTAGTCACCGAGCACATCAAGCTTGTCATCGGTGAGCAATGGGATTTGCGCAGAAAGCGTTCACAGATTGCGGCCGCGAGGATTCTAGTTCCTGATCGCGATGGCACCATCGATTGGATCGATGGCGACAGTCGGGCGGCGGCTGTATCCGGTGTCGTTGACGTCAGAATTTATGTTGAATCCAAGACTCCAATTGTCAGGAATGGTGACTACCGAGACAAAATCGGCCACGTGGTCGCCGCTTCGCCCAGCCGTACTCGAACAAAGGCGATACTTCAACGTGCCGTCGAGTTAATCAATTGGTCAATCACACCCTTTCCGACTCTCCAGGAATAGGAAAAACCTCTGATCTCAACTGTCGCTCCAACGCTTGGAGTAACAACGGGCACTTATCTCTTACGCTGCTCCGCCGACGGCTTTGAGGCCGAAATCAGGCTGCCAACCAGAATTTTGCCGATCCATCCTGGGTGTGCCTCTAAGGCTGTCGAGGTTCACCCCTGTGCGGACTTTTCGCGCACCAGCTATTGTGCCGACGGCAGGCCCGCCGACGACCAGCGAAGGCTGCACGTCATTGCGTGCGAACACGTGATGACGCACCCGTCCGGTGAAGCTTTCGATTACCACATCGTCGGGGCCTATTGCCGCGTATGAATCCGCCGTGATTCTGTCCGTGACGCCGAATCACGGAGGCGTCACGGATGCGAGACAAGACAAGCAGCAGCGAAGCCGCTTGGCAGGAAGAGCTTTGCGCGGCGGCCCTTCCCGACAAGCGCCTGGTCCGCCGGCTGCAGCGGTTGCCGGATCAGCTTTCAGCAGCGCCGGGCAAGCCGATCCCGGCCGCCTGTGGCGACTGGGCAGCGGCGAAGGCTGCCTACCGCTTCTTTGACAACCCGGCGTGTGACCGAACACAGCGTTCTCGCCGGCCATTTCGCCGCGACTGCGGCGCGCGTTGCGGCGAACGAAGGTCCGATCCTTATCCTGCAGAACACGACCGAGTTATCTACAGCCGCGCGCAGCCGGGCAAAATCGGCTTGACCAAGATCATCAACGCCGGGCGCTACAAGGCTGGGCAGCCGAACGTGCTGACCTTATGCGGGATGCTGATGCATTTCGAGCCTGGCCGTCACCCTCACCGGCACACCCCTCGGTCTGATGGGAGTGAAGTAAGCGGGTAGCTAATGCCGTTTAGCGCTGGTAGTTCCAAGGCATGAGCGCCTCGATATCGCTGTTTGGCCAGCCATTGGCGATGCACTCGAGGGTCAGGGTGAGCCAGGCGTGCGGATCGACCTGGTTCATCTTGGCGATGGTCAGCAGCGTGGCGATGGTGGCCCATGTCCGTCCGCCGCGGTCGCTGCCAGCGAAGAGGCTGTTCTTTCGGGTAATTGTCTGTGGCCGGATGGCGCGCTGACGGTGTTGGAGTCGATTTTGATGCGGCCCTCGGTGAGGAAGCGCTCCAGCGCGGCACGCCGGCCGACCGCATAGCGGATCGCCTCGGCGGGCTTCGATTTTCCCGACAGCTTCGGCGGCTCCTTTTCCCACAGCGCAAAGAGAGCGGCAACGACGGCGGCGGATTTCTCCTGACGCGCAGCTATCCGAGCTACCGGGTCTTGGCCGCGTACGGCCTCCTCGGCGGCCCACAGCGGGGCCATCTGCGCCACCGTCTGCGGGGCAATAACGGAGGAGCCTGCGGCATGCAGTTCGTAGAACTTGCGCCGCACGTGCGACCAGCACACCGCCAACATCACACCGTCATTGCCCCGATCGGATCGGGCCAGCCGGTTATAGGCGGCGTATCCGTCGACCTGCAGGATGCCGCGATAGCCGTCCAGATGGCGGGCGACACATTCGCCGGCACGGCTGTCTTCGAAGCGGTAGGCGACGATGGGCGGTCCGCTGCCGCCGAACGGCCTATCATCGCGGTTATGTAGAAATCTACATAATGCAGAGCGTTTTTAGCTTGGCGTCGCGCTGTGTCAATGCCGCTCGAATTTTCCCCAAAAGTTGGAGTGGGCCCCGCGGGCCGGACAGAGTCAGGCCGCTGATTTGACCGTTTGCCGGGTGTGTTGATCCTCGAATTGCATTGGACTGAGATAGCCGAGTGCTGAGTGAAGCCGTCGGCGGTTGTAGACCTCCTCAAGGAAATGCGGAAGGTGTTCGATGACATCGGCGAACGTCTCGAAGGCCATCGGATAGACGGCCTCGACTTTGAGCGTCTTCATGAAGCTTTCCGCCTTTGCGTTGTCGTAGGGATTGCCGCGCCGGCCCATGGAACCGACCAGGCCGTGGGCGGCAAGGTGATCGCGATAGGCTGTCGCTGCATGTTGTGACCCGCGATCAGAATGATGCACGCAGCCGGGTGGCGGTTTGCGTCCTTCGACTGCGGCGGTCAAAGCCGCCAGCGTGAGCCGTGCGTCGATCGAGCGGCTGATGGCGTATCCGACAACCCGCCGCGACCAGGCATCCAGGACAACGGCAACATAGGCAAAGCCGCCGACGACGGTGACGTATGTGATGTCGGCCACCCAGAGTTGGTTCGGCCCATCGCAGATGATGTCCCGGGCGAGGTTCGGGAAGATCGGCTGATTGTGATCGCTATCCGTGGTCACCGTGTAGCGCTGGCGCATTCTCGGCTGAAGGTCATGCTCGCGCATCAGGCGGCGGATCTTCTTGTGATTGACGATCATGCCTTTTTGCCGAAGACCGGCTCGGACACGGCGCCAGCCATAGTGCTCGAACTCGTTACAGATCGCTGCGATCGCTTCGACGATCGCGGTGTCGTCGGCCGTCTTCTCCGGACGGTCGTAGTAGGTCGAACGCGAGAGGCCCATCAGGCGGCATCCTTCGGCGACGGAGAGACCGTGGGACCGGTGGTCGCGGATGTAGGCCCGTTTCTCTGCCGCGGTAGCGCATGCAGAGCCCCCTTTAGAAACTCCAGCTCCAGAGCCTGCTTGCCGACTAGCCGTTCGAGCGCGGCAATGCGCGCCTCATAAGCCTGGAGAAGATCGGCCGCTGCGGCATCCTCATCGAGAGCGCCCGCCTGAAACTTCTCGACCCATATCCGGATCAGATTGCGTGAGATGTCGTGGCGCTTCGAGAGGGCATGCAGGGTCTCGCCACCGAAATACTCCTGCGAAACCTGCCGTTTGAAATCGACGCTGTGGGTTCGGTGCTTTGCCATGGGCCTTCATCCTCTGAAAGCCCGGCTGCACGGTCAATTACCGAAAACCATCCTGTCCGGCCCGCGGGGCCCACTCCAAGTGCCGAAGTAAAATTCCCCAGTTTCGCCGCTCCGACTGTCGCGGAGGGGTGTCCATTTTTCGGTGGCCGGCCGCGCGGCCGCGATGGTGGATTTAATGTCGGCGGCGTGATGGAGGCTTTTGATCGCAAGTGTTCGGGCATGAGCTCGGCGTGCTGGCGGAGCCGATAACTCGATCCTTCGATCTGGACGACGACCGCATGGTGAAGCAGGCGATCGAGAAGTGCGGTTGCGACGACAGGGTCGCCGAAGACCTCGCCCCATTCGGCGAAGCCGCGATTTGAGGTGAGAATCATTGCGCCCTTCTCGTAGCGGGCGTTGACGAGTTGGAAGAACAGATTGCCGCCACCGTGGACGACGGGCAAGTAGCCGATCTCATCGACAACGAGCAGAGCAGGCCGGCAGAAGAAGCGGATGCGTTCCTGCAGGCGGCCTTCGCGTTCGGCCCTTGCCAGCGCGGCGATGAGTTCGGCGAGCGTGCAGAAATAGACGCTCTTTCCAGCCTTCACAGCCTCGACGGCAAGCGCAATGGCCAGATGGCTCTTGCCTGTGCCGGGCGGGCCGAGGAAGTGGACGACCTCGCAGCGAGCGACGAAGCCGAGTTGGGCCAGCGTGAAGATTCGATCGCGGTCGAGCGAGGGCTGGAAAGAGAAGTCGAAGCGGCGAGCGTCTTCATCGTGGCCAGGCGCCCCATGCGCAGTGCCGTCTTGATCCGGCTGTTCTCGCGCAGGGTCAACTCTTCCGAGAGGAGGATGTCCATGGCTTCGAGGGCGGCGATCTCGCCTTTCTCGAGCCGGCGCACGACATGATCGAGCGCTTCGAGCGCCCGCGGCATCTTCAGGCCGACGAGGTCGTGGCAGATCCGGTCGATGGTGGATGGCGTGGTGTCGAGCGCGTTCGTCATGGACGTTGCTCCTTCGCCATCACCCGGGCGACGGCGTCGTAGAAGGCCAACGGGCGCTGAGCGACCCTGTCGCCCGAGCCATGAAGAATGACCTCGTCGTTCCTCAGTCTTTGTCGGCGCTTGTGGACGTGGATGTTGCGATGACCCCGCTCGACATGACGCTGGTGCCGGCCTTCGAGAATAGGATGGGTGGCAATCAGTGCGCCGTCCTCGAAGATGCGCAACTCTTCGGCCAGCGTGTGTACCTCGACGACACGGCGCCTGGTGGCGTCGGGCACGCTGTAGAAATTGCCGCCGACGCTGACCATGCCCTCCCGGCTGATACGTCGCTCGAGCTTTAGGACCGATCGGAACGGAGCCAAAGGCAGCGGCCGCAGCGCTGCGCGCTCCTCGGCGAAAGCTTCGTTGACGACACGCCTTGTGGTGGCGTGAACCCTCGGGTTTGCGACCGTGTCCAGCCAGTGACGCAACTGGGCGTTTAGGTCTTCGAGATTGCGAAAGGACCGGGCCAGGAAGAAGTCCTCGCGAATGTGGCGGAACGGCCGCTCGACCTTGGCTTTCTTTCAAGTCCAGGACTGCAGCTCGTGCTGACACTCAAGCGCGTATAGAGTTCGAGGTCACGCACCCGTTCCATCCGTGGCGGGGCCAG
>NZ_JAMYMA010000041.1:0-9355 GCF_040318275.1 Mesorhizobium sp. M1217 | reverse complement strand
ATCGGTGATTGCAACGTCACCACCGTGCCATGGCCGCTCGCCCTTCAGAGCAAGCGCCGTTCTCTCTCCAAAACTTTTTGCAGAACCTTCAGGACACTATCCTCTACGGGCGGCAAGGAACGACTGGGCCGAACATCCCGATGGGAGAGCGCACACCGAGGCGGCTCCTTATTATCCCAGCCAGAGCCGTGATGCGGTGGACTAAGCGCCGGGTGTCTAAAGGAATCTGGCTCGGCCGGATGCTCGAGCGCAAACCGCCGATGCTAGTGATCCTGGCGCTGGCGAACAAAGACGCCCGCATAGTCTGGGCGCTGTTGACGAAGGGAGAAAGCTATCGGGCTCCTGCCCGCTTGAGCGGGACGGGTGCGAGGCCGTTGCGGCGTGAGGAAGTCAAAGGACAGGTGAGGCGGGATCAGGAGAACCAGGCGCATGGGGAGCGCTTCGAGCGCGTTCCAGTGATGTGGACCTGATCCTCGAACTCGCCATACGGGCCCGCGGCCATGACGAGCCGCAACAGAGGCCGAACACATGGCAGCACCCGATCAGGCCCACAGCCTGTACCAAAGATTCTTCTTGCGTCCGAGGGGGGCATGCTGGCCCGGCAGCGCTCGCCGCGCGGTGCTCTTCCACGCAGGCGGGCCATCTTTGTGGAGAGGCCGGTCTCATCGATGAACACGAGCTTCGCCGGATCGAGATCGAGCTGGCCATCGAACCAGTCCCGGGCGCCGCTTCAGGATGTCGGGGCGATCCTGTCCAGTGCGTGCGCGGACTTTTTTTGAATGTCCGTGGCCGCGAAGCAAGCGCTCAAGGCGGTGCGGCTGATCCGCATCGACTGCTCGGCGAGCAGCCGCTCCACGATCTCGTTCAGCGTGATGTCTTTGCGCTCCTCGATCAGCCCGACGATGAAGGCTTCATATAATCGAGGCTGGAGGGGCGGGCGGCGGCCCTGCGGGCGTGGCGTCAGTTCGCCGATCTTCGCCCGCGCAATCCAGCGGATCGCGCTGGATATCCCCACGCCGAACCGCGCCCCCGCTTGCCGCGCCGACGTGCCCTCGTCCGAAGCCTTCAAGACCCGCGACCGAAGATCCCCCTCAATGCTCTTCTCGTCGTCAACCTCCTCGAGGTGGATGTTGAATCAGCACAAAACGCAGCCGTCACATCACAACCGATTCATCGATCACGGGTCGTGCTCTAGCCACCGCCAAGCTCGACAAGTTCGATCTGCTCATCTGCGTTGTCATTTGAGCTCCGGGTCGCAGTGTTGAGCTATGTCTGGTTGAAAACTTCCCATGTACGAAACCTGACGCACTCCGGTGCAAGTATTCCGTCGTTGCTGCACGAAACAGATAGTTTTTTGCATCTCTTGCTCGCTCATCCTATTCGGTGGCACGCCGATTGCATAGTGACACGGCGAAGGAGTCGCTCCGACGATAGCGGTCTCGAACTCTCCGACCCAGGAGGTCTACATGAAGCTTGCTGGAATGATCGAACTCCATGCGATAAACACTGTACTGTTGAGTGCGGTCCCTCCGATTGAAGCCTTGCCCCGTCCGTCGCGGGTGCCGCTGTCTTTCCCCCAGCAGCGAGCGTGGTTCCTTTCGCGTCTGGAGGGCGGTCGCCAGGCCTGGCACATCCAGATGGGGCTACGGCTTCGCGGCGAGCTGGACGAGGCGGCCCTGCAGTCGGCCTTGAACGGATTGGTGACGCGTCATGAGGTGCTGCGCACCACCATCGGGGTGGAGGCCGGCGAGCCGTTCCAGCGGATCAGGCCGGCGGATGTCGGCCTGCCACTTAAACGGGACGATCTGACGGCGGCAGCGGATGTGGAGGGGACGCTCGCGGAGCTAATGCGCCATGATGCGCACGCAGCGTTTGACCTGGAAGCGGGGCCGCTGATCCGCGGAATGTTGATGCGTCTAGCGGCGGACTATCATGTGCTGCTGATCACTACGCATCATATGGTTTCGGACGCCTGGTCGCGGAAGATTCTGACCCGCGAGCTCAGCGAACTCTATGCTGCGGCCCGCGAGGGACGCGCGTATCGGCTGGCGCCGCTGCGGGTGCAGTATGCGGATTACGCCCTTTGGCAGCGCCGGTGCTTGGCGGGCACGGTCCTTGAGCGCCAGTCGAAATACTGGCCCCAGACGCCGGCAGGCGCGCCAGCGGTGCCGGGCCTGCCGGCAGACGGCCCGAGTTTGGCGCAGAAGGACTACAGGGGCAGCTACGTCCAGTTCGCACTGGGCGAGTCATTGACCGCGCAGCTGAAGGTACTTAGCCGGAATTGCGGGACGACGTTGTTCGTGACCCTTCTGGCGGGCTGCGTATTGATGTTGGCGCGGTTGTCGGGTCAGGACGAATTGATTATCGGCACGCGTAGCACAGACCGCGCGCGCTCCGAGGTTGAAGGGCTTATCGGCCTCTTCGTCAACACCGTGGCGTTGCGGATCGATTTGTCGGACGATCCGACGCTGGAGACGTTGCTCGAGCGGGTGAATGCCGTCGGGCTTGAGGCGCAGACGTGCCAGGAGCTGCCGTTTGAGCAGTTGGTGGAACTCGTCAACCCGCCCCGCCACCGAGCTTACATCCCGATCTCCCGAGTCATACTTGCTTGGCAACGCTCTCTTGGGGAGCCGGCGAAGTTGCCGGGGCTCGAACTTGAGCACCTCGACCTTGGCGACGAAATCGCGCAACAAGATCTCGCGCTTGAGCTAGCTGAGATCGGCGAGGCGATTACTGGGAGGCTGATCTACGCAACATCCGTATTTCAGCGGAGCAGCGTCGAGCAGTTTGCGAGCTATTTGCAGCAGGCGCTGGGCCAGATGGCAGCCGACGGCGGGCAGCGAGTCTGGTCGACCCCGCTTTTCTTAGCGGAGAATCGTCTTCTGCTCAAGTCAACCCCGACCGAAGCGGGACATCCGCAGGACCGCTGCAATCATGAGCTATTTGAGGCTTGGGGGTGGCGAGATTCGGGGGCGATCGCGGTAAGCTACGAGGATCAGAACCTAGCCTATCGTAAACTGAACGCGCAGGCTACCTTCGCGGGGGCTCGTGTTTGCTCGCCTCATTCATCGCCGACCAACTCGAACTCCCGGACTTATACTGCGGTTAATTTCGTTGAGGGGACGCGTGTCGTTACAGAGGGCGAGCTGCAGGCCAACAACATCACGCGTTATCATGTCACAAAATTCTATCGTGATCAGATCAAAAACAGTGGTTACTACGACCAGCTTAAATATATTGTGGAGCCCTCATTCAACGAGTTCGAGAGCGCGGGCAACCTGGATACGAGCGGCGAGCACGACAACACGGTCCTCCCGGGATTCCAGCACAAGTACGCCCAGACCGGATTGATGCTGGTAACAGACCGTTGCGCTTCCTATTGCCGGTATTGCTTTCGCAAACGGCTCGTTGGCAAGAACTCCAAAGAAACAGCTGTTGACTTTGCCAAAATAGCCCAATATATCAGCGGTCATGCTGAGATGACGAACGTGCTGCTATCGGGAGGTGATCCGTTCATTCTCAGCACCGCCAAGCTCGACAAAATTTTGGATCATCTGCTACCGATCCTTCATTTGGATTCAATTCGATTCGGCACAAAAATGGTCGCTTACGAGCCCAAGCGGTTCGAGGATCCTGCCCTGCCGGCTCTGTTCGAACGCATCCATGAAGCGGGTAAGACTGCAGTGATTGTCACACATTTCGACCACATCGGTGAAATCTCGGCCGATGCGGAGCGCAGCATTCGTTTTTTGCGTGCGTGCGGCGTGCAGTTCCTCAATCAGGCTGTGCTTCTGGCGAAAGTCAACGATGATCCCGATATCTTGACTGCAACTTTCGCCAAGTGTCATCAAATAGGTGTTCGCCCTTATTATATCTTTCAGAGCAGGCCTGTGAAAGGCGCGTCGCATTTCCAGGTATCATTGCGTCGTGGACTAGAGATCACGCACGGAGTCAACCAGCGTCTCTGCGGCATACAAAAGACATTCAAATACATCATGTCCCATTACACAGGAAAGATCGAGATCCTTGACTTGGGAGCCAATGGCCGCTTGTCTATGCGATACCACCAAAACAAGGATCCGGAAAAAATCGGGAAGATCTTCTCCCGGCCATACCTCGAGGGCGCCTGCTGGTTGGACGATCTACCCGAAGATTGAGTTCGAGAAGGTTGAGTTCGAAAGGGGCGCAAGGCTAATTACCGACCCCGTGCGAGTGGAGCGCAAAGACCCCGCCCTCCATTCGGCAGCGTCGTGAGCTGGCGGTCCGGCTTTCCCGCTCGCCGCCGGATCCCCTAGCCCCATCACGCGTCGAATTGCAACCGAATGTATCCGCGCTGACAATCACTGAGCCTTCACTCCGCCGCTCTAATGAAAATTGGCGACACGAGATGGCGAGGTTGGCGTAGGCGATGGAGTGGAATGCTACCGGCCGCTCTGCTGCTCTCGAACGTGTTGACAAAACAGACGATCGCCGAAGCAATGTTCGCAAGCCGCTGGCAAAACTCTCGGCGGAGCAGGACTTGTCGCTCCGCGCCGCACTTGCCCCGCTTTTTGAGGCGGCCTCCTAACCGTTACATTATCAGAGGACACTATATGCGAATTGTCCTGGTTGGTTCGACTGGGGTCATCGGTTCCGCCGTCGCGGTCGAACTGGCAAGCGGCACGACATTGTAGCCGGCAGAACGGCGTCGCCATCCGCTGCATGCCTGCGAGCATTTCTATCCCGTCACCGAACCGAGCCCCTGCCTGAGGCGCCTGCCGGTGCTGCGCGTGCCGGACGAGTGCACCTACAAGGAGGACGCCGGCAAGATGATGCTAGGCGCCTTCGAGACGGTGCGAAGCGATGAGGCATGGACGACATTCGCGAGGATTTCTGCTTCGACCAGCTGCCCGAGGATATGGCCCATTTCGACCGATCCTCGAAATGGGCGTCATGCAAGTGCAGGCGGCGAAGATCAACGGCGAAGTTCAATCGGGGTGCGGGCACTGTTCCGGTGGCCAGAACCGAACGTGCCTCTATCAAGCTAGAGGCCCCTTCGGTATGCCCGGACCCGAGAGGAAGTACCGATCTCTCGGCCAACTGGCTTGGCAGGATTTAAACAAATTTAACGAATGTTCACGCCGACAACTTGCTGGCGATGGTAGTTTCGCCAGAACGCGGAGGTCAAGCACTGCTAAGAAAGGCGATTCCCTCTCTAAACTCGGCCCCTCGGACAGCACGCAATGGAGGGTCAACAACCATGACATAAGGTCGCTCAGCCTGGAGGCAGTCCAACGGGCGTGATAGGCTGGAACTTCGTAATTATAGAAATAGTGTCAGCCACCGCTCTGTTATCGACAGCAGACGGCGACAACGGTTCAAATACGACTTTCACTTTGAAGGCGACGATGGAATGATTTCTGAATGCGAGATGTTAGGCCTGCTCGATGGCCTAAAAATAGGCTATGCACTCGAGCGGCCGTTCTATACAGACCCTGGAATATTCCAGCTGGAGATGCAGCATATCTGGTACAATGAGTGGCTGTTCGTTGGGCATGAATTCGAACTTCCTAAAATTGGTAGTTACATAACCCTTCAGGTCGGCGAATTTCCGCTCATGATTGTTCGGGATGAGAAGGCAAGCGTTCGCGCGATACACAACACGTGCAGACATCGCGGCAGCAAAATATGTAAGAACGAAAGAGGTGCTTCGGCCAAATTGGTCTGTCCCTACCATGAATGGACATACGGGCTAGACGGGAAGCTGCTCTTTGCACGACAAATGGGTGACGACTTCGACAAGACCCAGTATGGACTCATGCCGGTGGCGTGCGAAGTCGTAGATGGAATGATTTTCATTTGCCTCTCTGAAAGCCCGAGCGAGTTCGCGCACGTTCGCAAGCATCTGATGCCGTACCTCTCAATTCATCGCCTCAAGGACGCGAAGCTCGCTTACGAGACAACTATTATCGAAAAAGGCAACTGGAAACTCGTTTGGGAAAACAATAGGGAGTGCTACCACTGCGCGGCCAATCACCCGCAGCTCTGCAAGACCTTTCCTGAGGCGCCCGGTGCTCCCGAGCTATTGGAACTCTGGAAAAGATGTGAGGCTGCCGGCATCCCGAGCGAATTCAAGTCGCATCCATCCGGCCAATTTCGTACAACTCGCGTCCCGCTTTTGAACGGAGCCACCAGCTACACTATGGACGGAACCGCTGCGGTATCCCGTCCGCTATCGTATACTAGGGGCGTCGGCGAAATTGGCGCGCTCTTGTTGTATCACTACCCATCAAGCTGGAACCATTTTCTTGAAGACCATGCTGTGACCTTTCGCGTCCTCCCTCTCAGTGCAACTGAAACGGCAGTGACTACAAAGTGGCTCGTTCATAAAGACGCAGTCGAGAGCGTCGACTATAATACGGAACGGTTGGTCCACGTATGGCTAGAGACTAATGATCAAGATCGACAAATTGTCGAAGACAACGGTGCGGGCGTTCTTTCTCCTGCGTATAAGCCTGGCCCTTATTCAGAGTTTCACGAACGGGGCGTGATTCAGTTCATCGAGTGGTATTCTGGCGTGATGGTGCCGCGCCTGCACCGAAGTCGGCCAGTGCATCGTTGAGTGTGCTATGACTTCTATGCCAATCGATTTTGCGGCGCCTAAACTTTACCCCGGGCCCGGCCAATGTGACCGAAACTTGGAGGCCGCCCCCTCGTATTGTTCAGATCAAGCTCCTCCGGTGCGTGTCACCCTTTGACAGTGGAAGACCTGACCTGATGTGGCGGACGGCCTCCGCTCCCGGCATCGCAATGTGCCAAAGTGTGGCTGTCGAAAGTCAAATGAGGAAGAACCGTCATGGAGAAGGTTAGCACAATCGGTCTAGACGTCGCCAAGCACGTCTTTCAGGTGCATAGCGTGTACGTGGAGGGCGCGGTGGTTATGCGCCGGAAGTTGCGTCGTGACGAAGGCGCTCATGCCTTGGAACTCCCAGCGCTAACGGCATCAGCTACGCGCTTACGTAACAGCAAAGTGTGCTGATGTTGCATCGAGTTCGTGAGCTTCTGGTCCGACTGTCCGATAGCGGAACATGCTGGTGAACGCGCTGCGCGGCCACCTGGCCGAGTTCGGGATTGTGACGCGCCAGGGCATTGCCGGCGTCGGGATGCTGATCGGGCTCGCCGAAGACAAGAATAACGAGCTGATCCCGCTGCTTGCCCGAGATGCGCTTGTTCCCTTGGTCCGCAGCTACGGGCGGCGCACGAGAAGTTCCGTGAGCCCGATCATCAGATTCACGCCTGGCACCGCTCGAATGAACTGAGCCGGCGGCTGGAAACGATCCCCGGCATCGGTCCAATCACCGCCAGCGCGATCGTTGCAACCGTGACAGACGCCTCCCTGTTCAAATCGGTCGGCAACTCGCTGCTTGGCTTGGCCTCGTGCCGCGATAGAACTCGTCCGGAGGAAAGGATAGGCTCGGCCGGATCAGCAAGCAGGGTAATCCCTATGTCTGTCGACTGCTTGTCGTTGGCGCCGTCCTCAGATTCAGTCGCAAGGGCAAAGCAGCGCCTACCCGCTGGGCTGCCGAGCTTCTGACGAAGAAGCCCCTATAATGTCGTCGCCGTTGCTCTTGCGAACAAGATGGCGCGGATCGTCTGGGCGTTGATGACTTCGGGCAAGCCCTTCGCAACTTCGCCGGCAGCGTGACGTAGTCGCAAGGGATACGCAGAGATTGGTGAGGTCCTGATGGTGTGATGGTGAATGGTCGAACCGGGATCGGACAAACCCGCTCAGTGGCTGCCGCTCAACTGTCTGGGTCCGATCCGCGGATTTCATCAGGGCCAGCGACAGCGTCGCCTCGCTATGCGGGCCAGATCGCCCGTCTTCGCCACAGCCTTCGTGTTCGCGCAGCGCGACGATCTGTTCTTCCCGCTGGTCGGCAATCTCGCGCGTCCACCGATCCAGATGCGGTCGCGACGGCACTGGTCCAGTCGGCGCATGACGTGGGTGTTGATCCGCTCCACAGCCTCCCGGATAGCGGCATTGGCTTCGTCCAGGGAAAAGAAAGTCTGGTTGCGCAGCCGACCGAGAATGCAGCTCAGCGAAACGGACGCCACATTCGACCTTGGCTTTCTTTCAAGTCCAGGACTGCAGCTCGTGCTGACACTCAAGCGCGTATAGAGTTCGAGGTCACGCACCCGTTCCATCCGTGGCGGGGCCAGCGCTTCGTGCTGTCGACCCGCAAACAGAACTGGGGTGAGGACCGCGTCATGTTCTACGACGCGGAGGGACGGCTTCGCTCGCTGCTTGCGTCATGGACGGACGTCGGTGAACCCGATGTTTCATTCAGGTCGCGGCCGGTCGGTCGTCCGTGCGTCCAGATGATCTGGCAACCCTGGCGGCTTTGATCGAGCAAATCGAGCGCAGCCATGGCAACTGAACACGTGTCAGGCAATTTATGCCGCATTGTCAACATAATTATGCCGCTGCATGCCGGATCCGCTGTCGTTGCAGCCTCTGTGTTGCGCATCTTTTCGGCGCCGGACCTGTATGACAGCTGCCTTCATTAAATTGACACATCGCTCGTTGAGGCGTAATTTGATTTACACACAAGCAAGGGGATATATACCATGCCCAACGAGACCAAACGCGATCGATTGCGCCAGCTCGGAGCGCTCAACACGCGCCCCGAAGCCGTCCGCGCACCGTGGTTTCGTGAATCCAGCTTCTTCGATCCTCTCGATCTCGTGCAGGTGAAGTACGAGATGCTGCGTCATGTTGGCGTCAACAAGGCCGATGCCGCCGCGCTTTTCGGTCTGTCGCGGCCAACCTACTATCAGGCTGAGGCCGCGTTCGAACGCGAGGGCATTGCCGGCCTGCTGCCGCGCACGCGTGGGCCAAAGTCGGCCCACAAGCTCACCGACGAGGTCATGCAGCTCATCGAGCAGAACCAGAACGCGGGTGCTCCGCTGCAGGCGCGATCCCTGGCGCAACTGCTGCATTCGACACTCGGCATCAGCGTCCATCCCCGCAGCATCGAACGCGCGATGGCCCGTAAAAAAAAATGGTGAGCCCATGTGCGCACCCCGATGCTGCCGCACGGCTGCAAGGATTTCTACGAGACGCTGCGCGCCGCCGTCCTGTGCGGTCAGGCCTGCGCCAAGGACATGGGCGCCATCGTTTTTCATGGCTTTTGGCAAGGGCTGGCGGTGTTGATCGCGAGCCCCCAGCCTTCCCCGCCGACGCATCGGCGGCCGGAACCACCGCCCACGGCTTCGGCTGCAGTGCACGATCGCCAGCTCGTGCACATGCTCGCCAACATGGTGCTGGCAGCAGAGACCCGAGGCAACCATGTCTACTGACATCGCCATGAAGGTT
>NZ_JAMYMA010000040.1:0-12912 GCF_040318275.1 Mesorhizobium sp. M1217 | reverse complement strand
CGCTTCATCTCTGTCGGCAGCAGCCCGTCATATTTCTTCTTCCAGTTGAAATAGGTCGCCTGGCTGACCCCGGCCCTCCGGCAGATCTCCGCCACAGGAAACCCATCCGCTCCCTGCTTCAGAATGAACGCCTTCTGCGCGTCCGAAAACTTCGATGCTTTCATCGCTTCCGCTCCTCTCCCAGCCGGGAAACTACAGCGGAAAACTCCAATTCTGAACGGTCCAGTTTCTGGGGATCAGATCAAGGGATACCCGGTCGACCGCGATCACTAGACAAACGCCCCCGAAAAGCGGAGCGGCGCTGGCGGCTTGAAACTCCAGTCGGGCTACGCCGTCCGGCGTTCCAACCCGCCAGCATTCTCATCTTGATTGACGCAACGCTCGCTCGCGCCGCACATCTCCCCGATTCGCGTCTTGAGAGCCCCAGTAGCAACAAATTATTCACCTAAATTTACCCAACTTTTGCGACTGCAGATCGCCGACAGTGATACAATCGCCGCGCACAGTCTAGTGATACAATCGCCGCAGAATCTAAAGTGAGGCACGGCTGAAAAATGCCCCACGCCATGGAGTGGAGTTCAACAACCGATGGCAACGAGAGCGCTCATTATGGTCGAGGCCGATCCGACAGGTAATGGCCTGCTATATGTCCAAGCGGCCCAGCGTCTTGGTCTTCATCCAATTACCTTGTCGGCTGATCCAGCCCAGTACGACTATCTTGCTGCGGAAGGGCTTGAGGCAATCCGTATCGATACAGACAATCTGGATGCGATGATTCGCGAATGTTCCCTTCTAGGGGCCACTTACGACATTGCTGGCATCACGTCCTCTCTGGAGGCATTCTATGCAACAATTGGCAAACTATGCCGGCATTTCGGTCTTCCGGGACCAGATCCGACATCGATTGAACGATGCTGTGACAAATTCACTCAACGTCAACTCCTTGCGGATGCCGACGTTCCAATACCCGCTTTTCGCTTGGCAGCGAATGCGGCGGACGTAGAAAGCTGCGCCGCCGAGATCGGCTTACCGGTGGTTCTTAAGCCGGTCGTGGGGGCAGGGAGCAGCGGTGTCCGATTATGCCGCAACGCCGATGAGGTGGCCGAACACGCGACCTATCTGTTGAGCGGGATGCACATATGGCGGTCTGCGCCAAGGATACTGGTGGAAGAATTCGCGCAAGGCTTATATTATAGCGCTGACATAATGGGAAAGGAAGTCATTGGGATTGAGGCTGCTGATTTTGGCCCTCCACCGCACTTCGTCTTCCGTCAGTTGACCTTTCCGGCCCCGCTGACTGACGACGAGCATAAACGTATCGCCAATATTTCGGCCAGCTGTTTGCGAGCTCTCGGCCTTGATTGGGGACCAACGAACATTGAATTCCGGTGGACCAAGCGTGGTCCAGTTGTCATTGAAGTCAATCCGCGTATGCCTGGCGGGCCCAATCCTAAACTAGTTCGGCTAGCTTACGGTATCGATCTCGTCACTGAGCACATCAAGCTAGTCATCGGCGAGGAGTGGGATTTGCGCAGAAGCCATTCGCAGACTGCGGCCGCGCGGAACCTACTTCCTCATCGCGATGGCATCCTCGATTGGATTGATGGCGAGAGCCGGGCATCCGCTGTACCAAGTGTCGCCGAGGTCAAATTGTTCGTTAAACCCAAGACCCGCATCGTCAGGAAAGGCGATTACAGAGACTGTATCGGACATGTCATCGCCTCTTCTCCCAGCCTTGCCTTGTCCGAGGCGATTCTTCAACACGCTGCCGACCAAATCAGTTGGTCAATAATACCATTTCCGACCCTCGACGAACAATCTGCGGCCTCTCATTTCCCCTCTTCAGCGCAGCTGGCTCCCAGTAAAGGTGGGTTAGTCGAGAGCAGGAGACAGCCGAAGGTGGATGTGGATCCCTGATCAAGCTGATTTTAGCTGAGGCAGAGCGAGGATCTGCGCAAGGACGCCAGCAGCTTGGCGGACCAAGAATTTGAGCTCACCACGTGCCCGCTATCTGGCTAGATTCGCCCATCCGGCCCAGCAGATCGTGTTCCTGGGCCAGGTCGACACCGAAAGGCGCTCGCCAAGGACCGCAACGCACCGCAAAAACGGGTCTGGCGCGCCGTGCTCAATGCGCAACCTTGTTGAGCAAGTGCGGGATCGCTCATCGCGAGCTGCGACCGGGTGCGTCACTGCTGTTGATGAGAACGCCTAGACCCGAGCTGTTCAAATCCGGACTAGACTTCTCGGCCTGAATCGGTCTAACACTCAAAGACCATTCTACGGCCGGAAGTAACCGGCTTGGCATAATCACAACGTTGGTGCTGGGCGCCACATCGCTTGTTAAAGGCCGTTTGGAAAATCGGGAAATTGGGATTGATGAAGCCGCTAACGCGGCATTTGGCGGATCGGTTTGCGGGTGACGCTTCTGTTTGAAGGATTGCGGTTGTTGAAGCGAAATCGCGCAATCTCGAGAACAGGAGCAATTAGATGGTCGAGTTGAGTCCACTTCGTCGGCGCATGATCGAGGACATGGCGATCCGCAATCTGTCGCGGCCACGCAACGATCCTACGTACACGCGGTGGCGAAGTTTTCCCGCCATTTCGGCCCCTCTCCGGATCGCTTGCCCTTGAAGACGTCCGCGCTTTCCAGGTGCATCTGGTCTCGACCGGGATCTCCTGGCCTGCGCTGAACCAAACGTTGTGCGCACTGCGGTTCTTCTACGGCGTGACGCTCGGCCATGCCGAGATTCCGGAACGGATCGTTTATGCCCGCGCGCCGCGCGCACGCTGCCGGTCGTGCTGAGCGCCGACGAGGTTGTCCGCTTTCTTGAGGCGGTGCCGAGCCTGAAGACGCGGACGGCCTTGACCACGGCCTACGCTGCTGGCCTTCGCGCTTCGGAGACCGTGGGCTGAAGGTCGGCGGCATCGACAGCGGACGCGGCGTGATCCGGATCGAGCACGGCAAGGGCGGCAAGGACCACACCGTGATATTGTCGGCGCAGCTTCTGCGCATCCTGCGGATTTACTGTAAGGGCGAATTTCCGCGCACCTTTTGCTGTTGAGTGCTCTGATGCATGAGAAGCTATGCGGGGGAGCGGCGAGGTGGCACCATCGTCGTACGATCAACCCGAAGGATAGACTATCATGTCCAAAGTCGACGATCTCAGCCGATCAATCACTGTATTGGATCAAGCTCGCACTGTGCTCGTCGTTGTAGAAATGAGTCAAAATAACTGGCTGGTGGCCGGAATGCTTCCCGGCGTTCAGCGACACCCCCTCAAGAAACTCGATCCCGATCCCAATGCATTGCTCGGTTTGATCGCGCGTTGGCGATCGGAGGCGGAGGCTGCGGGCATGCCGATAGACCGGGTCGCGCTGGCCTTCGAGGCTGGGCGAGACGGCTTCTGGCTGGCCCGGTGGCTGCAGACGCGTGGCATAGACGCTCACGTCATCCATTCAACCAGCGTCGCCGTGAACCGTGAACACCGACGGGCGAAAACCGACAGGCTAGACACGGCCATGCTGATGCGCGTGTTCCTGGGTTGGCTGCGTGGCGAGCGTGGCCACTGCCGCATGGTGGCGATCCCATCACTGGCGGAAGAGGATGCCAAGCGGCCGAGCCGCGAGCGGGAGAACCTGGTCAGCGAGAAAACGCGGATAGTCAATCGCATGAAAGGGGCGCTGGCTCGGCTCGGCATCCGTGGCTTCAAGCCCGAGCTTCGCCGGGCGCCGAAGAAGTTGCCGGACCTGCGCACTTCGGAAGGACAGCCGCTTCCGCCGAATATGCTGGAAGAGATGCGGCGCGACATGGCTCGGCTTGCGGTGGTGCGCGATCAGATCACGACGATTGAAAAAGCCAGAATTGCCCAGCTTGAGCAGGCGCCCGCGTCGGGGTATAATGCAATGGTTGTGCTATTGGCGCGCGTGATTGGTGTCGGGATTGAGACAGCCGACATGCTGGTCCACGAGGTGCTTAGCCGCAACCTCAGAGACCGGCGCGCGGTGGCGCGTTACGCCGGTCTGACAGGCTCCCCCGACGAGAGCGGATCTAAACGACGCGAAAAGGGGTTGGCCAAGGCAGGCAACGCCCGGGTGCGACGCGGGCTGATCCAATTGGCCTGGCGCTTCCTGAGATTCCAAAAGAATAGCGAACTGACGCAATGGTTCCAGGCACGAGCGGCACAGGGCGCCCGCAAGACGACGATGATCGTGGCGCTCGCACGCAAGTTACTCATCGCGCTCTGGCGATTGGTTACCGTCGGCGAAATCCCGATGGGCGCGTCACATTGCGCCCGATGAACTGAACACACTGCAGGGCGCCTGACGGATCAACCGCCGTAATGACGCCCGCGCGTATCGATTCGAGGTGACGGTGTCCCGATGGACACCATGGCGTTATTTGCCGTCATGAGAATGGGCCCGCCGCCTCGGAGCCTTGCTGCTGAAGCCAATGACTGCTTCATGGTCCGGGTCTTTTGCAGACCCACCGAATACAAGGTTGCGGCGTAATGCGATGCGCCCAAAAGCAGGCTCCCCTCGAATTTGATGCTCGCGGACCAATGCACAAGGCAGTGACCAACCGTTCTGTTATGGCTATCCTGACCGCTTTACCGCGAAATCAGTGAAGGCCCCTTGACAACGAAATCCCCATACAAGGTGTCCACCAAAATAGGGGACACCGAGTGATGGAAGAAGATGAGCAGAGACTGCGGGTGAGGCTTGTCGGTCGGGACGGGTGACGCCGATACGACCCGGCATCGAAGGAGCGTCTTGTCTCGACCTGTCTTGAGCCTGGCGTGTCGGTATCGCGGCTTGCGCTCGAACATGGGGTCAATGCGAACCTTCTTCGGAAGTGCATAAAGAAGCGGGCGGAGACCCAGTCCCTCCCGCAGTCCCTGCCATCGGCGTTCATCCCGGTTCAGATTGAAAGCACTTCCGATCGGGCCTTGCTGCGACATAGCAGCATGGCTGCGGTGGATTTGCCGGGGACTTGCGATGGGGCACGTAGGTCGGCATCGAAAAGGACAGCGCATTTTTCCTCTCCAGCCAAGGTGAGCGCGTCGCTGCCGAACGGCGTGACGCTGACGCTGGAATGCGGTGATGTGGATGCATTGACTGCGACCATCGGAGCACTGGGTCATGTTCAGACTGGGCGCTGACCTGAAAGTCTATCTGCACCGCGAGCCGATCGACTTTCGGGCCGGCATCAACAGCCTTGCGGTTCTGGTGCAAGAGACGATGGCGCTCGATCCGTTTGCACCGGCGGTTTTTGCGTTCTGCAATCGCCGTCGCGACCGGATGAAGCTCCTGTTCTTCGATCGGTCGGGCTTTGTGCTGGTCCTGAAGCGGCTGACCGAGGACAGGTTCCGGTGGCCGCGCCGGGAGGCAGCGGTGGTCACGCTTACGACCGAGCAATTGCACTGGATCCTCGACGGCATCGATATCGATGCGATGGTCCGCCATCCGGTGCGGCAACATCAGGTTGCCGGCTGAGGGCTCTCGAATTGAGCGGTTGACGCGCCGGCATGCTTTCGATTCAAGAATCTGATGAATCGACCCGGCGAACCGACTGTTGAAGCGTTGATGGCGCGTATTGCTGCGCTGCAGGCGCAGAACCGTCACCTCAACGAACGCGTCGTCAAACTCGAGGAAGAGCTGGCGCTTGCACGACTGCATCGTTTTGCGCCGAAGAGCGAAAGCACATTGACCGCCTCTTCAATGAAGCCGAACAGGCCGCGGATGAGAACGCCGCCGACAACGAAGATGGCGATGTCGTTGTCCTGCCGGACACGGGCTTGCCGGCGAGCGAAGGGGCGACGGGAAAGAAGCGCGGCCGCAAGGCCTTGCCGGAAAACCTGCCGCGCGAGCGCGTCGAGTACGACCTTCCCGACGCCCAGAAGGCTTGTCCTTGCTGCCGTCATCAGATGCATCGCATGGGCGAGGCCGTTACCGAGCAACTTCATATCGAGGTGAAGGCGAAGGTTTTGCAGAATGTGCGATTCAAGTATGCTTGCCGTCATTGTGAGCGTACCGGCATCAACACGCCGGTCGTGACCGCGCCGATGCCCGCACAACCCTTGCCGGGCAGCATCGCCACGGCTTCGACGCTGGCCTTCGCGCTCGTTCACAAATACGTCGACGGCACACCGATCTACCGCCTGGCGCAGGCCTTCGAGCGCGCGGGTGTTCCTGTCAGCCGTGGCGCTCTGGGTCACTGGGTGATCGGCTCGAGCGAAAAGCATCTCTCCCGCATCTATGGCGCGCTGAAGCTGCGGCTCAGATCGCAGCCCCTCATCTATGGTGACGAAACCACGGTCCAGGTGCTGAAGGAAGTGGACAGAGCGGCCGCCAGCACATCATATATGTGCGCTTACCGGAGCGGCCACGACAGTGACGAGCCGATCGTGCTGCTCGATTATCAGCCGGGCCGCGGCCAGATACACCCGCAGGCCTTCCTGGGCCATTACCGCGGCATCGTGATGAGCGACGGCTATTCCGCTTGGCGCACGCTGGAAGGAGCAACGCATCTTGGATGCATGGCCCACTCCAGGCGGCGCTTCGTCGACGCACTCAAAGCGAGAAAGAAGGGCGGCGACCCGCCGGAACAGGCGCTCCGGTTCTTCGAACAGCTCTATCGGGTTGAAAGGCAGGCGCGGAACCAAATCCCCGATGACGGCGAAACGCGAGATCACTGCATTCGCCGCTTCCACCAGCAAAATAGTGTCCCAATCCTCCATGCTCTCAAGGCATGGCTCGACGACATCGCCCCAAAAGTCTTGCCGGACAGCAAGCTGGGCGACGCCGTCTCCTACACCCTGAACCAATGGGGATATCTGACTCGTTACACCGAGGACGTCAGCATGCCGAACGACAACAATCTTCTCGAGCGTGACATCAGAATCTTTGCCACTGGCCGGAAAAGTTGGCTGTTCAGCGATACCGTCGACGGAGCCAGGGCCAGCGCCGTCATCTACAGCCTGATGTTGACCTGCCGCGCCTGTGGCGTCCAGCCGTTAGCCTGGCTGCGCCACGTCCTCACACTGAACTACCTCAGCGCCCCGAGAACGCAGCCATCGAGGATCTGCTGCCCTTCAACTTCGCCAAAGCAACAGCAGCCTGATCAGACCAGATACCGTTCCCGATTCGAAGGCCATCCGTCGAAAGCGCCCGCGTCAACGCGCAGCGAAAATAGCGCTTACGATTTACTGGCGGCTGGCGAAGCCGCAGGACTGGCTGTTTCCCGCGCGCGGTGCCGATCGCCCTATCGATGTGCAGGTGTTGTATTCGGCCTGTCGCTCTACGCGTGCAGCCGCCGGCATTGACAAGCGGGTGACGGTCCACAGGTTAGGCACAGCTTCGCCAGGAGAACGGCATCCGCATCATCCAGGTTCTGCTCGGAAGGGCGACATACTGCCCACGAACACCTGGTTGAAGGGGTGATCTACTACCGGTTTCATCCCTGATGCGGCGAGACCGTGCTGATCAGGCGACAGCTCGAGTACCGCGGCGTCGAGCTCGTGGTATTGTGCAGCCGGATAGCTCGCTCGCCTGCATTCCGGCGTGACGACGCACGAGGCTGCAGGCCAATACGCGCTCAGTGAGAAGCCGCGTTTTTCAGTCGATATCCTTCGGTCCCTGCGCGCCGAGATCAATGCGCTTCTAGGCTCTCTCCAGTCCGAATCAAACACGGAGGAAGCTGATAATGACCCGCCAATCCGAACGCCAGGCAAGTCTGTTGGACGAGGACTGGCCCTTATGCAGTGTTGATCGCCTTGGGCGGTTTTCATGACGGCGCCCTCGATGACCAACCCTGCGGTCGCATATTTCCAGAGAGCGACAAGCAACTTTCGTGCGAGCGCGACGATCGTTGTTTTGCGCCCGGCGTTACACGCTGCTCGTTCCAGAACCAACGAGAGAGCGCTGACTCGGGCTGGTAGGGCAGCCACAGCCAGGCAAGCTCGATCATTGTTGTCCGGAGCCGGGGATTGCCAGCCTTTGAGACGCCTTGCTCGCGGTCGATTGATCCGCTCCGCCAAAGCGTCGGCGCAAGCCCGGCATAGGCTGCAACCTGCCTTCGGTTGTCGAACTTTCGGAACAGCCCTTCCGTATACAAGATGGCGGCACTCTCGGGGCCAATGCCTTTGAGGTCGAGCAGCAACGCCACAGGCGTGTCAGTGACATCGGCGGCCAGCAACGCGTCACGCTCGGCTTCGACTGACTTAATCTGCTCGAACAGCAGCTCGAGGCGATCGAGCTCGCGAATGAGCTGCGCCTTGAGCTGCCTGCCCAGCACACGGCCATCACCCGTCCGGAGATCGTCAAGCCGCTCGCGCGGTCACGTCGCAGCGGATCATAGCCGGTTATCCCTTGCGCAAATAGGAGCCCCTTGATGCGATTGGCGTGGCTCGTCAACAAGAGGGTACGACGCCGGCAAGAAGATTCTCGGCCGCGAGCGCCACATCGCCGTCGATACGGATGGGCGGCTGTTGATGGTCAACCTCACCCCTGCCGACATCTCCGACAGTGCCGGGGCTCAGGCGATCCTGGATCGCATCCGCAAGCGATGGCCCTGGGTAAAACACCTGTTCGCCGACCGCGCCTACGATGGCTCAACCTCATGGACAAGGCCGCCTACCTTGATTCGTGGTCGAGATCATCCGCCGATCCGATGAGCAGAAGGGCTTCGAAGTCTTGCCCCGCCGCTGGGTCCGCCGTCAACCCCAGCAAGCGCCCACGAAGCGCGATCGCCTGAAGCCCGCTTGATCCGCAACGGCAGTTCGCTTCTCGCCGAAGCGCGCAGAAACCAGAAATGCAGTTGCTGATGCCGATTGGAAAGACCATCCGCGAAGCCCCATGATGCACTTCTTCGCCAAGCTCAAGGCCTTCAAGCGCATCGCAATGCGAAGCGAAAAAACCGATCGGAACTTCGCCCCATGATCTATGCCTGCACTTCCAGCAGATCGTAGTTAAGTGCACGCGATATCAGGCGTGCCGGCTCGTAGGCGCGGAACAGAACGCCTGTTCGGACGCCGGATCTCCTTTGTTATCCTTTGCGTGTTCTGTCGTCTCAGATCGTGAGGCTCACGTTGTAATCGGTCAGGAAATCCTGCAGGGTCAGGATATGCTCTACCCCCCTGAGGTTGTCGGTCGCATCGACCAACTCATGGGACCTGTCGACGGACAACAGCGGTGCCACTGCCGCATTGCGGTCATTCAGCAGCTCGGCGAACCGCGTGCGCAGCATTCTGTCATAGGTGGGATCCTGGATAGCCGGATACGCGCTCTTAACTCGCTGCACCACCGACAGCGGGAGCAGGTCCGCGGTGGCGGCCCGCAGCAGACTCTTCTCGCGCCCGTCAAAAGTCTTGTGCGCCCATGGGGTGCCGAAAACATACTCAACCAGGCGATGGTCGCAGAAAGGGACCCGCACCTCAAGACCCAAAGCCATGCTCATCCGGTCCTTGCGGTCGAGCAGCGTCGGCAGGTAACGCGTGAGAACGAGGTAGCAGACCTCGCGCATCCGACGCTCGTGCGGGTCGGCCGAGGCAGGTCCAGTCAGGGCGGGTACTTCTGCAAGTGCCCTGCGGTACTGCTCGTCGAGGTAGCCGGGGAGGTCAAGTTTCTCGACCAGGCCGGGATCCAGGGACCGCCGTGCGAAATCGTAGCCGTCTTGGATCCAGGGAAACGTGTCGGCTTGAACGTGGGCGGGATCGTGGAAAAAAGTGTAGCCGCCGAAAAGCTCGTCCGCAGCCTCGCCAGACAGGGCCACCGTCGAGTGTTGCTTGATAGCCCCAAACAGCAGGTAGAGCGAGCTATCTAGGTTGCCTAAGGTCAACGGCAGGTCGCGGGCGTGGAGGGTGGCGGCCCGCACGTTCGGCTCCATGAGTTCGTGCGCGGATAACGTGATGTCCGTGTGGTCGGTACCAACGTATTTCGCGACCTCGTGCACGTACGGCCCGTCGGGTGTGGGGTGCCACGGGCCCGGGACAAAGTTGTCGGTGTAGCCGGTGAAGTCGACGGCGAAAGACCGAATCCGTTCATCGCTGAAGCGCGCGGCCAGTGCGGTCATGGCCGAGGAGTCAAGCCCGCCCGACAACAGGGTGCACAGCGGCACCTCGGCGATGAGCTGCCGCTGGATCGTAGCCTCGAGCAACTCGCGGATGTGCTGAACGGTGGCGGGAACGTCGTCAGTGTGCCCGCTGTCGGTGAGCTGCCAGTAGGTCATCTGCTGGATGCCATCGCGGGTCACGCGAACTATGTGGCCGGGCCGTACCTCGCGCATGCCGCGGAACACGGTGCCGTCCGGGTCGGGGATAGAGGAGAGGGTGCGACGTAGCCCGTCCGCGTCCATGATCGGTTTCGCGAGACTATTGGCGAGGATCGCCTTTGGCTCGGAGCCGAATAACACTCCGCGTTCGGTGGGGTAGTAGTAAAGCGGCTTGATGCCGAGCCGGTCGCGTATGAGAAGCAGTTCGCGCCTAGCGGTGTCCCAGAGTGCGTAGGCAAACATCCCATTGAGTTCGCTCACGGCGCTCCGGGGGTCGCCGTGGCCCCACTCGCGGTGGGCGCGCAGCACCACCTCGGTATCACTACTCGTGTCGAACCGGTGGCCCAAGGCGGCAAGCCGTTGACGCAACTCGCGGTAGTTGTAAGTCTCACCCGTGTAAGCGAGCACCAACGCCGGTAGTCCGTCTTCCTGGTGCATCATCGGCTGGCGACCGCCCTGGATATCGATGATTGCTAGGCGGTGGTGTCCGAGTGCCGCAGGCCCGTCGACCCAAGTTCCCTCGTCGTCCGGACCTCGATAGGCCATGGTGGCCGTCATGTCGGCAAGCTCCCTTCGCGCCTCGGGACTTCCTAGGTCCCTTTCGAAATCAATCCATCCGCAGATGCCGCACATACTTTGGCTCTCCTTGCTTAGGTAACTGTCGCGCAACTTCGGGCATCCAGAACACCACACCCCGCGACATGCGATATCGTCTATGTCCGCCTCACTCGACAAGCAGCGCCACGATATGGACGCTGGCGTTGCTGACCAGAAAGCCCGAAGGTTTCGATTGCCTGCACCATTCGGCTTTCCACCTTCTCCTCGTTGCTGAGATCCCATGCTAACCCGAGTGCACGTTCGCCCGTTGAATCGATCCCGGACGCCGTTTGTTGGCCAGCCCTGTAATCAAGAACCGCGGACCACTCTTTCGCGGGGGAAGCTGAGCGCAATCTCGTCGCCGATGCCGCACGCGGTCCGGTGACCACCGCCATCTATCGAGAAGCCGCTACCGGGTCCGACATTGAGCTCGTTCGATAGGTATTATCCTGAAAGGTCATGGTGTCTTTCTTTCCGATAGCGAGACTCGGCTTCCGCGAGGTAGTCGTGTAAAGGCGCTTCCCAAGCGCGAGATGAGATCTGAACGATGTGTACGGCCGACAGCACTTCCAGCACAGGCAGTTCGGCGACGTGGCAAGCGGAGTTCAGGGCTGCCGGGAAGGTCCAGGCGGAACCGCGGCGGCGTTGTTTTTCGCGAGGTGATCATGGGAGATTTCTCCTCATCCCGTGACGTGGTTTGCCGACGAGTAAGCATGTACCATGCCAAATGAAAAACCGTTTCGAGGCAAAGGGAGAGATCTGGCTCAGCTGCGTTGCGTATCCGACATTGTTGGACATCGAACACATTGCCTCAACCGTTGCTCACATAAGTTGCTGCCTACCGAGGTCATGAGCAGGGGCGACTAGGGACGGCTGAGCATGGCGGCAAGGAAAGAACTGACGGTGGCGGTTTCAGAGCGTGATCGTGCTCCGACGCGAGCGGAGAAGGCGAGAATTTTGGATGATTTCGTCGAGTCACGGGGCTTTCACCGCAAGCAGGCGATGCGGCTGCTACGAGCGGTGAGGGGCCATATGCAGGCCGGCGAGCGCGGCCGCGGAATTATGATGAAGCGGAACGCTATGCGCTCAATTGCTCTGGGAGGCGTCTTACCGGGTCTGGTCGATCCTGCCCTGGTGTTGCGCGCTATACGCGGCGTCATGCAGGAGCGGCTCGCTGCGCTTGCCGACACTTCGCCGTCCGTGCGCCCTGACGGGGTAGCTCACCCGATCGAACTTTTCCTAGCGACTTTGCGGACTGCCGGGAAACGACGGTGCTATTCGGCCTGACGGATCGCCGATTGTGAAAACCAAAAGAGGCCGACGTCGTCCCGACCCTCTTATCAAGGCGACTGCGGACTTACGAATTGGTTCGAAGCGGAACCATAGCGGAGCGGCAGCGAACTTCCGTCACGACTGCAGGCCGAGTGTCCCCGGCGATTACCCGGACAAACTGCTTCGAACGCTTCAGCGCCCGCTAAAAGTCTGGCGCAGCGAACAGGCGGACGCGTTGTTGTTGGCGCTTTGAACAAGGAGCAGCCGGACATCGCAAGACCACACTGAGGCGCCGGCCCTCGCCAAGGAGGCCCGGGGGTCCCACTACTGGGGTCGGGAGATCGGGAAGCTGGCCACACCGTGCGGCTGATCGCACCCGCCTATGTGAAGCCTTTGGTCAAACGGCAAAAGAACGAGATGTCCAATGTGGAGGCGATCTGCGAGGCGGCGCACCGCCCGACCATGCGCTTCGTGGCTGTGAAGAGCGAAGCCAAGCAGGCCTCGCCGTGATCTTCCGGACCCGCGAAATCCTGGTCTGCCAGCGCACTCAACTCATCAACGCGATCCGCGGTCCTTTTTCGCATAGAGGCGCTCGCGCCGCCAGCGGAGACGTTCCGATCGGGCCGTGACTTTGCTGCCTGGGTCGGATTAACGCTGGTTCGGCGCTCTACGGAGTTGTGTGCGTCAAGTTCTGCAAAAATGGCGTGGCAGTAGCTGTGACGTCGGCGTGTCCGCCGCGCAGCCCCCGTGTTTAGCGGAGCGGCGGACACACGGCG
>NZ_JAMYMA010000039.1:0-16823 GCF_040318275.1 Mesorhizobium sp. M1217 | reverse complement strand
CGAATGGTTCGAGGCCAAGACCCAGTTCGCCGTCGTCTTCGGCGAAAGGTTCGTCAGCCAATGACGAAACCGGCCTCGCGCACAGAATTCCTGACAGTTCCGCCAAGGAGTGGCCCTATCGTCACCAAAATCGACTATTGCATATCCGAAAAGAATACCGACGCCTTCCTGCATGCGTGCAAAGCGCCACGCTCTTAGCCGCGCCGGTGCGCGAAACTGGACGCTCCAGCGCAACCTCCAAACGCCTTCACTTTGGACAGAGACATTTCGCACGCCAACCTGGATGGACTTTCTTCGCCTGAATCATCGGCTCACGGCAGCGGACAAGGAAGCAGCCCAGCAGCCTCTCGCCTTGCACGATGGAGAGCTTCCTCCACACACAGTCCTTTCGATCGAGCGAACGACCGAGGCAGCTCGTACCCGTGCGTCAACAATCGCTTCTCGTCCTCCGAGGTGACGTCATGATGAAGCTGTCAGCCGATGCCAACCCGCCGCGAAGGGGCCTAGGCTCACTCCCAGGCCCCCTTTCTGGCCTTCGGCTCCACTCAACCGCGCATAAACTGCGTTCCTTTCTCTGACCAGCCAAGGCTTGTCCGACTCCCCCGAAGAGAACCGCCCAAGAGCGCCGGTGTTACTATTTCCACAAGCTCCTAGTCGATAAGGACGCGAAGTCTACGCCATGGAAGGTCGAGCTCCTCGCCGCGCGCGATCAAGGCCATGTGCTCGCTTACCTGCTCGGCAACGGCCCCGGTCAACTCCGGCAGTTCAGTCAATTTTTCAAAGGCGGCCATTCATCTGATCCTTTCGGCAAGGTTGCCACGTCTGTCTGAAGCAAAAGCTCGTCCAGCGTGAGCAGCGGCGAGCGCATCGCCTTGGCATAGGCGTAGTGGAAGCAATCGAACATGCATCGACGAACATTATTCGTCACCACCTGTGAGATCATGGTCGAGCTCGTGATAGGCCTCCGGTTGAACCGGCTTTCGACCTGGCTGAAAAGACAGGCCGTGCTTAACCAGAATCTTTTTCGCCGTTTCTCTCGGGCTTTCCTTTGTTCATCCGGTTGCGGATGGTTTCCCGCAGGGCGACAATCACAGCATCGGTGATGCTTGTGCCGTCAATGCGCGCAAGCTCCCGAACGAGAGTATCGGCCTCCGGATTGTTGGCGAGCGGGCGAGCGGAGAACAGGGCAAGATAATCAAGCAATTTTGAGCCGCGATAGCCTTCCACTCGGCCATCGCGCGTAGGCGGTGGTTCCGGGTCAATCTCACCAAGGCGTCGGGGCTCTGAAAGCGGCCCTCCCCTCCCCTGCTCAGTGCGCGGCTGCAGGAGTTTTGTTGTTGAGGTTGGCCTCCGTATCATTGGGCGTTAGAGCACGCAGCACCGCCTCAGGCTCCCGGTCCATGACGCGAAGCAGTGTACGGGCCGCGCCGCTTGGCTGCCGCTTGCCCTGCTCCCACTTCTTGTAGCCGGATGGACTGGTTCCCAGCACGGTCGCCATCTCATCCTGTGTCAGGTCGAGCTTCTTGCGGATGGCTTTGGCGTCGACCGCGCCAACATCGACGCTGTGCACCTTGATACCGGGAACGTCCTTACCCTGCGCGTGCGCCAGAGCTTCCGACATAGACTGGATCAGATCAGCGCCGAATTTTGTCATCTCGCTCATGTCCTGCTCCTGTTCGCTGCCTTAATCGCCTTGGCGAAGGCTGCAACCGCTTTTGCCTCGTCCGGCTTCAGATCGACCTTTTCATTCTTGCCGTACGCCAACAGCGCGTAGATCGGTGCGTCATCGCTGTACCAGTAGTAGATGACCCTTGCGCCACCGCGCTTACCCTTGCCTTTGGCGCCGAACCGCATCTTTCGAACGCCACCGGTACCTGGAATCTCATCACCCACCTGCGGATTGGCAGCGAGAAAGTCGATCAGTTCCTTCCGCTCATCGTCGCTAAACAGCTCCGCCGCCTGCCTGATGAACAATGGTGTCTCGGCGACGGTCTGCATGCACTTCCTATAACCCAATGGGTTATATATGAGCCAGCGGTGGGCAGAGTCAATGGCCGATCTACCGAAACGACGCCTCCAACCGATCGATTATCCTTATCCTCTGGATTTGGAAATCAGCCCCGCAACGAGCTCTCAGGCGCTGCAAATGGCCGCTGACATGCAAAACGTGCTTCCCGTCGACCACAGGGACGGCTGATCGGCTACCTGCTCGGCGGCAACGACCCCGGTCAATTCCGGCAGTTCAGTCGATTTTTCGAAGACGGTCATTCATCTGATCCTTTTGGCAAGGTCGCCACGTCTGTCTGAAGCAAAAGGTGGTCCAGCGTGAGCCGCGGCGAGTGCATCGCCTTGGAATAGGCGTAGGGGCAATCGAACTTGCTGAGGCGCCGCTTTGCTATGCCGTGCTGTCCGGCGACAGCGACCGCGTAGGACAGGACGTGTCGGGGCGAACCGGGCTCGCAGAGCCGAATCTTTGGTGCTGCGAGCCATTCGACGACGACCGCCTCAGCCGCTTTGTAGGCGCAATTCAACTGATCCGGCCGTGAAAGCACGATGATGGCTTCCTAGGCAGCAAGTGTCATGTGAACGGCGAGCCGCATCGAGCGGCGCCGCTTCATAGGCGTCGGCCGTGTCCTCCGCCGCCATCATCGAGACGATCGCACATGCATCGACGAACATTATTCGTCACCACCTGTTGAGATCATGGTCGAGCTCGTGATAGGCCTCCGGTGGAACCGGCTTTCGACCTGGCTGAAAGACAGGCCGTGCTTAGCCAGTGTCTTTTGCGCCGTTTCTATCGGGCTTTCCTTGTTCATCCGGTTGCGTATGGTTTCCCGCAGGGCGACAATCACAGCATCGGGTGATGCTTGTGCCGTCAATGCGCGCAAGCTCCCGAGCGAGAGTATCCGCCTCCGGATTGCGAATGTTCAGCGTCATGTGTGTAGCTCCAAGCGCGTAGCGCCCTTTACATCACTGTGTAGCTTGGAGCATACCCGCAGTGTCGGTCGATTAGGCTGGCTCACACTTCGCCGGGGGCTTTGTTCATCCTCCTCTTCAAAACTGTTAGCGGCGAGCCAACCCACCAATGTCACTGAGGCGAATTCCCTCGGGACGGGCAGAGGCTGCCTGCCGCGCGTCCTAATGGCCTTGGCGCTTCGGGGACGGGCCACGCTTTTCGGGCGGCGCGAAGCGTGTCCAAAACCTGACAGCGGCAGACAATATGACAGGTTCAGAACAAACAATGGCAAAAATATCAGGTGCATTACAACCGGTCATCTGGGGCACCGGGAGGTTTTTCCAAAGCATGTGCGCGCTGAGCTCGCTGGCATGGCCCTTGCACGAATAAGGGAGCAACCAGAGGCTCCTCTTCCCCCCAACCCGTGCCTCTCTAGGAAGGAAACCAGAGTGCCGACAACCTTACCCTTTGGAAATAACTTTGGACAGCACCCGGTCTTGCAGATGGAGTCCCCGGCCCCTTCGATTCAAGTGGAAACCTGGCTGCGTGGCGAGCCGCTCAGCAGCTTCGAGCCCGGGAAAGTATACATCGTCGAATTTTGGGCAACTTCGTGCGGCCCATGTGTGGACGCGATGCCTCATCTGATGCAGTTGCAGGAGAAATACAGGGACAGCGGCGTTGAGATCATCGGAGTCGCGGCTAGTGAAGACGCTCCAACGGCCGATGAGGCCCGCAGCAATCTGGACGCGTGGTTGACCGAAAAGTTCTCGAATCTGAACTTTCGGATGGCGTTCGACTCCACAGGCGAAATGAAAAAGCTTTGGATGGAGCCCAGCTTTTCTTGCTGGATTCCGACCAGTTTCGTGGTCGACCGAGACGGCCACATCGCCTTTATTGGTGGCCCGACGGAACTCGATGAGGTTTTGCCGAAGGTGCTCAACGGCAGCTGGCGCGCCAGCGATCAAGCGAAAGCCGCCGACAGGGAGCGGATCGCGAAAGGCGAACCCAAAGCGCGCGAACAAGCGCTGACGAAGCCGATCAAGGCTAGATATCGGGCGGCGATGGAGACAAATGATTGGAAGACGGCGCGCTCGGCAATCGAGGAGGGCGTCGCCTTGATGCCGGACAACCTATATTTCCGCGTGAGTCTTGCGCATCTGTTGCTTCACAAAATGCGCGACATGGAGGCCGGCTTGCCCGAAATGCGCCAATTCGTTCGCGACGCGATCAACAGAGAGTCCGAGCACTGGATATATTATGGGCTATTCCTACTCTTCGCGCCGTGCTTTGATTATGCGGGCTTTCCGTCTGCTGAGCGCTTTGCGATGGGCGAAGAGCTGTCTAAACACATCGTGGCACTGCCGCAAGGCCACGGCTCTAAGTTCATGTCTTATCCGATGGTCGCTCAGTACTATCATGAGAGCGGCAACAAAGATCGCGCGATCGAGTTGGTCGAGCAGGCACTTAAGGTGCTGGACGGTCCGGAGCCTATCTCGAACGACCTGAAACAGCACCTTCTACCGGAGTTGCTGCAGGCTCTGGCCAACTACAAGGGTGAGAAGGTTTGTCACGGCACTATCTGTGTAGCTCCGCAAAAGGATTCTCCCAACGTCAATGGGGTGGCCGAGGAGCAAACCTAAGAAGGGGCGTGTCGGAATGCCTTACTGGTCAATTCGTCCACTTTCCTGGCGTGGTTGTGCAAATAGCCGGCCCAGGCGTCCAGCCCAGCCTCGCCGTCATCCGCAAACACGTGACTGACCAAGGAGAAGACGACGTCCCCTGATCACCTCACCAAAACATACTGCCGCTGCGGGTCTCCCGGACCCGTCAAAGATGGCACTGGAGTAAGGCTTGGAACATGAAAAAAGGTTACTAGCCAGCTCGACGCTGCCCACCGATCCACCTGCACCCACAGGCGGGGAAGACGGGGACGCAGCCGACCGCCTGTCTCAGCGCCACGATAGCACTCGCACGCTCCGGCAACGGAACACCATTCAACATCCGCACCAAGGACATCCAAAAATGGCAAAGAATTTCCGGCCGCTGCATGACCGCGTGGTCGTTCGCCGCGTCGACTCCGAAGCGAAGACCGCCGGCGGGATCATCATTCCCGACACCGCAAAGGAAAAGCCGCAGGAAGGCGAGATCGTCGCCGTCGGCTCCGGCGCGCGCGACGAGGCGGGCAAGCTTGTTCCGCTCGACGTGAAGGCTGGCGACCGCATCCTGTTCGGCAAGTGGTCCGGCACCGAAGTGAAGCTCAATGGCGAAGACCTTCTGATCATGAAGGAATCCGACATTATGGGCATCATTCTGACCGCCGAAATCCAGTTCGCCTCTTCCACAGACCTTCGGAGCTAAAAAATGCCCAAAGACGTAAAATTTTCCCGCGACGCTCGTGAGCGCATGCTGCGCGGCGTCAACATCCTCGCCGACGCAGTGAAGGTCACGCTCGGCCCCAAGGGCCGCAACGTCGTCATCGACAAGTCGTTCGGCGCACCGCGCATCACCAAGGACGGCGTCACCGTCGCCAAGGAAATCGAGCTGGAGGACAAGTTCGAGAATATGGGCGCGCAGATGGTCCGCGAAGTTGCTTCGAAGACCAACGACATCGCCGGCGACGGCACCACGACCGCGACCGTTCTGGCGCAGTCGATCGTCCAGGAAGGCCACAAGGCGGTTGCCGCCGGCATGAACCCGATGGACCTGAAGCGCGGCATCGACCTCGCGGTCAGCGACGTCGTCTCGACGCTGATCAAGAACGCCAAGAAGATCAAGACCTCAGAAGAGGTTGCCCAGGTCGGCACCATCGCCGGCAATGGCGATGCTTCGGTCGGCTCAATGATCGCCGAAGCGATGCAGAAGGTCGGCAATGAGGGCGTCATCACGGTCGAGGAAGCCAAGACCGCCGAGACCGAACTCGAAGTCGTCGAAGGCATGCAGTTCGACCGCGGCTATCTCTCGCCCTACTTCGTCACCAACGCCGACAAGATGGTTGCGGATCTGGAAGACGCCTACATCCTTCTCCACGAGAAGAAGCTCTCCAACCTGCAGGCCATGCTGCCGATCCTCGAGGCTGTCGTGCAGACCTCGAAGCCGCTGGTCATCATCTCGGAAGACGTCGAAGGCGAGGCCCTGGCCACGCTGGTCGTCAACAAGCTGCGTGGCGGCCTGAAGATCGCCGCCGTCAAGGCGCCGGGCTTCGGTGATCGCCGCAAGGCCATGCTGGAGGACATCGCCATCCTCACCGGTGGCCAGGTCATTTCCGAAGACCTCGGCATCAAGCTCGAGAATGTCGGCCTCAACATGCTCGGCCGCGCCAAGAAGGTGTCGATCTCCAAGGAGAACACCACCATCGTCGACGGCGCCGGCAAGAAGGCCGAGATCCAGGGCCGCGTCGCCCAGATCAAGCAGCAGATCGAGGAGACCACCTCGGACTACGACAAGGAGAAGCTGCAGGAGCGTCTCGCCAAGCTGGCGGGCGGCGTTGCCGTGATCCGCGTCGGCGGTGCGACCGAAGTGGAAGTCAAGGAAAAGAAGGACCGCGTGGATGACGCCCTCAACGCGACCCGCGCGGCCGTCGAAGAAGGCATCGTTCCCGGCGGCGGCGTCGCCCTGCTGCGCGCTTCGCTGGCCATCACCGTCACCGGCGCCAATGCCGACCAGACGGCCGGCATCGCCATCGTTCGCCGCGCCCTGCAGGCTCCGGCCCGCCAGATCGCAGCGAACGCAGGCGCCGAAGCTTCGATCGTCGCCGGCAAGATCCTCGACAACAAGGGCGCGACCTTCGGCTTCAACGCCCAGACCGGCGAATATGGCGACATGATCGCCATGGGCATCGTCGATCCGATGAAGGTCGTGCGCACGGCTCTCCAGGACGCGGCCTCGGTCGCCGGCCTGCTGGTCACCACCGAAGCCATGATCGCCGAGGCTCCGAAGAAGGAGTCGGGTGGCGGCGGCGGCATGCCTGGCGGCATGGGCGGCGGCGGCATGGGCGGTATGGGCGGTATGGATTTCTGATCCAGCCAACCTCCAACTACAGGAAAAGGGCGGCAGCGATGCCGCCCTTTTCTCTGGCGCGGATCCAAGCCGGCTGCCCGATCCACAGGCCTGCATGCGGCGCACTTTATGGCGGACACCAATGACTGAATTCATTCTGTTCGCCATAGTCGGCTTTCTCGCCCAGGCGGTCGACGGTGCGCTTGGCATGGCATACGGCGCGATCTCCTCGACGGTTCTGCTTTCCTTCGGCGTTCCGCCGGCGCAGGCTTCGGCCGCGGTGCACGCGGCGGAAGTGTTCACCACGGCCGCATCCGGCACGGCGCACCATTACCACCGCAATATCGACTGGAAGCTGTTCTGGCGGCTTGCACCGTTCGGCATCCCCTCGGCGGCTGCCTCGGCGCCTTCGTGCTGACCTTGTTTCGACGGCGACATGGTGAAACAGCTCCGGTGGTTCCGCAAGATCCCCAACAATCCGGTTCCTACCTGCCTGGTGGCTCCGCTGGGCGCCGCAGGCGCGTTCCTCCACCGGCCGGTGGCGGTGGTTGGGGTCCGATGGTCGGCGGCTGAAACACCGCTGGGGGCAATGTTCAACGGATTTCCTGGCCGAGCACGGCCTGACCCCGCATGGCATCCGCCGGTTCTGGCTGCATCAGGCCAATGCGCGCATGAACGCGATGATCCTGAAGCTCTCCTTCGGCCATGATGTCGGCATGACCGGGCGCCAATGGTGCTGGAGCGGCTCGGCAACACGGCGGCGGCCGGCGCGATCATCGCCTTCAAGGAAAACCACGAGGATATGAAGGCGGGCGATTACGGCCTGCTCTGCACCTTCAGGGCGGGGATACTCGATCGGCGGCGCACTGCTCAAGAAGCTTTGACGGGTTTTGCCCGCTCGTTGGCCGGCGCTCTCATGCGCGGCACACGTGAAGGCTGTTCGCCAGTTTGTCACTCGCCCGACCGATGCTATTCTGGATGGACTGGAGCTTCGGACGGCTTGTTCATGAAGGCAGTGTTTCGCCATGCCGGTTTGCCTTGGATCGTCGGGCTCGCGGGCTTCGCGCGTTATGCTCGACGATCGCGAGACGCCGAGCATAATCCGATCCGTCAACCGCACGGCACTATCAGCAAGGCTACGGCGGGGGGCCGCTATCCTCACGCACCTCGGTCATGCCGCAAGCCGCCCTCGCATTCAATGTGTTAGTGGATTCGTGTGAATCTACATCCACACAAACATGTGCTCCAATATTGATCTCGCCGAAGGGGTTGAGCAGCTGGCGCGGTCGTGATTCCAACGGGTTGTCGAAGCCTGATTGGAGAGACCTGATGTGGACGCCAGCTACTCGCCGCCAGCATAACCGCGGAAGCCTGCGTTACGAAACAGACATGACGGACGCAGAGTGGAGTTTGATCGCGCCACTCATGCCCACGGCGCGCCCGACGGGGCGACCGCGCAAATGGCCATTGCGCGAGATCGTGAACGCGATCTTCTACGTCATGCGCGGCGGGATCGGGTGGCGTCTTCTGCCATCGGATTTTCCGCCGAGGAGCACGGTGTTTCGCTGGTTTTGCTTGTTCCGTGACACATGCCTGTTCGAGAAGATCAACCACAAGCTCCTGATGCTGGATCGCGAACGTTGCGGCCGAGAGGCTTCACCCACGGCCTCCGTCATCGACAGCCAGACCGTGAAGACCTGCGAGAGTGGCGGGCCGCGTGGCTATGACGCCGGCAAGAAGATCAAAGGCCGCAAGCGCCATGCGCTGGTCGACACCGACGGTCGGGCTCTCGTCCCTTATCCGCATCCCGCCAGCATCCAGGATCGCGACGGCGCCGGCCCGGTCCTGAACGCCTCGCGGCGACCATTCCCCTTCATCCGAAAGGTGTTCGCCGACCTGGATATCAGGGACCGCGTGTGGCCGAAGGCACCAGTGCGGTTACCAACCCGCGGATAAGAGCTGGATCAACCGTCGTCTTAAGCCCCATCTCGTCCCCGTGCTGCCCATCAACGAAGGACAAACCTGTGACAAAGGACATGGGGCGGAAAAGCTCATCCATCACCCTTGACCACGGTCCGCTCCGTCGTCTGCTCCGTCGTCTGGCGGATTGCACAACAAAGATTTAGGAAATTTCTCACATTTCCGTCCCCCGTTGTAAGTGGCGCCCGGATCCGGAGCGGTCGTTACCAGGGCCAGCGCGATCGCAGGAAGTATCGGGCGCAGCCAGTCAGGCCGAAATTTCGTCGACGGTTTCGGGAGGCCCGGGGCCGCGACATCTTTTGGTGACAGTGTCATTGTTGCCTTTCTGTCGTTCTTTAATGTTTTGCGGATGATCCGGTGTCGTTTGCCATCTGCGATCGGCACGTCGGACGGTTTTGGTAAGGTGACTGGTTTCATAAGGTCGCCAGTTGTTTGTCCCAACAACAACCCTTTTGGCAGAGCTAGCTGACAGTAGCCTCAAAAGCAGTCAGCGAATTTCACGACGTAGTGGTCGAGGCCGAGATCGTCTTTGGTGCGCTCGAAGCCATTCCTCGACCGCCCAGCGCAGGCGGCGGCACCGGCCAGTTCGGCCAACGCCGTGCCCCTGACCAGATAGTAGGCGAGCTTCTCCGGCTCCTTGCGGTGGTCGGAATGACGCTGCTGCCAAAACCTGTGGCGACGAAGCCGAGATCCCCCGCTTCATCGCCGGACCAGCTCTAGCCGCACACGCCTTTGATCCTATCGAGTGCCCGGTCGCGTCGTAAGGAACATCCTGACAGGCTGCATAAACGACATGAATCTACCAATCTTCAAAACAGGGCCATGGCCGGATGATGACCGGACGATAGATCACCGGCCGGTCCCAAGGATCGAAAGCGCACGCGCTTCTCAGGTCCGCGCGGCGCTCGAGCTCGATGCGCTGCAGACATTCGGCGAAGGCATCGTTCCCGACGAAGCCGTAGGACCGGCATTGCGCCTCGTCCGCGGCACGGCGGTCCTCGTCCGCGGCACGGCGGTCTTCCGCCGTCATGCAGCCTGTGCAGATTGTGGCCAGCGCGACCACCATCGCCGTCTTATACCACATACTTTCCTCCTCGACACAAAAGTTGATTGTAGAGATTCTGGGAAGCATTAGATCGCCCGCGGAACCTAGCCCGCTTGATGCACGGCGAAGAGCTTTCGGCGGCCTGAAGCGGCGATCTGGTTTCCTTTGCTGTGCGTTTTCCCAAGCCTCATCAGGCGCCGGCGGTGATCCGTCGTGATGGAAGGCGAGGGTTTGCGGGTTGAGGTCAGCGGGTTTGTTCCGGGACGTCTGCGCCCCATTGTTTATATCGCGAGTTGCGGGATGCGACTGAGGACGATGCGTAGAATGCGCTGGTCCGGGCAGGATGTCGGCAGGTGCAGGCGGATTTGGGTCTTCATGTCGACCATGCGAGCGGCGATCTTGATGAGGCGCAGTCGCAGCGTGTCGAGTTGAGCGACTGCAAAGCTGGAGCGTTTCGGCATCGCGGCACGCAGGCCCCCCATAAGCCAGTAGGCGCCGGCATGCAGGAACAGCCGGAACTGGTTGGCCGTCGCTCTTGTGCCGGAGGTGCGGTCGGCGGCGAGATGCGTCTTCCACGACTTGATGTGGTTCTCGGCAGCGCCGCGCCGGCAGTAGACATCCTCGTAGAGCGCCAATGGGCATGGAGTGCCTGCCATGCAAAGCGAACGGCAGTCATGATGATATCCTTTGCGAGCTCATAATGGAGCGACGATTGCGCGACAATGCATCAGGTGTCCTCACAGCATGCTGTACAACAAGTCAGGATGCATGGAAGTAGCCGGCCTTGAGCACGTCCTGGAGTTCGAGATCTTCCACCGGTCCTTCTTGTGCTGCGAGGTGCAGGACGTATCCTGCGCCTTCGCGTTCAGGATCAGGCGGGTGGAGTCGGCTTTGTGGCCGCAGCCGACGATGAGGATCCTTTGCCCGAGGTCGACAAGGGCGGCGAGCGTGGGACGTCGTCGACTTTGCCGATGCCCCCCTTGCCGTAGAACGCGATCTGACGCAGACGTGACATGTAGCTTTCCTTCTTCTGTTCCATTTGCGGCTGCCCGCGCCATGAAGGCAGCTCGCCGCCTTGCACCAAGGGCTTCAAGACCCGTGCCAACTCGGCTGAGTTGGGCCGGAGCAAAATTTGTGAATACTTTTCAGCTGCTTAGCCCGAGGCAACAAGAGATTGGCTAAGCAAACCGTGTGTAGCGGACCCGACAAAGACGACAATGTGTCGGATTCCGTTACTTGCGACCGCTATTGATCTCCCAGGAGCCCGACAACTGGCCGGCCTCCAATCGGGTGATCCATGTTGAACGTTAGCACATGCTTGGTCTTTGCGCCTCGGCTGCGGCCGCATTAGGTAAGCGTCAGCCGCTGGGTGACGTTGACGGCGTAGATTCTTCACGGCTAGACACCCGAAATCGGCGTGTTGGGCGGGTTCGGGATAGGGGAGAGCTTCGCAGTGTGGATCGGCCCGCCGGTTAAGGAATCGTACTCGCTGGCGATCCTGACCGCTTCCTCGGCCGTTCTGCCCGCGTGCAGCGGGCCCAGTGCAAACTCCGTGCCGGAGCCGATCGCGAAGAATGGCGCCTCGAGCGGCCCGGTAAAGCAGGACCAATGGTTCCAGTAGTGGACGGTGCCGTCGGTCCACACCAGCAGCGCCTTGACGCCGATCTTGCTGTCATGGGTGGGGATGGCCTTCGTTGACCACCTGGCTGCACCATTTGGCGAAGGCGTCGGTCTGGCCGCCGTGGCTCGCGGCGTCGGTCTGGCCGACATCACTCGACGAGGACGCGACCAGGGCGCCATTGGGCAGGACGTGCAGGTTTTTCTTGAAGCCGATCGGGCTGCCGTCGCTCGAATAGACGCGGCTGTCCGTTGCCATGATCCCATCTCGGTACACAATGGTCGTCATGGCAATCACCCGAGGTCGACAAGGGCGGCGAGCGCTGGCGATATGGTGCCTTGACCTCGATTGGTTCATCTATGCCTTCGTGCGCAAGGAGGCAGTGATCTCGTCGCAGATCGAGGGCACGCAGGCAGCACTCGTGGACCTTCTGGCTTTCGAGGCCGAAGAGGGGCCGGCACCCAACGCCGATATGGAAGCGGTCACGAACTACCTCGACACGCTCGCCTATGCCCGCGACCAGCTTGCGTCGAAGCAGGGGCTGCCGATTTCCATGCGCTCCTGAACGAGACGCACAAGCGGTTGATGCGCGTCGTGCGTTGTTCGAACAAGAAGACGTACGCCGCAGCCAGAACTGGATCGGGGGAAGTCGGCCAGGCAATGCGACCTAGGTCCCGCCGCCACCGGATAAGCTTCCCCAGCTTCCCAGCGAATTTGAGAAATACATCCACGTCGACGATCCGCTAGCGAAGCTGGTGCGGGCAGGTTTTCGCCACGTGCAGTTCGAGATCATTTATCCCTATCTCGACCGCAACGGGCGGATCGGGCGACTCCTGATCGCCCTGCTCTTGGAGCACTGGGGCTTACTAAAGGCGCGGCTCCTCTATCTCAGCCTGTTTTTCAAGCGCCACAGGGAAGAGTACTACCGGCGCCTCGATTTTAATCCGGTGGAAGGGAACTGGGAGGGCTGGATAGACTTCTTTCTCGATCGCCACCACTTCCGGTGAAGCCGTCGCTTCGGCGCGTGAACTGTTCAATCTCGTATCCTCGCACCGGGTGCGACTGCTCCAAGCCCAATCCGCCTCCGGCTCCGCAGTCAGACTGTTCGAGCAATCGCCGCGTCATCCGATCGTGAGCGTTGCCTCGGTCATAAAGTTGATCGGCGTAAGCAAGCGACCGCGATCCGTGCGATCGAGGCGCTGACCGAAGCCAATATTCTCGTGGACACCATGGGGAAGAAGCGCGACCGCAGCTTCGCCTATCGCGCCTATCTGGAATGCGTGCGAACCGGAACGGAATTGGACAGTGGCTGATCGCTACCAACCGCGAAATCATATCACGCTGTCAATGACCGTGGAATCCCGACCCCGCATTTTCGCGTGCTCATTCCATGAAAATCACACCACGCTGCGCGAACGACTCCTGCAGCCTCGCCAATTAGTGGCGACGCTTCGGCTATCGGAGGCTGTTCATCCAGGGCTGGCAGTGCGCAAGCGTCGTTCACGACGAACACTGACTGCGGCGGATCGGAGCGGTGCGGGACCGCTCCGCAGGTGAGCCGCCAGGTGAATTCGGGCACTCATCGTTCCTGGCCTCGCATCGAGCCGACCAGGCATGGCCGAGGGGCGCCCACTGGCGCCTTGCGCTGATTAGAGCGAAGTCATCGAAAATCAGCACAAGGCGCACTCGGGCCGCAGAACTTTAGCCGCAGCAGTCACTGTCATCTTCTTCGGCCTTTTTTCTTCTTGACGCCTTGTCGGTGAGGCCGACGATGCGCCTGTTGAGACGGCTGGACAATACTCCGGAGTCGCCGAAGACCACCTCCACATCGTCGCGCGAGACAAAATGAGAGCCATCTCGCGCGAGGCTCCGTTGGGCCAGACGACGGACCATCTCCTTGACATAGACCGCGCTGCTGCCGTCTGAGCGTGCGACGGCATCGGCCACCGCTCCGCTCTCGAAGGTGAGAGCACCACCATAGAGCGCTATCAGCCGCTCGCGGCAACCAGCGTCGGGGAGCGGAATTTCAATAGCTTCGTCCACGCGGCCCGGGCGCGAAGCGAGCGCTTCCTCAATGTCCTCCGGCCGGTTCGTCGTCAGGAAGAAAAAGATATCTGTCCCTGACTCAAGACCGTCCATCTCGTTCAACAGACGGTTGAGGAGGCGTTCGGCCTTTTGACCATGAACATCCTCTCGCGACCGGCCCACCAGATCGACGTCCTCCAGCACGACGATGCTCGGCTGCAAGGTACGCGCCAGCGCGATGTAGAACCCAATCGCAATTGTCTGCTCAGCCGTGACCAGAACGGTAGTGCGGCCAGGCAGGTTGGCACAAACATGACGGATGACGTGCGTCTTGCCTGTCCCAGGAGGTCCGTAAAGCAGAATACCCTTTTGCGTCGATTGGCCGAGACGCTTCAGCTCCTCTCGGTGTCCATCGAAATCGAAGATGTGGGCATCAAGACGCGCCATAGTTGCCTCGGAAAGCACCAGGTCGTTCCGGCATACGGCAGGAAGACCATGAACCCGCATCGTACCCTGCATTCCAGAGGTTCCTGCATCTTCTTCGAAAGAGAGGACCTTGTTGCGATAATATCGTGAGCTCTCGCAGCCCTCCTGGATCTTGCGAAGAAATTCGCGCGAGAAGTCGCATGCCTGCTCGCCGGGCAGAAAAGCGATTTCCACTTGAACGTATGTCATGCCATTGTATGGGGCGGTGAACTGCGACAGAAAAACCGCAACCGGCTCGTCGCCGATCTGGAACAACCACAGGCCGTTGTGCAGAGACGCATAAGGCTCCTCTTCGCCGATGTCGATGTCCTGATATTGCAAGGGTGTTATCGGAACGACGGCATGTTCCTGGCGAATGATAAGGTCTGATAGCTTCATGGGCTCAGAGTCGTAGAACTGGTGGACGCCGACCAGCTTGGGAGACAGAGGCGCGATCTGCTCTTCGATCATGGTTTGAAGATCCGGCAGGAGATGTGGATAAAACCGTCGGTGGGAGCTCGTCAGCTCCATCAAATCATCGGTTTTGAAATGGGCATGAAGTGCCTGCCAGGTAAAGCGAATAACCTCAGTCATGGTGATATCCTTTGTGAGTTCACAATTGATCGACGATTCGCGCGACAATGCATCAGGTGTCCTCACAGCATGCTGTACAACAAGTCAGGATGCTTGGAAGCAGCCGACCTTGAGCACGTCCTGAAGTTCGAGATCTTCCACCGAACCTTCTTGTTCTGCGAGGTGCAGAACGTATCCTGCGCCTTCGCGTTCAGGATCAGGCGGGTGGAGTCGGCTTTGGGGTCTTAGCCGACGATGAGGATCCTTCGCCCGAGGTCGACAAGGGCGGCGAGCGTATTTTGGGACGTCGTCGATTTGCCGATGCCCTCCTTGCCGTAGAACGCGATCTGACGCAGACCTGACATGTAGCTTTCCTTCTTCTGTTCCATTTGCGGCTGCCCGCGACATGAATGCGTTGGCAGCTCTCGCCGCCTTGCACCAAGGTTTTCAAGACTCGTGCCAACGTGACTGACTGGGCCGGAGAAGAAAATTCGTGAATTCTTTTCAGCTGCTTAGCCCGAGGCAACAAGAGATTGGCTAAGCCAGCCTGTGTCGCGGACCCGACAAAGGCGACACAACGTGTCGGCTTCCGTTACTTGCGACCCGCATACCTCGCAGACCGGAAAGAAGTTGGGAATGTCAGGCAGCGAGTCTGAGGCGATTTTGATCGGGGAGACCGCAGCAAGGACGTCGGTCTACGCATACCTCTGTATCGCTCCAGCCTGCCATTGATCTGGGCCGGCCGTTCGCACATTGAGCACGAGCTGGCGCTCAACCGCGACCAACACATCTGCCGCTTTTTACAATGCGTTCGTTGACGGCTCGACCTCGCCTGTCTTGTCTTGGCGCACCCTGGTTATCTTCAGATAGTGGTGCCGAGCGGAATTTCTTACACGCCGCCCAAGCGGTCGTTGGGCCGTCGCGCTGGTGTTGTCACTAATCGCACGTATGATGGCACTCGTGCTGCACCCCGATTTGCAGCTGCTGCTGGGCCAGCTTCTGGTGCTCCAATTCGGCTGGAGTATCGCCAATCATGTCGCCGCGCAAGCCAAGAGGTTCTTGAGCTGTCCCGGAGCGTCGGGTCCTGCAATCGTGACACGCGCCGGGGGTCTCATTCTGAACCGCAGTCGCGTCGGTCCACACGGCGCATATCTGACGGGCACTCGAGAACGCTCAGTTGATTTTGTCGCTTGTCGGAGATGACTGTCGGGCCGCTTAACCGCAATGTTGGATGAGTTTTGCCGGAGCCATACTTTCTAACGCTATCTTTGTTGGTCCAATTCGCCGCAGCCAGAGCACCGGATAAACATCATCTGCATGCGACAAGCGTTTCCCTCAGCACCTAAGGCTCGCAGCGGAACCTGCATGTACGTGTTTTATAAAGAACATCATAGTTCTACTGCGACTATGTCGCAAATCCGACATCGTTGGACAGCGGACAAAACTGACGCGCAACAAAAAGGGAGAAGCCTGCCAAGTGAGGCTGGGCCACCGGCGCTGGCGATCATTCCGCCAACGTTAAGCCAAGAGGCTCGGCTCACTTCTCGGCGCAGGAGTTCAGTATCGGCGTCATCGCCTTCACATGCTCGTCGATCCACCCGAGCACTTTCCCCGCGACAACGTCGCGCTCAGGCAGATGCCACCAGTGCTCGTTGACGAGTTCGACGGTCTCGACCACTGCCTTCAGGACTGGCGGCTCCGGATTGCACGGTTCGCAAATGCTTTCCATCGCGGTGCTGCTAGCGCCTTGAACGAGCGCTCTCCTCCAAGCGAAAGCGCCATGGCGTCCGCGGGAAGATATGGCACGGTCGACAGTAGGTCGTAGATTGGTGAAAGGGCCGGCTTAAAGCCGTTTCCGCGATAGATCAACGACCAGTTCTTCAGGTGCATGTCGCCATTGCCGGTGATGACAGTCAGCGCCAAGCGGCGGACGAATTCGAGAGCCGCCGTAGTCAAGACGGCCACGCCAAGAGCCGAGGCTATGTCATGGTAAGCAGCGCCCTCGTATTTGCGCGAGGGATAGACACCGAAGACCTGAGCAAAATCCTCAATGTGAATCCTATCGCCATCGGCGCCGCGATCGAAGCGTTTGACGAGAAGGACCTTGCCCTCCGACAGCGTGTTGAATTCTTCGGGAATGCCCTCAAAATTGGACTTCTCGACCA
>NZ_JAMYMA010000038.1:0-17419 GCF_040318275.1 Mesorhizobium sp. M1217 | reverse complement strand
GACGAACCTACCCTGTTGAAGCAGTGGGATCTTCGACTGCCAACGCAACAGCCTTCCGTGCAATTTGTGGAGAGAAACGGTAGCCCGACCCGTTGGCGGCCCCAGCCAGAATGATCCGGCTCTGGGCCGCCAGGCGGGCGACGAGGGGCGCCAGTCAGGGCGCCCAGATCCTTGAAGTGGCTGACCTGGAGTTCCGAGGAATCGAATGCGATGCCTGGATACAAAGTCGACCTGCCGATCCAGGAACAGTGCCCTTTGCCCAATTTGCTCGTGTATCTGACACGCAAAGCTCAAATTAGACAGGTCCAGAACCGACCCCAATGCAAGCGAGCTCCACTTGTCTTGCTCCTATAGGTCTTTCCCAAGTAGGCGACATGTTCGCGGCCATTATAGCCCATAGCCATTGGGTTTGCGGGGCTATTCTCGAGCCGTGGTCCTGGCCGGATGTGCGAGAGTTGTGCTCGCGTTCGTGTGTCGGGTGTGAAGCCCGAGTATCCCAGCCAGTGACGCGATCAACAGTCATGCCGGACATGCTTCGTTGGCGGATCGACCCATATAGTTCCGCCCGGTTCGATGACCGCGTCGCCGTCAGCGAGATGCTTTCCAATCGATTCCGTATCCTATTCCGGCGCAGCCGCCCGCCTCGACCATGATGCGCCGACCTTCGGCCGGGCTTGGCGGCCAGCGAGAGCGCGGTCTTAAATGCGGCGACAGCATTTTCGGTGAGCCTGCTCATAGGATGACACCCGGTGATACGTACGGAAAGTCTCCGCATCGAACGTGCCAGAAAGGAAATTACATTAAAGCAATGCGGCGTTAGCAGATTTGTGTTCCTGGGGTATCCAACATTGAGGGGAAACCTTGCGCCCGCCGCCGATTGGCACCTCGTTGTCCTTTGCCGGCAGGCTACGGAGCAGCTCCGCACCGGAAATTTCTCTTGCCAGCAACCAATGGTTTACGGACTGCGGCGCGAATAACGGCTCTGCCATCTCCTCGAGGCGCGGATTTCGATGAGCTGATCTGCGTTCAAACGCTCTGAACTCTTCATCTAATCGACAAGAGTTCATCCACCCTGCAGATGCATTGCATCGAAACAATCGATTTGACGACGAGTAACGGACATGAAAAGACGCCGCAATCGGAAGGCGACGCCAACAAGGAGGTCTCTCCCCCCTCTCCCCATCATGCGGAAGATGGAGGCGAAATCCTCCTGAATCTGATGCCGCCGGAGCACACACTGGATGTAATCCGCATGCCTTCTTAAACATCACTCGGGGCGGCTACCTCGACGAGCAGAACCGCAGGGCACTTGCGGAAGTACCCGCCCTGACCGGGCCGGCCTCGGCCGATCCGCACGAGAGGTCTGCTATCTCTTTCTCACGCGTCACCTGCGACGCTGCTCGACCGCAAGGACCGGATGAGCATGGCTTTGGGTCTCGAGGTGCGGGTCCCTTTCTGCAACCACCGCCTTGTTGAGTACGTGTTCGGCACCCACAAGACTTTCGACGGGCGGGGCGCCTCAAGGCAGCAGCAGCGATATGGCCCGCATTTGATCGCGCTGGAGCAAATCTGCGGATTCATTCGTCACCTCATCAAGGTCTGGGGGTTCGGATCCAACTTCCTTGCAACTGCCGAAATGCTCAGCCCTTTGCCCAGCTTCGCGAGCGAAACCCGACCGCCAGATCAGAAAGAGCACGCTACCGAAATACGCCAGTTGAAGGAGCAGCGAACAAGCCAGCGTCGTGACGACTACTTTGCCGATGGAATGAGAAGCGAAGTAGACAGTCAGTGCGGTGCTGCACAGGACCAGCCCCAGGACGCGACAAAACATTCTAAAGGGCAACGCCGTTCTCCTGGTTTTGTCTCCTCAGATCATGCTGCGACCTGGTCGGCCGCAACATGGGTCTGGCAGTTTTTCGGGCAGACGCGGACGCAGGCTCCGCAGCCAATGCAGCGGCCGGCATGGTCGACGACCATGATCATGCGATTGAGCTCGCCGTCGAAGTCCTCGTCTTCGCCGTCGCAAATACCGAGGATTTCACCCGCGTCATCGACGCCGTAAAGATGCATGACCTCGCGCGAGCAGACTTTGAAACAGCGGCCGCAGCCGATGCAGGTGGCGCCGTCTATAGCGGTGAGATATTCCGGCATCCATCCGGAGCCGTCGCGGGTAGTGAATGTGCTCCTCATCGTAACTTCTTCATTGCAGCGAACTCTCTCTTGGCACCATCCAACTCGGCAAAAACCGCCGACGCTTCCTCGGCTACTTCTTCTATGTCCGTCCATTTTCCCGGGAGATCCTCTGCAAGGTCGCGCAATTTCATCTTGGCAATTGCCGCGCGCAGCTGAAGCTTTCGGACTTTCGTTCCCATCTCATCCAGCTTTGACATAGATCCTTCCTTGAAATCGGTGTCTTCACGCCCGTGCCACGTCGCGATAGGCTTCAGTAGCTGAGGTCGCATCGTCGACCAGTTTCGTACCGGCCTCCCCGAGTTGCCGGAACGTCTCGAAGCCGAACCGATGGACATCTGGACAGAAAGACGAACTGCCCGACCGTGAAAAGCACGCGCCCGAAGCCCTCATGGGTTTCATCTCCATTGTTGGCGATGTCATCAGGCCGGAGCGCTCCTCGATCCTAAGCCCGACGGCCGTGTAAAACATATCGAGCCTCCCACAGCACGTCCGGATCGGGATCGCCGATGATGGCGATCGCACGGCGCTGTTTTCTGGTGATGATGAAGTCGCCCAGCAGTTCGGCGTCCGATTTGCCTTCCCGTGACCCGGAGGCATCCTGAGCACGGATCAGCCAGCCGCACGAGGCATCTGACACAAGCCATGGCAAGGGCCGCCTCGTCCTCGTTGACAGCCGGGCTGACCGCGGCATCAGACATTTCGCCTTCTCCTCATTTCAGTCCTCTTCCTCGAAGCACGATGTCTGTTTTCTGGCACGCCTACTTCGGGCACACTTGCGCAGCCGACGCATGGCTCGGCGCCGCTGATTCCACGCAATTGATGTCTCTCGGGCGGACCTTGAACATGTCCTCGACTGCGAAATCGCATCGAACATCGCTTCCGCCGCAATGCGGGAGGCCATGAAAATTCGAGCCTCGATCCTGCTGCAAACGATCGACCAAGTGCTGCATGGACCCTCCTTGCTGCGGTCACGCCAGGGGAATGGACGAATTGGCCAGTAAGCCATTTCGACCAATCACCCTTTTTTATCTTTCTTCCTTGGCCGACCGCGCTTTGGCACCTTCGGGAAACTGTTTTGCGCAGCGGCAAAGAGAGCGCCGCAACAAGCCTGCGCACCCCTGTACTTGGCGAGGGCCTGCAACAAATCCCGCAGATGCTGCTCTTTCAATTCGGCTGGGATAGGCTCCGGACCGTCCCGCGACGTCAGTGCCAGTTCGACCAACTCGATCGCGCGATCATTGTTGCCGTTCTCGTGATAGTACCGGGCGACCGCGGGATAGGACCGGAACTTAGGACTGTCGCCTTGCGGGGGATTCAGCGCCAGGATGTGTTCGGACAGCTCCTTGCCCATCGCGAAGCGCTCAGCAGGGGGAAGGCGCGAATGGTTATTGGCCGGATGGAAAAGTTGGTCTAGCGCCGAAACCATCCAATCCTCGGAATTTTTGTCGATCGCGTCGCGAACCAACTGGCGCATCACGGGCAAGCCGGTCCACATGTCTTGTATTTTGTGAAGCAACAGATGTGCATGGGCCAGGCGGAAATTGAGGTCGTCCGGCATCAAGGCGATGCCCTCTTCGATCGCCCAGAGCGCCGTCTTCCAATCTTCCAGCTTCACCGCCGCCCAGAACCTGTCATCCATCGGCTTCTTCAGCGCTTGTTCGCGCGCCAGGGGTTCGCTTGTGGCGATCCGCTGCTGATCGGCGGCTTTCGCTTTGTTGCTGGTAGGCCAGCTGCCGTTGAACACTTTCGGCAAAACCTCACCGAGTTGGCTCGGATGACCGATAAAGGCGATGCAGCCGTCTCGGTCGACTACGAACGAGGTCGGAATCCCGACGCAAAAGCTGGGTTCCCTCCAAAGCTTTTTCATTTCGCCTGTGACGTCGAACGCAATCCGATGATTCAGATCCGGGCACTTTTCGGCCAACCACGCGTCCAACTTGGTCCGGGCCTCGACGGCCGTTGGAGCGTCTTCATCAGCCGCGATCCCGACGACCTCAAGTCCGCTGTCCTTGTATTTCTCCTGTAGCTGCATCAGCTCGAGCATCTCCGCCGCACATAGTTCGCACCAAGTTGCCCAAAATTCGACGATATAGACTTTGCCGGGCTGGAAGTCCGCAAGGGGCTCGCCACGCAGCCAGTCCTCCACTTTGATCGAAGGAGCCGGTGACCCCATCCGCAACATCATCTTGCCCTCCAAAGCCGTAGCCAAAGGTTGCGTGACCTCATGCGCAAGCTTGTTCCCCCTTTGAGACGGGGAGGAGGATTCAAGGGAGGGAGAGCGTCGCTCGTCTTGCGCATCTGCGTGCAGTCAGCCTTCACTCAGTGTTGCTGAATCTCAATTCGCAAAGGCCGTGCCAACGCGCTCAGCGTGCGGTAAAAGCTTGATTATGCTTTGAAAAATTTCTGTGGCGCCAAGATCGCCGGTTGTATTGGACGCGACATATTTTCCGCCACTGTCAGGTCTTGGACACGCATCACCCGCTTCCCGTCGGCACAGAAGCGTGGCCAGGGACGTCTCGACACATAGCGACGAACAGATGGACACCGCGTTGGCTACCGCCAGCCTCGTCATCATCGTCCGCCTCAAGCGCCTTGCGTGACCTTCTTGCCGTTCCGGTCGCTCAGGTGGTAGCGCAACGCCATTGCGATTGCAGGCGCCGCTCCATCCGAGCATCGCCTCTGCCCTACCTCTTCCGCTGTGCGCTTGAATTCCTGGTGGCGACGCAGGAGTTCTTCACGACGACGCCGGTTCGATGGCGTGTATTTTTCGCCGCCCGAACAAGTATTGGGCGACCAGCTCTGTGAACCTCAGGATTGGAATGACGACACCTCGGGTGCGCGCGACGATGCGCAGCAGTGCATAGGCGATCATTGCCGCGAAGAGCTGCAGGGGGATTGCATTGCCGTTGTTGCCCAGGAACTTGCGGATCTTGAGGTGCTGCTTGATCCAGCGGAACAGAAGCTCGATTTGCCAGCGGCCTTTGTAGAGCTGCCCGATCTCGACTGCGGAGCGCTCCATGTTGTTGGTCAAAAGCATGATGGTGTCGCCTTCCTGGCGCTGGATGCGCAGGCGCCGCAGGCGTATCGGCAGCTTGCAAGCGCCCTTGCTGACCAGGTTCACCTCACTGTCTTCCAGGACCAGGAAGCCGTCGCCCTGCGGCTCGGCCACGGGGCGGTTGCACACCTGCGCCAGCCCCATGTTGGTCTTGGGCCGCGTCACGAAGACCGACCCGGCCTCGGCGATCGCCGTCCACCAGCCATAGTGGCAATAGCCCTTGTCGAACACGTAGGTCGCTGCGGGCTCGATGGTGATCCGGCGACCGATCTGGGCGTCGTTGACGTTGGCGTCGTTGATGTCGAGGACGCGCGGATGGTCGGCCTTCGGGTCATAGACGACATGGACTTTCATGCCCCGGATGCGTCCGTTCGACTTGGCCCACTCGCACAGCTTGCCGAGCGGAATGGGGGTCGAATCGATCAGCCGCAGCATTTCTTTACCCTCTTGTCGCGTCTGCCGGTTGAGCAGGCCCGCCACCAGGCTGAAGGCCTCGGCAAAAATGGCGACCGGGCGCCGTCTGTTGGCATCCGACAAGGTCGAACGCATCAGCGGACCGCTGCCCAGGTGGTAATGATGCTGGCTGTTGGCGTTCCAACCGGCTTCCAGGCCACGCAGGCTGTCGCTGCCGCAGAACTGGGCATAGATCAACACCACCAGATGATCCCAACTCCTGAACGATTTGTCGTAGGCATCGCCGTCGTGACGATCCACAATGGCTTGGAATTGACGGCGATCCATGGCTTCAAGAAGCTGCCCGAAGATGCTAGGTGCAAAGCGCATGCCCCGTTCCTTTTCTGAGTCTCGACAACCAGAGAGAAGACGGACAAACCCCGTTTTACGGGGCATGCACATGCGGCATTTCGATTCACTCAAAACTTTCCCCGGACAGCCCTGCCAGTGGTGAGGGAAATCGTGATATCGCTAATACGATGAGGCTACGGTCCGAACGCGGCCTGCCGCGCTGAAACGACTCTCTTTCTCGACCTGACGCCGGCTCGAGTATTGGTGTTTTGAGCGCATTGAGGACGCCTGTCCTTCTGCCCGGCCGTTTGTCTGCGCGTTACGGGTTGTCTCGGCGAGCAGACACCGAGCGCGTTAGAGGCGTCGGGGGAATGTTCTTCGCGACGACGCTTGCAAGTTGCTCATGAGCTTCGCGAAACCTGCTCGTTTGGCGGCGACCTTTCTCCGACTTCGCATCAGGGTAGGTGACCAGGGGAGTAGAGCTTGGAACAGCATCGGTGCTACTTCAGAACCCGTCAGCGGGCCAAAAACAGCGGCAATGGCGGCTTCCCAACGATCCATCGCGTCACGCCGCCGAAGAGTCGCTCACGTAGCCTACGGTTGCCGTAAGCACCCATGACTATCATTTCTGCAGACGTGTCGATTGCGTGCTGCGCGAGCACCGTGGCTGCCGATTTTCCGGCGCTCGCCAGCAGGTCAACCGAGACCCGAGCACCGTGCCTAGTGAGATAGGCAGCGATATCGGCTCCCGGCTCGGCGCCGTTTCCGGTGCAGGTCGCCTCCGGGATCCACTAGGGCGACACGAACTTCCTCAGCACCGGCTAGCAGATGCAGCGCTTCCCGAATCGAACGGGACGGCTCGACTCGCGAATCCCAGCCGACCAGCACGCGCCGTGGAGACAGAGTCGCCTCAGCGCCCCACGACAAGCACCGGCTTCCCGGTGTCGAACAGGACTGCCGTTGATAACAAGAGGACCGACGTTAATGTCGTTGAGAAGTGCGGCCGACGATGGTCAGATCGTTGCAGAGCGCCCGCTGTCGCACCGCGTCACCGACGCTTCGCAGTTCGCAATATCGACATCATAGCACCGCCGAGTGGCTTTCAGCAGTTTGTGAATTTCCCTGGATGTTTTTTCCCAACTGGCCGTGTCCTGTGAAAATCTCTTTGCGTGTACCGTTGTTCCAGTGCGGCAATGGCGCGTGCGCGTTGTCCAGGCCACTCGGGGATGCCACCGCCTAGCGGCCGAGGCGACGAGCGGCGGAGGCGACATCACCAGTACGGAAAGATACGCGCCGACTCCGGCACACAAGCTGGCAGCTGTCCTGACATCCTGATCTGTCAACTCCGTCACACTGAGTACGCTTTTGAAGGCCATCTGACTGCTTCTTTCTAAGTATGTCGAGTGGCACCGCACCTGCCTATTCGCCGTCAGCTTCAGGCTCAACGTCCGCCTCCTCCAGCGAGTAGCCGTCGGACCTGATGGTTCGAATGACGCTCCCGGCCGACGTCCTCTCCAGCTCCTTTCTGATCCGGCTGATATGGACATCGACGGTGCGTTCACCGACATGAATCTTTTCCCCCCAAGCTGCGTTCTTTAACTCGACTCGGCTGAACACCATGCCGGGAGTCTCGAGCAAATGCCGCAGCAGCTTGAACTGGATCGGTCCAAGGTGGATGTCGTGGCCGTTACCATGGACTCGGCGGGCATCGACGTTCATCTCTAGCCTGCCACAGCGGAGCCAGCTGCCGTTTTCGATCCCGTTTGAACCCGGCTTTGGCAGCGCCAGCTTCGTGCGTAGACAGTCGAGCAGCATCGCCGGCGCGAAGGGCCGCACAAAGCTCTCGTCAATACCTGCCTTCAAAAGATCGAGGTGCTGGTTTTCGGCGCCGGGCGCGATCAGCGCAATAACCAGCAGGCCTCTGTTCCGGAACTCCGCCTTGAGCTGGGCACAGATGGTGGACCCTGTCGAGCTTGCCGGCTGGCAGTCCAGCACCACGGCCTGCGGCTCCCGTACACTGGCTAATGCCAGCGCTTCCTCCACGCTTCTGGCCAGTTCAATCCTGAAGCCATCCACCCCCAGAATGTGGCTGTAGTACAGATACAACTCCGCACCTTGCGAACAGATCAGGACCAGTGGCTTCATCAGCGCTACCCCAAGAACCACATCGGCCTCGACCGCCTCGATTGAGAGGGCTGGCGATCGCATGTCCTCGAGCCTGACATGATCCCCTTGATCGAAAATCGGTTCCATCACGCCCGCGCCACCTCGGGATAAGCCTCAATGGCTGCGGTGGCATCCCCGGCCAGTTGGGTACCGGCTGCGGCGAGTTTCCAGAACGTCTCGAAGCCGAACCGATGGACGTCGCGCAGGGTTTTCGACAGAACGACCAACCGCCCGGCCGTGAAGAGCACGCGCCCGAAGCCCTCATGGCTTATCTCAATCATCGGCGATGCCATCAGGCCGGAGCGTTCCTCAATCGCAAGCCCGACGGCGGTGTAGAACTTATCGAGCCTCCACAGCACGTCCGGATCGGGATCGCCGATGATTGGAATTGCACGGCGCTGTTCCCTGGTGATGATGAAGTCGCCCAGCAGCTCGGCGTCCGATTTGCCTTCCCATGACCCGTGGGAATCATTGGCACGGATCAGCCGCACGAGGCATTTGACGAACGGGGTGGCAAGAGCCGCCTCGTCCTCGGTGGCGGCAGGGCTAACAGCGCCTTCAAACATTTCGCCCACTCCTCATTTCAGCTTTCGTCCTCGAAGGAGGGTTTCTGTTCAGCGACACCTGCCTGCGCCAGCACCTTGCGCAGCCAAGGGGGAGGACACGTCCTGAGCATCATCTGCGTGCGCAACAGCACCTCTTGAATGGTCTGGGGCTGCGGCACTTTGATCGGATGGATCTTTGCGGAAACAAGTTTGGCTGCCGAAGGTCCACCGATCGCCAGACAAAACAGGAGATGACAGCCCTTTAGCGCTTCCACCTTCGGGGTGATGCGGTCATCGCCCTCAGTTCGGTGCTTCCCGCTCTCGTCGGAAACGTCATCGAAGGCCACGGCTTCCACGAGATTCCACTCCTCGCGCATCACGTCGTAGACAGCAAAGCGCCTGGCCGACCCGAAATGGGCGTTGAGGTTCTTCATGTCCTGCGTGGCGATCGCCACGCGCAATGCGCCCGCTTGGCGTTCCGGCGTCGGTGCGTGAACCTCGTCAGTGACGAGCGAGAGGCGACGGACGGAGCTCATCTGGCATTTCTCGCTTACGGAGTGGATCAAGCGCCTCAGGCGTCGGCGCGTGCCCGTTGGCTTCGAAAATGTTTGCGACCTCGAAGATCAGGTCGCGGGTCCCCTGGTAGAGGATTGTGAGCTTGTGCTGGGCCCCGAGCCGGTCGAAGATCGGGAAGCCGACCCGCATGAGCGGAATGCCGAGGCGTTGCGCTGCCTGGCGACCGTGAGAATGGGTGACGAGAAGATCAGCGCCGGCGCCAAGAGCTTCCAGATCGCCGAGGTCGCCGATTTGAACCGACTGTGCCGGTACTTCCTCCAGAATTTTCGACATAGCGGCCGTTGTGACCGCCGCCGCGATTTCGGAGCCCATGCCGATGAAGAAGCTCGCGAGTTGGTAGAGTTGGTCTGGTTCAGCAGCGATCGCAATTTTCTTACCTCCAAAGTGGAAATGTCCGTCGAGCAACGCGTCCTGCAACTGCGCCCGGCGACGGCGTACCCCAGCCGGCGCCGCCGCGCCCGAAACGGCGGACAGGTGTGAGGCGAACCGGTCTGCGTCCTTCAATCCAGTCAGCGAGCGGAACAGCACGCAAGGTACGCCGGTTAACCTGTGCAGCAGCTCGGCCGGGCGGCGCATATGCTCACCGATGACAATGCATTGCTCGGCCGTGCCAAGCTCGCGGATATCCTCGACGCTGGTGCCGCCATAGGCGGTCGTGACCCAACGGTCGGGCACCGTACCGTCGAGCGAGCCGGAGACGTCCGGTAAAATCACCGGCTTCAGTCCAAAGCTCTCAACCATCTCACGCAAATGCTCGATGTCAGCCACAGTGAGGTTCCAGCCAGGCAGGATCACGATCTTCTTCGACTGCCGCGCCTGCTCGCCGGGACGCGTAATCCTTTCGATCATCGCGGTGACAGCCTTGGCCCAGCCCTCTTCGATCGCGCCGTCGAAATCCGGTGTGTTGGCTAGCACCACCTCGGTACCCGCGAGTTCTTTGGTGCGCTTCAGCCTGATATTGGCGATATCTCCTGCGCAGTCTTCGCCCTGGGTTTCCACCAGCGCGGTCGTGCAAACCCCGATCAGCGTTGGCTTTGTGCGGGCCTTGAGGTTGAGGATCGCCTCTTCCAGATGGTCTGCCCCGCCGAGGATCGTTGCCACCTCGTCCATCGCGGTTGTCTGCAAGGGAATGGCTTCCTTGAAATGCCGCACGAACAGCACGAGCGCAAAGCTGGTGCACCCCTGGCTGCCGTGGAACAACGGCATCGCGCCGTCGACGCCAAGAAAGGCCAAGGCGGCACCCAGCGGCTGCGATGACTTCAGCGGATTGACCGCCGCCGCTTTGGTCTGGGGAAGGATGCGGACCATCGGCTTTCCTCAACACTAGCCGAAATCGTCGGCTGTCGTGCCGGCGAATTCCTGGACAACATGCAAGCTCGCGGTCTCGCTTTTCGTGCTCGGCAGTTCCTCCCTCACCGCAGGCTGGCAATCCCATGGTGCCGGTTCCCGCACCTGGCGCCAGATCGGGTTATGAATGGCGAGGTCGATCTGGCGTACGAGTTCCACCATGCCGTCATAGCCGGCGTAAGGATGTTGGCGCTCCTGGTTGATATCGAGCCAGGGTGTCTTGGCCTTCAGAGCGATGAATTGCGTGCGCCCGCCTGAGAGCAGGATATCGGCCTTGTGTTCGGAGAGCATGGCGTAAAGCTCGCGCGCCGCCATCTGCTCGAATATATGGTTGTCTTCCTTGAGGATCTGGTTGATGCGCTCCTTGTCTTCGAAGGTCGACTTCTTGACAGAGGTACCGACGATCTCGATCCCGATCTCCATCAGCGCATGGACGACCGACCAGGACTTCACGCCGCCGGTGTTAAGCAGCACGCGCTTGCCTTCGAGCCTCAGCCGGGAGGCGGCTAGCTTCTTCCAAGCGATCGCCTCTTCCTCTGCAATCAATACCTCGGTGCGGCCGAGGATCTCCGGATTGGCACCCTTCTTCACGAGCAGCTGAGATATTTGTCGGAGCGCTTCAGAGGTGGCGCTGATGCCGTAGAAGGAGCCCTCGAAAAACGGGATGCCCCAGCGCTGCTCCATCTTGCGGGCCAGATTGATGAGCGCGGTCGAGCACACCATCATAGCCGCCCGGGCGCGGTGCGCGCCGGCAATGTCGAGGTAACGTGCGTCGCCCGGAATGCAGGCGCGCACCCGGATGCCGAGCCTATCAAGGAGCGGCTTCACCAGCCAGAATTCTCCCGAGAGGTTGAATTCGCCAAGGATATTGATGTCGTAAGGGCCGGCATCGTCGGGCTCCACCGTGCCGATGACATGCTCGAGCAACGCCTCGCCGGCAAGCTTGTTGCCGAGATTCTTGGAGCCGAGGAAGCCCGGCGCATTGACGGGTACCACCGGCAGGCCGTACTTTTCCGCCGCGCGCTTGCAGACGGCCTCGATATCGTCGCCGATCAGCGCCGTCACGCAGGTCGGATAGACGAAAATAGCCGGCGGCCCATACGCTTCCTTGATCTCGCGGATCGCTTTGAAGAGCTTCCGTTCGCCCTGCCCCATGACAACATCGAGTTCGGTGAGGTCGGTCGTGAAGCTTGTGCGCCACAGCGTTGGCCCGGACGAAGCCGCACCGCGGTTGTCCCAAGAATTACCCTCGCAGGCGAGCGGCGCATGGATCAAATGCGCGACGTCGGTGATCGGCTGCAGCACGATCTTGGCGCCATCGAAGGCACAGCCGCCGGCCGCCGCCCCGGGGGTCAGTGGCTTCGAACAGCCCTCCTTGCGCGCCCTGGCATCCTTGCCGCGGTTCTTTTCGCAGGCAGGCTCGTTGAAGACATCCTGGATTTTGGCTCTGAGCAAGGACATTGCGTCGGTCTCCAAAGTCCCTCGGGAAGACGACCGGCCAAAGCCGACCGTCACGTTTAGCGGGTGAGGTCATACGAATAGTCCGTCACGCCCGTCTCGCTTGTCTCGCGATCGAGCTTGTCGAAGATCTTGTCGAGGATCGTCGTCAGTACGCGCAACCCGCCTTGGTAGCCCATCAGCGCAAACCGATGGTGATGGTGGCGATCGAAGATCGGAAACGTCAGCCGGATCAGCGGCGTGCCCGTGTCGCGCTCCAGATACTTGCCATAGGAGTTGCCGATCAGCAGGTCCACCGGCTCGGTGAAGAGCAGCGAGCGCATCGCCCAGAGGTCCTTGCCCGCCCAGACTTTAGCATCCTTGCCGAAGGGCGATGATGCAAGCAGTTCCTTCAACTCCGCTTCCCATGCCGACGTGCCGTTGGTGGCGAGGCAATGGGTCGGTTCGCCGCCCGTCTCCATGATGAAGCGGGCCATGGCGTAGACAAAGTCCGGATCGCCGTAAATGGCGTATTTCTTACCGTGCAGCCAGGATTGGCTGTCCGCCATGGCGTCGACAAGTCGGCCGCGCTCCAGGCGGATTGCCTCGGGGATTTGCTTGCCGGAAATCGCGGAGACCTCCACGAGGAAGTCGTCGGTTGCCTGGACGCCGAGCGGGTAATGGAACGAGGACGTCGCCTGCCCCACCCCCTCGCAATACTCCAGTGTTTTTCGGGTGTTGTAATGCTGCAGCGACAGCGTCGCCTCGGCGTTGAGTGCCTTCCTCACGTCTGCGATCTTCGTGCCGCCGTCGTACATGCGGTATTCGCCGTCGGACGGCGTGTCGAACTGGTCAGAGGCGTCTTGGATGAAAGTATAGGACACGCCTATCAGATCGAGCAGGCGCTTGAGTTCCCGGTTGTTGCCAACACAGAAGCCGTCGAAACCCGGAATGATGTTGATGGTTCCCTCGGCTTCCGTGCGCTCCTCGCCTTTCCAGAAATGCTCCAAAATGCCCTTGACCGCAACGTCATAGCCGTCGACATGGCTGCCGACAAAGGCCGGCGTATGGGCGAATGGGACGTCGAAGTCGCGCGGGACCGAGCCTTCGTCCTTGGCGTTCTCGATGAAGCTGTGCAGGTCATCGCCAATGACCTCCGCCATACAAGTGGTCGAGACGGCAATCATCTTCGGGTCGTAGAGTTGGTACGTGTTGGCGAGCCCATCGACCAGGTTCTTCAAGCCGCCGAACACTGCCGCGTCCTCGGTCATCGAGGAGGAAACCGCCGAAGCAGGCTCCTTGAAATGGCGCGACAGGTGCGAGCGGTAATAGGCCACGCAGCCCTGGCTGCCGTGGACGAAGGACATGGTTCGCTCGAAGCCCGCGGCCGCGAACACCGCGCCGAGCGGCTGGCAGGCCTTGGCGGGGTTCACGACAAGCGCTTCGCGAGCAAGGTTCTTTTCGCGGTATTCCCACGTCTTGGTGAATTCGCGTTGGTCGGTAACGACCTCGTCCGGGTGCGGACATTCGAAATTCAGCCTCTTCTCGGCGAGCATCTGCCTGTATTCCGGCTCGCGGAACAGGGGCGCGTGGTCGAGAACTTTTTCAGCCGACTGCGGCATGGGTGGTTACCTCTTTCCATCTGGCCCGCCATACGGCGGCACAGGGACGTCGAAACGTTTCAGGTCTCCCGCGGACAAAGGGCCGCAGGCGTTCATCGGCCTTCCCGGCTTCCGGGAGGCCAGGTTTCATTCCGCAGCGATCGCCGCCGACGGCTCGGCTTTTTTCTTCCAGGGAGCGTCGTAGAGGCCCCAGACCGGGTTGTTGATGGCCAGATCCATGTCGCGGGCGAAGATGGCGAAGCCGTCGTAGCCGTGATACGGGCCGGAATAATCCCAGGAATGCATTTGACGGAACGGTATGCCCATCTTCTGGACCGGGTACTTTTCTTTGATGCCGGAGCCCACGAGATCAGGACGGATCCCCTCGATGAACTTCTCCAGCTCGTAACCAGTCACGTCGTCATAGATCAGCGTGCCCTTCTTCACGTAGTGGCCGGTGCGCTGATAATCGTCGTTGTGGCCAAATTCGTAGCCAGTGCCGACAATAACCATGCCCAGGTCCTCATATGCCGTGACAACGTGACGGGGGCGCAGCCCGCCGACATAGAGCATCACCGTCCTGCCTTCGAGGCGCGGCCGGTACTTGGTGATGACGGCATCCACCAACGGCCGGTATTTGGCGATGACCGCCTCGGCCTTGGCCTCGATTTCCGGTCCGAAATGCTTGGCTATCTTCCGCAGAGAGGCTTCGGTCTGGGAGGGGCCGAAGAAATTATACTCCATCCAGTCGATGCCATACTTTTCCTCCATGTGCCGGCAGATGTAGTTCATCGACCTGTAGCAATGGATGAGATTGAGCTTGGCCTTCGGCGCGCGCTCTATTTCGGCCAGCGTAGCGTCGCCCGACCAGTTGCCGACCACGCGCAGGCCCATCTCCTCAAGCAGGATGCGCGAAGCCCAGGCGTCGCCGCCGATGTTGTAGTCGCCGATCACATTGACATCGTACGGGCTGGCCTCGAACTCGACGTCCTTCTTCTCGAACACCCAGTCGCGGATCGCATCGTTGGCGATGTGGTGGCCGAGTGATTGCGAGACGCCGCGGAAGCCCTCGCAGCGCACCGGCACGATCGTCTTTTCGTGCTCCTTGGCCTTGTTGCGGGACACAGCTTCGGTGTCGTCCCCAATCAGGCCGATCGGACATTCGGATTGCACGCTCATGCCCTTGTTCAGCGGAAACAGTTCCTCGATCTCGTCGATGATCCGTTCCAGCTTCTTGTCGCCGCCGAAAACAATGTCCTTCTCCTGGAAATCGGAGGTGAACTGCATCGTGACGAACGTGTCGATGCCGGTCGTGCCGACGTAGTAATTGCGGCGTTGCGACCAGGAATATTGCCCGCAGCCGACCGGGCCGTGCGAGATATGGACCATATCCTTGACTGGACCCCAGACCACGCCTTTCGAGCCGGCATAGGCGCAGCCGCGAATCGTCATCACTCCGGGGATGGACTTGATATTCGATTTGACCTCGCATTCGGAAAGGACCTCGCTTTCCTCGCCAGCCTCGTCGCCGCTCTTTGCGACGCTGAGGTGCTTTTTGCGGCGCTTCGCCGCCTTGTCAGGATATTGCGACAGCACCTCCTCGATAAGCTTCGCATGGAGGGCGCCGTCATTCTCGTATTCCAGGCTCATGAGACCCCTTTCAAGGTTCAGGGTGACGCCTCACCAACGAGGCGCCGTTCTTTGAAAGGCGCGCCACGTCAGGCCGCGCCACCAGTCAGTAGCGGTCGTTACCGTGCGGCCGCCTTCGCCGCTTCCTTGACCTGAAGCTCGGCAAGCATCTGCTCGTCCGTCTTCATGATGCCGAAGTCGAGCAGCATGTCCTCGAGCTCCTCCATGGTGATCGGGGTGGGGATGGTGCCCTGGCCCGAATTGTTATGGATCTTCTCGGCCAGCGCCCTGTATTCCCCGGCCTGCTTGGAGTCCGGCGCATACTGGATCACAGACATCTTCCTGAGCTCGGCGTGCTGGACGATGTTGTCGCGCGGCACGAAGTGGATGAGCTTGGAATTGAGCCTGGAAGCCAGCGCTTCGGCGAGGTCGAGCTCGCGGTCGGTTTGGCGCTCGTTGCAGATCAGGCCGCCGAGCCGCACGCCACCCGAATGAGCGTATTTCAGGATACCCTTGGCAATGTTGTTGGCGGCATAGAGCGCCATCATCTCGCCGGACATGACGATGTAGATTTCCTGAGCCTTGTTCTCGCGGATCGGCATCGCGAAACCGCCGCACACTACATCCCCGAGCACGTCGTAGGAGACATAGTCGACATCGTCATAGGCGCCGTTCTCCTCGAGGAAGTTGATCGAGGTGATCACGCCGCGACCGGCGCAGCCGACACCCGGCTCGGGGCCGCCCGACTCCACGCATTTGATGCCTTTGTAGCCGACCTTGAGCACATCCTGGAGTTCGAGGTCTTCCACCGAACCTTCCTGAGCCGCGAGGTGCAGGACCGTATCCTGCGCCTTCGCGTTCAGGATCAGGCGGGTGGAGTCGGCTTTGGGGTCGCAGCCGACGATGAGGATTCTCTGCCCGAGGTCGACAAGGGCGGCGAGGGTATTTTGGGAGGTGGTGGACTTGCCGATGCCGCCCTTGCCGTAAAAGGCGATCTGACGCAAACCTGACATGTAGCTTTCCTTCCTTCGTTCCATTCATCGCGGCTGCCGCGACACGAATGCCGGTCGGGCAGCTGTCGCCGCCTCGCACCCAAGGATTTCAAGACTCGTGCCAATTTGGCTGGTCGAACCGAAGAATAATTTTATGGTTGCTTTTCAGGTATTTAGCTTGAAGCCAAAGAAAGGATCGTCGGAACAAGCCATGTAGCGGACCCGACAATGGCGACACAAAGCGTCGGATCGCGATCCTCAGTCACCGCATTCATTCGAGCCGCATCGTTGTGTTGAGATGGGCGAACAGCATCTCGACCCTTTGCGTTAATTGCGGGATGCTGCGAACCCTTCTGTTCCGGCGAGCTGACGTGCTTGGTCTCGTGTCCTCATCGACACTGCGCGGAATCTGCGCGCTCCGCTGGCACACCATCGATCCACGGCCATCTATACGGGGCCACGGGCGATAATTCCGCCATTTCACCAACCCAAGGCGACTCGGCTCACTTATCGGCGCAGGAGTTCAGTATCGGCGTCATCGCCTTCACATGTTCGTCAATCCGCTCGAGCACTTTCGCCGCGACAACGTCGCGCTCAGGCAGATGCCACCAGTGCTCGTTGACGAGTTCGACGGTCTCGACCACTGCCTTCAGGACTGCCGCTCCGGAAGCCTTGCGCGGTTCGCAAATGCCTTCCATCGCGGTGCTGCTAGCGCCTTGAACGAGCGCTCCCCTCCAAGCGAAAGCGCCATGGCGTCGGCGGGACTATATGGCACGGTCGACAGAACGTCGTAGATTGGTGCAAGCACCGGCTTAAAGCCGTTTCCGGGATAAATCAAAGACCAGTTCTTCAGGTGCACGTCGCCATTGCCGGTGATGACCGTCAGCACCAGGCGGCGGACGAATTCGAGAGCAGCCGTAGGCGAGACGGCCGCGCCAAGGGCCAAGGCTATGTCGTGATAAGCGGCTCCCTTATATTTGCGCGAGGGATAGACACCGAAGACCTGAGCGAAATCCTCGATGTGTATCCTCTCGCCATCGGCGCCGCGATCGAAGCGTTTGACGAGAAGGACCTTGCCCTCCGACAGCGTGTTGAATTCTTCGGGAATGCCCTCAAAATTGGACTTCTCGACCA
>NZ_JAMYMA010000037.1:0-24419 GCF_040318275.1 Mesorhizobium sp. M1217 | reverse complement strand
AAAGGATGTGCTCGCGGGTCTGCGGCATCGGGCCGTCGGCGGCCGACACGACCAGGATCGCGCCGTCCATCTGCGCGGCACCGGTGATCATGTTCTTCACATAGTCGGCGTGGCCGGGGCAGTCGACATGGGCATAGTGGCGGGCAGCCGTCTCGTATTCGACATGCGCCGTCGAAATGGTGATGCCGCGTGCCTTTTCTTCCGGCGCCGCATCGATCTGGTCGTAACGCTTGTATTCGCCAAAATACTTGGTGATCGCCGCCGTCAGCGACGTCTTGCCGTGGTCGACGTGACCAATCGTGCCAATGTTCACATGAGGCTTGGTGCGCTCGAATTTACCTTTTGCCATGTGATCTCTCCATTCCTGCCAGCCCGTGCGGGCCTTGAATTAAGTTACTGGTGCAACTCGTTTCGAGTTACGCGTATTTCTTCTGGACTTCCTGGGCGACCGCGGTTGGGACCGGTTCGTAATGGTCGAACTGCATCGTGTAGGCCGCGCGGCCCTGGCTCATCGAGCGAAGGTTGTCCACGTATTTGAACATGTTGGCGAGCGGCACCATCGCGTTGATGACCACCGCGACGCCACGAGCTTCCTGGCCCTGGATCTGGCCGCGACGGCCGTTCAGGTCGCCGATAACGCTGCCGACGTAATCTTCCGGCGTCACCACTTCGACCTTCATGATCGGCTCGAGCAACTGCACGCCAAGCTTGGGCGCTGCTTCACGGAAGCAGGCGCGGCCGGCGATTTCGAAGGCCAGGACCGAAGAGTCCACGTCGTGGTAGGCGCCATCGATCAGCGTCGCCTTGACGCCGATCATCGGGAAACCGGCGAACGGACCCGAGGTCATGACGCTGTTGATGCCCTTTTCGACACCGGGGATGTATTCCTTCGGCACGGCGCCGCCGACGATCTTGGTTTCGAACTCGAATTCGCTGCTTTCCGGATTCGGCTCGAACAGGATCTTGACGCGGGCGAACTGGCCGGTACCGCCGGTCTGCTTCTTGTGCGTGTAGTCCTGCTCGTGCTTGCGGGTGATCGTCTCACGATAGGCCACCTGCGGCGCGCCGACATTGGCCTCGACCTTGAACTCGCGACGCATGCGGTCGACGATGATGTCGAGGTGAAGCTCGCCCATGCCGGAGATGATCGTCTGGCCGCTTTCCTCGTCGGTCTTGACGCGGAAGGACGGATCCTCGGCGGCCAGGCGGTGAAGGGCGAGGCCCATCTTTTCCTGGTCGTTCTTGGTTTTCGGCTCGATGGCGATCTGGATGACCGGATCGGGGAATTCCATGCGCTCGAGGATGACCGGATGCAGCGGATCACTGAGCGTGTCGCCGGTGGTGGTGTCCTTGAGACCAGCGAGGGCGACGATGTCGCCGGCAAAAGCCTCTTCGACGTCGGCGCGCGAATTCGCATGCATCTGCAGCATGCGGCCGATGCGCTCTTTCTTGCCCTTCACGGTGTTGTCGACCGAGATGCCCTTGGTGAGCTTGCCCGAATAGATGCGGGCAAAGGTGAGCGAACCGACGAACGGGTCGTTCATGATCTTGAAGGCAAGCATCGACAGCGGCTCGTTGTCGTCGGCATGACGCTCGATCTCGGCGTCGGTCTTGGCGTCGACGCCCTTGATGGCCGGGACGTCGGCCGGCGACGGCAGATATTCGACGACGGCGTCGAGCAGCGGCTGCACGCCCTTGTTCTTGAAGGCCGAGCCGCAGAACATCGGATAGAACTTCACCGCGATCGTGCCCTTGCGGATGAGCGCACGGATCTCGTCGTTGCTCGGCATCTTGCCTTCGAGGTAATTCTCGAGCGCCGTTTCGTCCATTTCGACGGCGGCCTCGATCATCTTCTCGCGGTATTCTTCGGCACGAGCCTTGAGGTCGGCAGGGATCTCGACGATGTCCCAGGCAGCGCCCAGCGTCTCGTCGCGCCAGACCAGCGCGTTCATCTCGACGAGGTCGACGACACCCTTGAACTCGGTCTCGGCGCCGATCGGCAGCTGCATGACGACGGCATGCGCACCGAGGCGCGAACCGATCATCTCGACCGAGCGGTAGAAGTCGGCGCCGATCTTGTCCATCTTGTTGCAGAAGATCATGCGCGGAACGCGATACTTGTCAGCCTGGCGCCAGACGGTCTCCGTCTGCGGCTCGACACCGGCATTGGCATCGAGCAGCGCGATGGCGCCGTCGAGCACGCGCAGCGAACGCTCGACCTCGATGGTGAAGTCGACGTGGCCGGGGGTGTCGATGATGTTGAAGCGATACATCTTGCCGTCGCGACCCTTCCAGAAGGTCGTGGTGGCGGCCGACGTGATGGTGATGCCGCGCTCCTGCTCCTGCTCCATCCAATCCATGGTCGCAGCGCCGTCATGGACTTCGCCGATCTTGTGCGACTTGCCCGTGTAATAGAGGACGCGCTCGGTGGTCGTCGTCTTGCCGGCGTCGATATGCGCCATGATACCGAAATTGCGGTAGTCTTCGATTTTATATTCGCGGGCCATGGGAGGTGCCTCTTCAGTCTCGTTCGCGCTTTACCAGCGGTAGTGCGCGAAAGCGCGGTTGGCTTCTGCCATCTTGTGGGTATCTTCACGCTTCTTGACGGCGGTGCCGCGGTTGTTGGCCGCGTCCATCAGCTCGCCGGAGAGGCGGTCGACCATAGTGGTCTCGTTGCGGTTGCGGGCGGCGGCGATCAGCCAACGGATGGCCAATGCCTGACGGCGCTCGGGGCGCACGTCGACCGGAACCTGGTAGGTGGCGCCGCCGACGCGGCGCGAACGCACTTCCACATGCGGCGCGACATTGTCGAGCGCCTGATGGAAGACGGTGACCGGTTCCTGCTTGGTCTTGGACTGGACCTGGTCGAGCGCGCCGTAGACGATGGTCTCGGCAACCGACTTCTTGCCGTCATACATGACGGCGTTCATGAACTTGGTGACGATCAGATCGCCGAACTTCGGGTCCGGATTGATCTCACGCTTTTCTGCACTGTGACGACGGGACATTTTTTCTCTGCCTCAATTCTACGCGGTGGCCTGGATCCCGGATCGTCGCTTGACGCCGCCCGGAACGACCTTGGCTACGCTTCGGTCACTTCGGACGCTTGGCGCCGTATTTCGAACGGCGCTGCTTGCGGTTCTTCACGCCTTGCGTGTCGAGCACGCCGCGGATGATGTGGTAACGGACGCCCGGAAGATCCTTGACGCGACCGCCGCGGATCATCACCACCGAGTGCTCCTGAAGGTTGTGGCCTTCGCCGGGGATGTAACCGATCACTTCAAAACCATTGGTCAGGCGGATCTTGGCCACCTTGCGCAGCGCCGAGTTCGGCTTCTTCGGCGTCGTGGTGTAGACGCGCGTGCAGACGCCCCGCTTCTGCGGGTTCTGCTGCATGGCCGGGACCTTGTTGCGCTTCACCGGCGCAATGCGCGGCTTGCGGATCAGCTGGTTGACGGTAGGCATTAAACCCTCTTGTCTCTCAATTCCGTGTCTCGCCCGGTCAGGGCCGCTCAAAGCGTCATTTCCATACGCAAATTCGGGCCACAAACCGCGCCTCGCGGTCTTGCCCGAACAAATGGCAGAGGAAGCGGAAGCCGCTTCATGCACGCCGGAAATGTCTTTTCGCTCGTAAAACGAACCCTGTTTGAGGCAAACTCCAAAGCGTGTCGCTTCGGAAGCAAGAGCCTCACATCGGTTCTGACTGGGCGGCTTCTACTCGTATGGCCACTGTCCGTCAACCCCGGAGCGGCAAATATTGCGCTGAAACCGAGGCGTGGCAGCCATGCGAAAAATGCATGTAATTTTCTTGCGCCGTTTTTCAAGAGGAAGGCAGAAAGTGACCGGCTTGCGCCTGTTTCCAGGCCGTGCTTCGTGCGAAAAGGCGGCATGAACAGCCCAAACCCCCTCGCCCGGAGGTACAAACCCGTGAATGACAATGAGGAGCGCCCGGTCACCATTATTACCGGCCGGGTGTGGAAGCGCAAAGGCGGCAAGCCGGAAGGCGTGCATGTGATGCTGGTCGCGCCGGACGACGATTCGGCTGTGCGCCGCGCTCTCGAATCGCTTGCCGCGGAAGGTTATGCCGAGGCCGAGCTCGACCAGATCGGCGACATGGACGGCGTGCCCGACGAGGAACCGCATCTGTCCGCCTATCAGGGCGCGCTCGAAGGCGAAGTGTCGATCGTGACGTTCGATGTGCCGATCTGAAGAGATCTGAATCGCGGTCGATCTCACGAGCCGGCGACAAAAGCCCGGCGACTTGCCCGCCACAACTTCTCTGCTAAGAAGCGACCTCTGGCAAAACCAAGCACACTCAACCTACGGAGTTCCCATGTCCTCTAATCCCATCAAGCTCGGCATCGTCGGCGTGGGAAAGATCGTCCGCGACCAGCATCTGCCGGCGCTGGCGAAGGACCAGGATTATCGCCTGGTTGCCGCAGCCAGCCGCCATGGCAAAGTGGAGGACATCCCGAACTTCCCGACGATCGAGGCGATGCTCGACGCAACGCCCGAACTCGAGGCGGTGTCGCTGTGCATGCCGCCGCAGTTTCGTTACGACGCTGCGCGCACGGCGCTGGCGGCGAAAAAGCATGTCTTCCTGGAAAAACCGCCCGGCGCCACGGTCAGCGAGGTCGAGGATTTGAAAGCGCTGGCGGTGGCGAACGGCGTCTGCCTGTTCGCCAGCTGGCACTCGCGCTATGCGCCGGCCGTCGAAGCAGCGCGTACATTCCTCAGCTCGACTACGATCAGGTCGGCCGCCATCAACTGGAAGGAAGACGTGCGCCGCTGGCATCCGAATCAGGAATGGATCTGGGCTCCCGGCGGCTTTGGCGTCTTCGATCCCGGCATCAACGCGCTGTCGATCGCCACCCACATCCTGCCACCGATGTTCATCAGTTCGGCAGAGCTCGATTTCCCCGAAAACCGCGCGGCCCCGATCGCCGCCCATATCGTCTTCCGTACTTCGAACGGTCTGCCGGTGACGATGGAACTCGACTGGCGCCAGACCGGGCCGCAAAGCTGGGACATCCTGGCCGATACCGAGGCCGGATCAATGGTGCTTTCTGGCGGCGGCTCAAAGCTCGCCATCGATGGCCGCGTCGTTCACGAGGAGCCGGAAGCCGAATATCCGATGCTCTACAAGCGCTTCGCCGAGATCGTGCGCGCCGGCGTTTCCGACGTCGACCTCGCGCCGCTCCAGCACGTCGCCGACGCCTTCATGCTCGGCAAGCGCAATGTGGTCGAGGCGTTTTTTGACTGACACTGACCCCGGTAGAGCGACCTTGAATGTTCCGGATCATCTTGGCTTGCGGTCCAGGAATTCTCCCGGACGAGGCGCAGAAGCAACGGGAGCCGTCCGGTGTCCTTGTTCAAGTTCGCTCATGACATATTGAACCGCCACCTCGAGATCGGCCTGCCCCCAGCCAAGCTCGGTGATTTCTCCATATCGAATGAAATTTGAGCGGCCGAAACCACCTTCAATGTCATTGTAAGAAATCACGCTCCGGCCGATCAACGCTACGACCCAGATGCGATGATCACTCCCAGCAGGAGAGTGATGCAGCCATTCTTCCGGATCGATCTTGATCAGGTCCCAAAGCCTTCGCTGCCCAAAGCTCATACGATCTCGGCCAGTGTTGATCAATTCCCAGATGGTCGCCTCGTTCAATTGCCGATTCCTTAAAAAGCCAGCCGCCGGTGGCAGCTTCAACTGACGATCGCTATTGCAAAGCCGTCATAGCCCTTGGCGCCAACAGTCTGGATCGCGGTACCTTGCAGACGCTTGTCGCTGCCAATGAACGAGAACGCCGCGCGTGCCCCTTCGACATTGGCGTCGCGGCCATCTTCGTTCACCACCGCGCCGTCACGGATGACATTGTCGCAGACGATGACAGTCCCCGGCCTCGAAAGACGCATCGCCCAGGACAGATAGTGCTGGTTGTTCGGCTTGTCGGCGTCGATGAAGATGAAGTCGAACGGCCCGGCATTCTCGGCGCCTAACGCGGCAAGCGATTGAAGCGCCGGTCCGACCCGCAGTTCCACGCGGTCAGATACCCCTGCCCGTTCAAAGTTCGACCGCGCGACACTGGCGTGGTGCGGATCAAGCTCGAGCGTCACGACCTTGCCGTCCACGGGCAACGCTCGCGCCATCCAGATTGTCGAGTAGCCGCCCAACGTGCCGATTTCGAGTACCTTCTTCGCTCCCTGCATTCGCGCAAGAAGTGACAGCAGCTTGCCTTGTGCCGGGGAAACATCGATCGGCGGTAGGCCGTGGTCATGGTTGGCCGCCAGAACGGCATCGAGGGCGGGATCCGCCTCGAAAAGAGCCTCGACAATGTAGCCGTCGACAGAAGCCCAGATCCTCCTGCTCATCCGTTGTCCTCCGATCCGATTGGGGAACCACAATGCGAAAAGGGGCCACTTGGGCCCCTTTTCTATCTTCTCTTACTTGCGCGCTTACTGCGCGGCGGTAACCATGTCGGTCAGCATCGGCTCGGCGACCTCGACGCCGGACGCCTTGCGGCGCTCGTCGATGATCAACTCGTCGCGCGAGGTGGCGATGCGCCGGATCTGGCTCATCGTGCCGCCGGTGCCGGCCGGGATGAGCCGGCCGACGATGACGTTTTCCTTCAGCCCCTGCAGCATGTCGGTCTTGCCGGCAACCGCAGCTTCGGTCAGCACCCTCGTCGTCTCCTGGAAGGAGGCGGCGGAGATGAAGGACGGCGTCTGCAGCGAGGCCTTGGTGATGCCCAGCAGCACCGGCTGGCCTTCGGCCGGCTTCTTGCCCTCCTCGACCAGGCGCTCGTTGACCTCTTCCAGTTCGATCACGTCGACGTGGTCGCCCGGAATGTAGGTCGAATCGCCCTGCGTGGTGATCTCGACCTTCTGCAGCATCTGGCGAACGATCACCTCGATGTGCTTGTCGTTGATCGACACGCCCTGCAGGCGGTAGACCTCCTGGATCTCGTTGACGAGGTAGGAGGCAAGCGCCTCCACGCCCTTGATCGCCAGGATGTCGTGCGGCGCCGGATTGCCGTCGAGGATATAGTCGCCCTTCTCGATGACGTCGCCGTCCTGGAGATGGAACGGCTTGCCCTTCGGGATCAGGTATTCGACCGGCTCAAGCGTCGAGTCATGCGGCTCGATGATGATGCGGCGCTTGTTCTTGTAGTCGCGACCGAAGCGGATCGTGCCATCGATCTCGGCGATGATGGCGTGATCCTTCGGACGGCGTGCCTCGAACAGTTCGGCCACACGCGGCAGACCGCCGGTGATGTCCTTGGTCTTGGCGCTTTCCATCGGAATACGCGCCAGCACGTCGCCGGGGCGAACCTGTGCGCCGGGCTCGACCGAAAGAATGGCCTCGACCGAGAGCAGGAAGCGGGCGTCGCCACCCTTCGACAGCTTGCCGACCTTGCCCTTGGCATCCTGGACGACGATCGCCGGCTTGAGGTCGTTGCCGCGTGGCGTCGAACGCCAGTCGATGACCTCGCGCTTGGTGATGCCGGTCGATTCGTCGGCGGTTTCCTGAACGGAAATGCCATCGACCAGATCTTCGAACGCCACCCTGCCCTCGATTTCGGTGAGGACCGGGCGGGTATAGGGATCCCACTCGGCAATACGCTGGCCGCGCTTCACCTTGTCGCCATCGTCGACGAAGATGCGCGAACCGTAGGTGACGCGGTGCGTGGCGCGTTCCTTGCCGGCCTCGTCGAGGATCAGCACCGCCATGTTGCGACCCATGACCATCAGCTGGCCGTCGGAGTTGCGCACCACGTTGCGGTTGCGGATCTCGACCTTGCCCTCGTACGAGGCTTCAAGGAACGAGGAATCCACCACCTGCGCCGTGCCGCCCATGTGGAAGGTACGCATGGTGAGCTGGGTGCCCGGCTCGCCAATCGACTGCGCCGCGATGACGCCGACAGCCTCGCCCTGGTTGACAGGCGTGCCGCGGGCCAGATCGCGTCCGTAGCAGACCGCGCAGACGCCGACCCTGACCTCGCAGGTCAGCGCCGAACGGATGCGGACAGACTGCACACCGGCCTTTTCGATCAGTTCCACGTCACGCTCGTCCATCAGCGTTCCGGCCTTGACCAGAACCTCGCCGGTGACCGGGTGAGTGATATCGTCGAGCGAGGTGCGGCCGAGAACGCGCTGACCAACCGAAGCGACGACCTGACCGGCATCGACGATCGGCTGCATGGTGAGGCCCTTGTCGGTGCCGCAGTCGAGCGAGTTGACGATGCAGTCCTGCGCCACGTCGACAAGACGACGCGTCAGGTAACCCGAGTTCGCCGTCTTCAAGGCGGTGTCGGCCAGACCCTTGCGGGCGCCGTGGGTCGAGTTGAAGTACTCGAGCACGGTCAGGCCTTCCTTGAAGTTCGAGATGATCGGCGTCTCGATGATTTCACCGCTAGGCTTGGCCATCAGGCCGCGCATGCCGGCGAGCTGGCGCATCTGGGTGGGCGAGCCGCGCGCACCGGAGTGCGACATCATGTAGATCGAGTTCATCGGCTTCTGACGGCCGTTGTCCTCGAACTCGACCGCCTTGATACGGGCCATCATTTCGTCGGCGACCTTTTCCGAGCACTTGGCCCAGGCGTCGACGACCTTGTTGTACTTCTCGCCCTGGGTGATCAGGCCGTCATTGTACTGCTGCTCGTATTCCTTGGCCAAAGCCTCGGTGTCGGACACCAGCTTGATCTTGGCATCCGGGATCAGCATGTCGTCCTTGCCGAACGAAATGCCGGCACGGCAGGCGTGGCTGAAGCCGAGAGCCATGATGCGATCGCAGAAAATGACCGTCTCCTTCTGACCGCAATGGCGGTAGACGGTGTCGATCATCTTGGAGATGTTCTTCTTGGTCATCTCCTGGTTGGCGGTCTCGTAGGGCACGTTGACGTTCTTCGGCAGCAGCTCGCCGATGATCATGCGGCCAGGCGTGGTGTCGTGGATCTTCGATACGACCTTACCGTCGGCGTCGACCGTGCGGAAGCGCCCCTTGATCTTGGAATGCAGCGTTACCGCCTTGGTCTCGAGCGCATGCTGGAGCTCGCCCATATCGGCAAACACCATGCCCTCGCCCGGCTCGTTCTGGTTGACGATCGACAGATAGTAGAGACCGAGAACCATGTCCTGCGACGGGACGATGATCGGCGCGCCGGAAGCCGGGTGCAGGATGTTGTTGGTCGACATCATCAGCACGCGAGCCTCGAGCTGCGCTTCCAGTGACAGCGGCACGTGGACCGCCATCTGGTCGCCGTCGAAGTCGGCGTTGAAGGCCGTGCAGACCAGGGGGTGAAGCTGGATCGCCTTGCCTTCGATCAGGATCGGCTCGAACGCCTGGATGCCGAGGCGGTGCAGCGTCGGCGCGCGGTTCAACAGCACCGGATGCTCGCGGATGACCTCGTCGAGGATATCCCAGACCTCCGGACGCTCCTTTTCGACCAGCTTCTTCGCCTGCTTGACGGTCGAGGAGTAACCCTTGGCGTCGAGACGGGCGTAGATGAAGGGCTTAAACAGCTCGAGCGCCATCTTCTTCGGCAGGCCGCACTGGTGCAGCTTGAGCTCGGGACCGGTGACGATGACCGAGCGGCCGGAATAGTCGACGCGCTTGCCGAGCAGGTTCTGGCGGAACCGGCCCTGCTTGCCCTTCAACATGTCGGACAGCGACTTCAGCGGACGCTTGTTGGCGCCGGTGATGACGCGGCCGCGGCGGCCATTGTCGAACAGCGCATCGACGGCTTCCTGCAGCATGCGCTTTTCATTGCGCACGATGATGCCGGGCGCGCGCAGCTCGATCAGCCGCTTCAAGCGGTTGTTGCGGTTGATGACGCGGCGGTAGAGGTCGTTCAGATCCGACGTAGCGAAACGGCCGCCGTCCAGCGGGACAAGCGGACGCAGATCCGGCGGGATCACCGGAACCACCTTCATGATCATCCATTCCGGACGGTTGCCGGATTCCATGAAGTTCTCGACGACCTTGAGACGCTTCAGATACTTCTTCTGATTGAGCTCGGAGGTGGTCGAAGCCAGTTCCGAACGCAGATCGCCGGCGATCTTCTCGAGGTCCATGCCGGCCAGCAGGTCGTGGATCGCCTCGGCGCCGATCATGGCGGTGAAACTATCCTCGCCATATTCGTCGACGGCCATCATGTACTCTTCCTCGCTGAGCAGCTGGTGCTCCTTCAGCGCGGTGAGGCCGGGTTCGGTGACGATGTAGTTCTCGAAGTAAAGGACCCGCTCGATGTCCTTCAGGGTCATGTCGAGCAGCGTGCCGATGCGCGACGGCAGCGACTTCAGGAACCAGATGTGGGCGACCGGTGCCGCCAGCTCGATATGGCCCATGCGCTCGCGGCGGACGCGCGACAGCGTGACTTCGACGCCGCACTTCTCGCAGATGACGCCCTTGTACTTCATGCGCTTGTACTTGCCGCACAGGCACTCATAGTCCTTGATCGGACCAAAAATGCGCGCGCAGAACAGGCCGTCACGCTCCGGCTTGAAGGTGCGGTAGTTGATGGTCTCCGGCTTCTTGATCTCGCCGAATGACCAGGACAGAATCTTCTCAGGGCTGGCAAGCGAGATCCGGATGGAATCGAACACCTGCGCAGGCGCCTGGGGGTTGAAGAGATTCATGACCTCTTGGTTCATGCCGTTCTCCTTTTCGGGGTCCTCGAAAACCCCTTGCATCTAGCGCGGGCCAAACGCCCGCCGACTTGATCGGCCATCGGCCGAGAATTTGGTGCGTCCGGTCGCGGGAAGGCCGCGGCCGGACGTCTTGCTTACTCGGCCGCGTCGGGCAGCCGGATCGGGTTGTCGTCGAGCTTGGTGTTCTCCAACTCGACATTGAGGCCGAGAGACCGCATTTCCTTAACGAGAACGTTGAAGCTCTCGGGGATGCCGGCCTCGAATGTGTCGTCGCCTCTGACGATCGCCTCGTAGACCTTGGTGCGGCCGGCGACGTCATCCGACTTCACCGTCAGCATCTCCTGCAGCGTGTAGGCGGCGCCGTACGCTTCAAGCGCCCAGACCTCCATCTCGCCAAAGCGCTGGCCACCGAACTGCGCCTTGCCGCCCAGCGGCTGCTGGGTAACGAGCGAGTACGGCCCGATCGAACGCGCGTGGATCTTGTCGTCCACAAGGTGGTGAAGCTTGAGCATATATATGTAGCCCATCGTCACTTTGCGATCGAACGGTTCGCCGGTGCGTCCGTCATAGAGCTGCGACTGACCGCTGGTGTGCAGGCCCGCCTGCTCCAGCATGATGTTGATGTCGGCCTCGTGCGCGCCGTCGAACACCGGTGTCGCGATGGAGACGCCGCGGCGCATCTGCTCGCTGAGGCGAACGATGCTCTCGTCGTCATATTCGCGGACCGGCTCGTTGCGGTCATTGGCCGGCATGAAGCTCTCAAGCGTCTTGCGCAGCGGCTTGATGTCGCCCGCCGTCTTGTACGCATCGATCAGATCGCCGATCTTCTTGCCCATTCCGGCGCAAGCCCAGCCCAGATGCGTTTCCAGGATCTGGCCGACATTCATGCGGCTCGGCACACCCAGCGGGTTGAGCACGATGTCGGCATGCGTGCCGTCCTCGAGGAAAGGCATGTCCTCGACCGGAACGATCCGCGACACGACACCCTTGTTGCCGTGCCGGCCGGCCATCTTGTCGCCGGGCTGCATCTTGCGCTTCACGGCCACGAAGACCTTGACCATCTTCATGACGCCCGGAGGCATCTCGTCGCCGCGCTGCACCTTCTCGACCTTGTCCATGAAGCGCTGCTCGAGCGCCTTCTTGGAATCGTCGTACTGGCCACGCAGGGCTTCCAGTTCGCTCTGGAGCTTTTCGTTCTCCACGGCAAACTGCCACCACTGCGAACGCGGATACTCGTCGAGCGTGTCCTTCGACAGCTTCGAGCCCTTCTTGAAGCCCTTCGGCCCGGCAATCGCCTCCTTGCCGACGAGAACGTCGGAAAGGCGCGAATAGACGTTACGGTCGAGGATCGCCTGCTCGTCGTCGCGGTCCTTGGCGAGGCGTTCGATCTCCTCGCGCTCGATCGCCATGGCGCGCTCGTCCTTCTCGACACCGTGGCGGTTGAAGACGCGCACTTCGACGACGGTGCCGAAGGTTCCCGGAGGCATGCGCATGGAGGTATCGCGCACGTCCGAGGCCTTTTCACCGAAGATGGCGCGCAGCAGCTTTTCTTCCGGCGTCATCGGGCTTTCGCCCTTCGGCGTGATCTTGCCGACCAGGATGTCGCCCGGCTGCACTTCCGCACCAATGTAGACGATGCCGGCCTCATCGAGGTTCTTCAGCGCTTCTTCCGAGACGTTCGGGATATCGCGCGTGATCTCCTCCGGCCCGAGCTTGGTGTCGCGGGCCATGACTTCGAACTCCTCGATGTGGATCGAGGTGAAGACGTCGTCGGCGACGATGCGCTCGGACAAGAGGATGGAATCCTCGTAGTTGTAGCCATTCCACGGCATGAACGCGACCAGCACGTTGCGGCCGAGGGCCAGATCACCGAGCTCGGTCGACGGGCCGTCGGCGATGATGTCGCCCTTGTTGACCCGGTCGCCCATGCGCACCAGCGGACGCTGGTTGATGCAGGTGTTCTGGTTCGAACGCTGGAACTTCATCAGCCGGTAGATATCGACGCCGGACTTGCCGGGATCGAGATCTTCCGTGGCGCGGATGACGATACGCGTCGCGTCCACCTGGTCGACGATGCCGCCGCGGCGGGCGCCGATGGCGGCGCCCGAGTCACGGGCGACGATCGGCTCCATGCCGGTGCCGACGAACGGCGCTTCGGCGCGCACCAGCGGCACGGCCTGACGCTGCATGTTCGAGCCCATCAGCGCGCGGTTGGCGTCGTCGTTCTCAAGGAACGGAATCAGGGCCGCGGCCACCGACACCATCTGCTTCGGCGACACGTCCATCAGATCGACGTTTTCGCGCGGCGCCATCATCACTTCGCCGGCGTTACGGCAAATGACGAATTCGTCGACGAAGTGACCATTCTTGTCGAGCTCGGCATTGGCCTGCGCGACGTGGTGCTTGGCCTCTTCCATAGCCGACAGGTAGACGACCTCATTGGTCAGCTTGCCGTTGACGATCTTGCGGTACGGGCTCTCGATGAAGCCGTATTTGTTGACACGCGCGAAGGTCGCAAGCGAGTTGATCAGGCCGATATTCGGGCCTTCCGGCGTCTCGATCGGGCAGATGCGGCCGTAATGCGTCGGGTGCACGTCGCGCACCTCGAACCCGGCACGCTCGCGGGTCAGGCCGCCCGGTCCAAGCGCCGACAGGCGGCGCTTGTGGGTGATCTCCGACAGCGGGTTGGTCTGATCCATGAACTGCGACAGCTGCGAGGAACCGAAGAACTCGCGCACGGCGGCAGCCGCCGGCTTGGCGTTGATCAGGTCCTGCGGCATCACCGTGTCGATCTCGATCGAGGACATACGTTCCTTGATCGCGCGCTCCATGCGCAGCAGGCCGACGCGGTACTGGTTCTCCATCAGCTCGCCGACCGAGCGCACGCGGCGGTTGCCGAGATTGTCGATGTCGTCGATCTCGCCCTTGCCGTCGCGCAGTTCGACCAGCGTCTTGACCACGGCCAGGATGTCGTCCTTGCGCAGCACGCGCACGGTATCCTCGGCCTTGAGTTCGAGGCGCATGTTCATCTTGACGCGGCCGACGGCAGAAAGATCATAGCGCTCGCTGTCGAAAAACAGCGAGTTGAACATGGCTTCGGCGGTCTCGAGCGTCGGCGGCTCACCGGGGCGCATGACGCGGTAGATGTCGAACAGCGCGTCCTGGCGGCTCTCGTTTTTGTCGACGTTGAGCGTGTTGCGGATATAAGCGCCGACATTGACGTGATCGATGTCGAGAACCTTGATCTCGTCATCGCCGGTGCCGAGAAGCACTTTCAGCGTCTTTTCATCGATCTCGTCGCCGGCTTCGAGGAAAATCTCGCCGGTGCCATAGTTGACGATGTCCTCGGCAAGGTAGTTGCCGAGCAGATCCTCGTCGGTCGCCTTGATCGCCTTAAGACCTTTTTCGCCAAGCGCCCTGGCCTGGCGGGCAGTGATCTTCTTGCCGGCCTCGACGACGACCTCGCCGGTGTCGGCGTCAACCAGGTCACCAACGGCCTTGAGGCCGCGGAAACGCTCGACGTTGAAGGGAATGCGCCAATGGTCGCCGGCGCGCTTGTAGGTGATTTTGTTGTAGAAGGTCGACAGGATCTCTTCGCCGTCCATGCCGAGCGCCATCAGCAGCGACGTCACCGGAATCTTGCGGCGGCGGTCGATACGGGCGTGCACGACGTCCTTGCTATCGAACTCGATGTCGAGCCACGAGCCGCGATAGGGAATGACGCGCGCGGCAAACAGAAGCTTGCCGGACGAATGCGACTTGCCCTTGTCATGGTCGAAGAAGACGCCCGGCGAACGGTGCATCTGCGAGACGATGACGCGCTCGGTGCCGTTGACGATGAAGGTGCCGTTCAAGGTCATGAGCGGCATGTCGCCCATGTAGACGTCCTGCTCCTTGATGTCCTTGATCGACTTCGCGCCGGTATCCTCGTCGATATCGAACACGATGAGGCGCAGCGTCACCTTGAGCGGCGCCGCATAGGTCAGGTCGCGCTGGCGGCATTCGTCAACGTCGAATTTGGGTCCTTCGAACTCGTACTTCACGAATTCCAGCATCGAGGAGCCGGAAAAATCGGAAATCGGGAAGACCGACTTGAAAACTGCCTGCAGCCCCTCGTCAGGACGCCCACCGTTGGGCTCCTCCACCATCAGGAACTGGTCATAGGATGCCTTCTGAACCTCGATCAGGTTCGGCATCTCCGCAACTTCCGGGATCTTTCCGAAAAATTTGCGTACGCGTCTGCGGCCATTGAAAGTCTGGGTCTGGGCCATCGTCGCTCCTTAGCTCAATTCTCGGGACGAGCCTCGCCGCGGCTCGCCTTGCATCTCGGGCCACCTCGGCGGCCCTGTCTTGTTGCCCGCCGCCTGTCGGCGGCTTCTTGTCTTTTCACCCACCACCAATTGGCGGTGGGCCAGAAACGGGAGAAAACCCGTTTCCTGAAGGCCGGTTTGCGGCCCTCAGGAAAGAGGTTTTCGCACTCTTCGCGCCATGAGCCTCCCCTCGACGTGAAGGGAGTGGCGGGCGGCGCCCCCCCCCCCCCCGGTACTCAACGCTTACTTCAGTTCGACCTTGGCGCCGGCTGCTTCCAGCTGGGCCTTGAACTTGTCCGCGTCGGCCTTGGAAACGGCTTCCTTGACCGGCTTCGGAGCCGCCTCGACCAGGTCCTTGGCTTCCTTGAGGCCAAGACCGGTGATGGCGCGAACTTCCTTGATGACGTTGATCTTCTGAGCGCCTGCTTCGGTGAGGACGACGTCGAATTCCGTCTTTTCCTCGACCGGAGCAGCAGCGGCCGCGGCGCCGCCAGCAGCGGCAACCGCCACCGGAGCAGCGGCGGAAACGCCCCACTTTTCTTCAAGAAGCTTCGACAGCTCGGCCGCCTCGAGGACGGTCAGCTTCGAAAGGTCGTCTACGATCTTTGCCAGATCAGCCATTGCAATGTTCCTTCATAAGGTTCGAACGTGTGTTTGTGATAGCGAGGAACGGCCTCATGCCGCCTCGTCCTTCCGGGCGTAAGCGCCGATGACGCGCGCGACCGAAGCCGCAGGCGCATTGACGATCTGGGCGATCCGGGTTGCCGGCGTGGCGATCATGCCAACCAGCCTGGCGCGCAGCTCATCGAGCGACGGAAGTGTGGCGAGTGCCTTCACACCGTCGGCGTTGAGCGAGGTGGTGCCCATTGCGCCGCCGAGAATGACGAGCTTGTCATTTCCCTTGGCGAAATCGGACGCGACCTTCGGCGCCGCAATCGGATCCTCCGAATAGGCGATCAGCGTCTGTCCCTTGAACAGCTCGATGATCGATGCGGAGTCCGTGCCCTGAAGAGCGATTTTGGCGAGACGGTTCTTCGCGACTTTGACGGTGCCACCGGCGGCGCGCATTTTCGACCGAAGGTCGTTCATTTGCGCGACGGTGATACCGGCGTAGTGGGCCACGACGACTGAACCAGCGCTTGAGAACGCATCATTCAGGCCCGTGACGAGTTCGCGTTTTTCCGCTCTGTCCACTGCCTATCTCCAGTTGACCCCTGCCCTCTACGAAGGACAGGCGTCGGGTTGCCTTTTGCCGGCCGGGCCATCCAGTAACGGATCTCCCGAACGACGCTCGAGGATCCTGCCCCCTTTCGCCACACCTGCCGGCAAGCCGGACGGTGCGCAGACAAAAGGCAAACACGGTTCGAACCTTTCATTGGAGCGTTCGCTCCTTTGTCCGGTCTTCACCCGTCTCATGCAGGCCCACATGAATTAAGGCCCACATCACCTAAGGCTTGGGGGCCGCCTGCAATCTCGGACAGGATGTCCGGAAGCCTTTCGACTTCCGGTACCGGGCCGCCGACAGGTCGGAGGCCCGGAATTCTTTCACGGATCAGCGTTTTAGCGGCCGATCCAATTGTTCGTATCAGGACGCTGCGAGCGTCGAGACGTCGAGCTTGAGGCCCGGGCCCATCGTCGAGGTGACCGACACCTTCTTGACGTAATTGCCCTTGGCACCAGCCGGCTTTGCCCTGGTCACCGCATCAGCGAAGGCGCGGACGTTCTCTTCCAGCGCCTTGACGTCGAACGAGACCTTGCCGACGCCGGCATGAACGATGCCGGCCTTCTCGACGCGGAACTCGACGGCGCCGCCCTTCGATGCCTTCACGGCGGCGGCCACGTCGGCGGTGACGGTGCCGACCTTCGGGTTCGGCATCATGCCGCGCGGGCCGAGCACCTTGCCGAGACGGCCGACCAGCGGCATCATGTCCGGCGTGGCGATGCAGCGGTCGAAGTCGATCGTGCCCTTCTGGACGATGTCGACCAGATCCTCGGCTCCGACGATGTCGGCGCCGGCGGCCTTGGCCTCCTCGGCCTTGTCACCGCGCGCGAACACGGCGACGCGAACGCTGCGGCCGGTGCCGTTCGGCAGGTTGACCACGCCGCGGACCATCTGGTCGGCATGGCGGGGGTCGACGCCGAGGTTCATCGCGACTTCGATGGTCTCGTCGAACTTCACCGAGGAGCGATCCTTGAGCAGCTTCAGCGCCTCACCCAAAGCGTAAGCCTTGTTGGGATCGATGCCTTCGCGGGTCTGCGATACACGCTTTGCAATCTTTGCCATGATCTCAGCCCACCACTTCCAGACCCATCGAGCGGGCGGAGCCCTCGACCATGCGCATGGCCGCCTCGACGTCGTTTGCGTTCAGATCCTTCATCTTCTGCTCGGCGATGGCGCGCACCTTGTCGCGGCCGATCGTGCCGGCCTTGACCTTGCCCGGCTCCTTCGAGCCCGACTTCAGGTTCGCGGCCTTCTTCAGGAAGTAGCTCACCGGCGGCGTCTTCATGACGAAGGTGAACGACTTGTCCTGATAGTAGGTGATGACGACCGGAACCGGCGAACCCTTTTCCATTTCCTGGGTCTGCGCGTTGAACGCCTTGCAGAACTCCATGATGTTGATGCCACGCTGACCAAGCGCCGGGCCGATCGGGGGCGACGGCGTGGCCGATCCCGCGGAAACCTGGAGCTTGAGCTGGCCTGCAATTTTCTTAGCCATCTCTCTTCCTGCCTTTTCTCATGCCGGTCTTGCCGGCGGTTGCAGTCTGGTGGTGCGGTCCGCGCGGCCGGCTAAAGCCGCATTCGCCTCCCACCCGTTTTGGCCGCGCGATCTCCGCGCCGCCTTCCCTGCCGCCGAAACCGGTGCAGGGATTTCGGATCAGCCCTTCTCGACCTGTCCGAATTCCAGATCGACCGGCACGGCACGCCCGAAGATCGATACTTCCACCTTGAGCCGCGCCCGCTCTTCGTCCACTTCCTGGACGAAACCGTTGAACGACGCGAATGGTCCATCCGAAACGCGGATCGCTTCGCCGATCTCGAACGTCACCGACGGCTTCGGCCGCTCGACGCCTTCCTGAACCTGGTTCAGGATACGCTGGGCTTCGGCTTCGGTGATCGGCACCGGCTTGGAGTCGCCCAGGAAACCGGTGACCTTCGGCGTGTTCTTGACGAGCGAGAACACGGCATCGGTCAGATTGGCCTTCAACAGCACATAGCCCGGAAAGAACTTGCGCTCGGCATCGACCTTGCGGCCGCGGCGGATCTCGACGACCTTCTCGGTCGGCACCACGATCTGCTCGATGTCGGCGGACAGGCCCTTCTGCTTGGCCTTGTTCTCGATGTCCTCGGCGACCTTCTTTTCAAAGTTCGAGTAGGCGTGGACGATGTACCACCGCGCGGTCATTTTAAGACTTCTCCGTAATCGCCGGACTTACTGTCCGAGGCCGAGGATTTTTTCGACCGCAAAGCCCATGGCCACGTCTGCGGTAAAGAAAAAGATCATCGCGATGACCGCGAACACAAGGACCATCACCGTCGAGATCACCGTTTCGCGCCGCGACGGCCAAGTGACCTTGGCAGTCTCCGCGCGAACCTGCTGGAGAAAGGTGAAAGGATTTGTGGTTTTCGAAGCCATATGCCGCTCTGTCTGCAAGACCCGTTGGCCGGGTCTCCTGGATGATCCCGCTGGCCGGGACGTGCCGCTTGAGCGTGCGTTCGCGCCGAATCAGCGCAATCATTTCGCCCATGCAAATCAGACGCGTAAAGCCGGCTTCCCAGCTCCACGCGTCGCGTGTCTGTTTCGTCTACATAAAACCGATTCTTGATCCACGCAAGTGGCAAGTGTCCGCTTTATGACCAAACGCCGCCTCGGAACCATCCAGTCGTCCCGTCCCGGCTATGCGGCCCTTATGCCGCAACTTATGCTATATGGCAAGTCACAAGCCGGTTTTCAAAGGCTGCGCTGCAAAAGAATCGTTTTTTAGGTATCCATTCGAAGGAATGGCACGGGCAGCAGGGCTCGAACCTACGACCTGCGGTTTTGGAGACCGCCGCTCTACCAACTGAGCTATGCCCGTATGCGCATGTCGGCGCAGCAGGCGCTTCCTAAAAGCTTCCGCGCGCTCTGTAAAGAGCGACGTGCGCTGCCCAGCCTTCATCTTCGAAAGTCCAGGCGTCCTCCCGGCCATTTCCCGTCGATCCGTTGATTGCTGACGACCAAACCGACCCAGGGACGCACGATTTTTGGGTCGGTCAGATTGATATATTTTCCAACCAGCCCTTTCGCACTGACGCGCCGCGCGTCGATGAGCCCCTTGCGCACGCCATCATGCCAATCGAACAGTAGGTAAACTCTCTCTCCCGCGGTCTTCAGCTCGCCCCGGCCAGACTTCCATTTACCCTTGCTATCGCCTGGAATCGTGGGGTCGGCACCGCCGTTCCATCGGCTGGACCACCTGCCTTCGATGGTGTCGTTGCGGTCGCGGTCGCTTTCGGTGCCCCAGGCTTCGGCGTTTTCATCGCTTGCAGCTCCCTCCAGTTTTACGCCGGCGGCGAACGCCGACACCTCCTCGTCGTCGGGAGTGGGGACATCCATGACACCGAACGGGTTTCGGGTTCCGCGGTTGCCGTCAAAGGTGCTGCCTGAATTTTTCTTGCCTTCCGATCTCATCGCAAAGTCTCCGGTTTTTAGTGAGGCCCCGCCAGTCGACGGCGACTTTAAACCGTTAGCCTGGAGGACCGAGACCTCCATAGCCACCCGTTTTCCTGGCCGGCAGGGTTTTCGACCGATTCGCGCCCGGTCAGTTTCCCGAAGGCGGCTTGTAGGGGCCGCCCGGCACGCCCCAACCCCAGACCGGCATTGGTTCCGTCTCGGGATCGCAGGTCGGACCTTTGTTGGAGTTCATCTTGGCCAGCCGCGATCCCCATTCGATATAGGCCATGAAGGCCGAGCGGAATTCGGGATCGTCAGGCAGCCCGATCTCGTCGGCGGCGTCGGCGAGGAGATTGATCCAGCGCCGGCGCTGCTCCTCCGTCAGATGCTTGCCGAGGTGATGCATCACCATTTCGCGATGGCCGCCATGCTTTTCGCTGTAGGTTTTCGGTCCACCGAAAACTTCGCCGATGAAGGCCGCGACGTGGGCCGGATGGTCCGCCGACATATGCTTGAACACCGGCCCGACAATGGGATCCCGAGAGACGTTGTCGTAGAAGGTCTGGGTCAGGCGGTTCAGCGCTTCGGTGCCGCCGGCCCATTCGAACAATGTCGGGACGTCCTGGCTCATTTGCGATCCCTCGCCTGGCTGGTCTTCTACCACGCCGGACGATAGCGGAAACATCCAGCATCGCTCAACCTGTCTCGATGGCCAGCTTCCGAAACCGACGCGCCCCTACAATTTGGCGGGCGCCTCGGCCTGCGCATTGGGCGAGAGCACCACGCGGCAATTGTCAGGCTTCGGCACCGATCTGCACAGGGTGGCACCGGTCAGCTCGTCCACTGATTGCGGCCCAGTCGTCAGTCCGGCCCTCAGCATCACGTCAGGTTCGAGCTGACGCTCGACCGAAATGCGCTGAAGCGTCATGAACAGATCACGGTTGATTGCCATCTCGTCAAGGTAAGCCTTGATCAGCTGGGCTTGTCCCATCAGGTAAAGGCTGAGTAGCGCCCGTGGACCGACAAGCCGCCTGACGCCCCCAGCCAGCATCAGCGCGCAGGCCGAATCGCAGTCGCCTTTCGCATCGCTGGCCACTCCGGCATAGGCGCCATCTTTGGCCAAGCAATTCCACTCTTCCGGGTCGCAGCCAACGAAATCGGTACGGGCAACGGCGACGTCGAGCTTCTTTTCACGGATAAGTCGCCCCATCGCCAGAGCGCTGAACAAGTCGCCGCCTCGCGAGCTCACCACTATAGGCAGCCGCCGGCTGCCAAGCGTAGCGAGCAACTGGCCCAGCTTCTGCGGGGTTTGGCTCGTGATTACGCCTTGTGCCGAGATCCATTCCGGGCAGTCGGGATTGCAGGACGAATTGCTGCGGCGAACCACAACGAAGCGCATCTCGGGTGCCCCGTTCCCCGGCACTGCCACGAGCGGCCGAGCCCACATCCATTCCGGGCAGTGGGGCTCGCACATCGGATCGCTGCCGCGAACGAGTATGAAGCCCTTGTCCGGCGCCTCGTTTCCTGGCACTGCCTCGACCGGCTGAGCAGGTGCCTCCTTGGCCAGCTGAGAAAGTGGGACTTGAGCCGGCTGAGACGGTCCGGCCTTCGCTTCGATTGCTGCCACCTTGGCCGGCTTGGCATTCGCAGGGACCTCCCTGCAGTTCGGCGGCGCAGGACTCCGCTGGCATATGCCCGCCTGCGTAAGTATGTCGAGGGAGTCCCTGCTGGTGATCAGCTTCATCGTCAGCATGTCGTCGAGGGCGATCTGCCGGATGTCGCTGGCGGGCGTGGCCTTCATTCTGTCGATTACGCCCCGTCCGACACCCATGTCCCTGAGATAGGCCGAAAGTTTCCTCTCAAGCGCCTTGCTCATCTCATAGGTCTTGTAGCCGGCATTGTCTTGAGTGATGGTTTCTGTGGTGATCCTATATTTTTTGCCCCGCACAACTCGATAGGTGGTTCGATAGTGCCGTGTTGTGCGGAAATAGGTCGTAGTGATCTGATGGACGCCTAGATAGGCCCAACCGCCGACCACGCGTCCGACGCCTCCGGCAAACATCAGCGGACATGCGGAGTTGCACATGGCACCCCCGTCAGACGCAATGCCGAAATATGCTGCGCCCTTGCCGTCATTGGCCCGGCAATCTTTCATCCCGGGCCAACAATCGGAAAACTTGGTCGTACCGACGGCGATATCGAGCTTGTTTTTGCGGATTATTCGACCAAGCTGGAGCGCAGCATCGACATTGCCGCCCGGGGAATTGACGATGATGGGCAGTTTGCGGCGGCCGAGCGTCTTCAATATGCGCTTGAACTGCACTGGCGTGCCCGCTTCGATGGCGCCTTCTGCCGAAATCCATTCCGGACAGTTAGACTCGCAGCCGGTCGCGTTGCTGCGCACGACGACGAATCGCATCGGCGAGAGATCATCGGATAATAGCTTCGGATCGGTCCAAGTCGTCGGATCGGACCATTTCGGGAAGACATCCTCGGCCTTTGCGGCGAAGGCAGCCATCGCCATGGCAATAACCAGCAGCCCGCGCCACCACCTTGCCACGCTATCTAAACGGCGTCCCGAAACCACGCTTGGCAAAAGCCCCCTTGATGCAACCTATAATAGTTGCGGCAATGGTGGTTGCAATAGCTTTGAAACACCCGCGCAAGATTGTTCTGCCTCGAGTCAGTAAGCGAAAAAGGCGGCCCGAAGACCGCCCTTTCGCATCGACCGGCAATGCCGGCGCCGATCACTCTATAATGGTGACGACGACGCCAGCACCGACGGTGCGGCCGCCTTCACGGATGGCGAAGCGCAGCTTCTCTTCCATGGCGATCGGCACGATCAGCTCGCAGCTATCAAGCCCGCCTTACGATTTGACCGGCGTGCTGGCCTGAGCCTTGGCGCCCGAGGCTTCGCGGCAGTTCTCGGGCTGTGGCTCCGATCTGCAGATGCCGGGGCCTGTCAATTCGTCTGCCGATTGATGCCCGGTGTCAGCCCGTATTTCAGCATCCTGTCGAGTTCGAGCTGCCGTTCGACTGAATTCAGCTGAATTGCGGTAAACAGACCGGGGCCGATGGCCATGTCCTCGAGATAGGCCTTGACCTTTTGCTCCTGCCCTACCGAATGCACGCTCAACTGTGCACGCGGGCCGACGAGGCGTTTGACACCGCCGGCGAGCATGATCGGACAGGCCGAGCCGCACGCGCCGCCGGCATCGACCGTCAGTCCGTTATAGACGCCGTCTTCGGCCGTGCAGTCGGCCTGCCGCGGTTCGCAGCCAATGAAATCTGTCCGCGCCACGGTGACGTCGAGCTTGCGTTCGCGGATCAGCCTTCCGGCCGCCAAAGCACCGAGCACATCACCACCCGGCGAGTTGATGACGATGGGCAGACGCCGGTCGCCGACGCCGTCCAGCAGTTGGCGCAGTTTTTCGGGCGTGTCGGCGGTAATTGTGCCTTCGGCCGAGATCCATTCCGGGCAGTTGGGATTGCAAAGCGGATTGCTGCCGCGGACCAGGACGAAGCGCATGTCTGCGGCCTCCTTCGGCCGCGTGGTTTCGTGCCCTGCGGGTGCAGGCTCGGCGTTCGCCACCACTTCGCCGGCCGGCTTCGCGACATTCGCCGGCGCCGGCAGCTCCCTACAACTCGCCGGCAACGGATCGGATTTGCATAGGGTTGGCGCGGTCAGCAGGTCGACGGCATCCAAGCTGGTGACGAGATTCATTTGCAGCATGTCGTAGGGAACCAGTTGCTGGATGCTGCTGGCCGGCGTGCCTTTCATGGTCTCGAGCACGCCCAGGCCGACGCCCATCTCCTTCAGATAGGCCGCCAGCTTCCGCTCCAGCGGCTTGTTCATCTCGTAGGTCTTGTAGCTGCCGGCGTTCTTCCGGCTGACGACCTTGGTGCTGAGGATCTTCTTCTTACCCTTCACCACGCGGTAGGTGGTGCGGTACAGCAATTTCGTCCGGATATAGGTCGTGGTGATCTGATGGACGCCGAGAAAGGCCCATTCCCCGACCACGCGCCGGATGCCACCGGAAAACATCAACGGACAGGCGGAATTGCAGATGGCGCCGTCGGCATAGGCATTGCCGAAATAACGGGCGCCCTTGCCGTCCTTTTCCTTGCAGTTTTTCACATCTGGCAGACAGCCGACGAACCGGGTTTTGCCGACGGCGATATCGAGCTTGTTCTTGCGGATCAGGCGACCAAGTGTCAGCGCCGCTTCGACATTGCCGCCGGGGGAATCGACGACGATCGGCAGCTTTCGGCCGCCAAGCGCCTTCAGCGTGCGTTTGAACAGGGCCGGCGTGCCGGCTTCTATCGAGCCTTCCGCCGATATCCATTCCGGACAGGTCGGCTCGCAGCCCGGCGCGCTGCTGCGGACGACAACGAACGGCATCGTCGGGCCGAGATCCGGCGTGGATTTTTCCGGCGTGGATTTCTTGGCATCGGCTGCGAAGGCAGCGTGGCCCAAGGCGAGCAACGACACCAGGCAGATCAGCCCTAACGACCACAATGCCTGACTATGCAAACGGCGCCATGGAACCATTCGGGCAGCCCCCTCGATGCAACCTATACTAGTTACGGCAGAGGCGCTTGCAACAGGATTTGAAGCAAGGCGGTTAATCTATTCGAATCAAAAAGGCGGCCCGAAGACCGCCCTTTCGCATTCGATCTCGACCGGCAACGCCGGCGTTGATTACTCTTTGATGGTGACGACGATGCCGGCACCGACGGTGCGGCCGCCTTCACGGATGGCGAAGCGCAGCTTCTCTTCCATGGCGATCGGCACGATCAGCTC
>NZ_JAMYMA010000036.1:0-26373 GCF_040318275.1 Mesorhizobium sp. M1217 | reverse complement strand
CGATCTTCAGGCCGCCACGCAGCTTGTTGACGACCAGCGTGGCCAGGGCCTCGCCTTCGACGTCTTCCGAGATGATGACCAGCGGCTTCGAGGTCTGCACGACGGCCTCGAGGATCGGCAGCATGGCCTGCAGGTTGGAGAGCTTCTTCTCGTGGAGAAGAATGTAGGCGTCTTCCAGATCCGCAACCATCTTCTCGGCGTTGGTGACGAAGTAGGGCGAGAGATAGCCGCGGTCGAACTGCATGCCTTCAACGACTTCAAGCTCGGTCTCGGCGGTCTTTGCTTCCTCGACGGTGATGACGCCCTCATTGCCGACCTTCTGCATCGCTTCCGCGATCATCGAGCCGACCGACACGTCGCCATTGCCGGCGATGGTGCCGACCTGGGCAACCTCTTCCGAGGTCTTGATCTTCTTGGCGTTCTTGATCAGCGTCGCGACGACGTCGGCGACGGCGAGGTCGATGCCGCGCTTGAGGTCCATCGGGTTCATGCCGGCGGCAACCGACTTGTGGCCTTCCTGGACGATCGACTGTGCCAGAACGGTCGCGGTGGTGGTGCCGTCGCCGGCGATGTCGTTGGTCTTCGAAGCAACTTCGCGGACCATCTGCGCGCCCATGTTTTCGAACTTGTCCTCAAGCTCGATTTCCTTGGCGACGGTGACGCCGTCCTTGGTGATGCGCGGTGCGCCGAACGACTTGTCGATGACGACGTTGCGGCCCTTGGGGCCGAGCGTGACCTTCACCGCGTCGGCGAGGATGTTGACGCCGCGCAGCATGCGCTCACGAGCGTCGCGGGAGAATTTTACGTCTTTGGCAGCCATTTTTTACTCCTGGGCATTTCGCCCGAAATTCAGATTGGATGGTGCGGATGAAAGGCGGCGGCGTGTCAGCCGATGACGCCCATGATGTCCGCTTCCTTCATGATCAGAAGGTCTTCGCCGTTGAGCTTGACTTCGGTGCCCGACCACTTGCCGAACAGGATGCGGTCGCCGGCCTTGACGTCCAGCGGGACGAGCTTGCCGACCTCGTCACGGGCGCCGGAACCGACGGCGATGATCTCGCCTTCCTGCGGCTTTTCCTTCGCCGTATCGGGGATGATGATCCCGCCGGCGGTCTTCGCTTCGGACTCGACGCGGCGAACGACCACGCGGTCATGCAGCGGCCGGAAATTCGACTTTGCCATTTTTGGATTTCCCTGGTGCGGATGTTGAACGGTTCTCCGTTGCCGGAGCGTGTTTAGCACTCACCAGAAGCGAGTGCTAACGCGGCAGTGAGATAGGCCGTAGGCTCCTGCTAGTCAAGACGGAAGAGGGACGGGCGAAGAGCAAACGAGCGTGGAAGCACCGAGCCTTTTACGTGAACGACGTCGGAGATCGGACATGGATGGGGCGGCTCACCATTTGCAACTGAAGGCTTTATTCATTTGGCACGATTGGTGCAGCGAATGATCCGCAAACGTTGCGCGCGACCGATATAATGAGAGGTGAGCGCCATCAGGATTCCTGCGTTAACCGTCCATTCGGTCTTTACGGTGTGGTCGCCGCGCGGGCGCCAGGACTCCGGCCATCCCGATAGTCACCAATCCAATCTGCGGAGAACAGGAGGCAAGATGAGAGCGACAGTCAGCACGAACTCGAATTTGAAATGTTTGGCCAAAGCAACTGCTATCGCCTTGCTCTGGACGGTCACGGCTACGTCGGCGGACGAAGGTATGTGGATGCCGGGCCAGACTGCGGAAGTGGGCGCGGCCATGCGCGCGGATGGGCTCCAGATCGATCCCGCCCAGCTGGGCCGTCTGGACGCTGACCCGCTCAACGCGATCGTATCACTGGGCGGATGCTCCGCCTCGTTCGTCAGTCCACAAGGGCTGGTCGCAACCAATCATCACTGCGTGTTCGAAGCCATCCGATACTACAGCAAGGAGGGCCAGGACTATCTCACAGACGGCTTTCTGACGAAGAGCCCTGGGTGAAGAATTGCCCGCGGCGCCAGGCAGCCGAATCGATGTGATCGAGGACATGCGGGATGTGACCGGCGAAATGCTCAAGGGCGTCTCGGACAAGCTGAATGGGTTTGCCCGCTATGAGCGGCTCGCCACGAACCGCAAGGCCCTGATCGCCGCATGTGAAGGACAGCCCAATCGCCGCTGCGACGTAGGGGCCTATTATAGCGGCGCCTCCTACTATCTCCAGCAGAAGCTCGAAATCGAGGGCGTGCGCCTTGTCTATGCGCCCGCGCTCGGCATCGGTAACGTCGGCGGCGAAACGGACAATTGGATGTGGCCGCGCCACACAGGCGACTTCGGCTCTTATCGCGCCTATGTCGCTCCTGATGGTTCCTCCCGGCCATATGCGCGCGACAATGTGCCTTACCGGCCGAAGAGTTGGCTACCCATAGCCTGTAAAGGCGTCAAGGAAGGCGACCTTGTGATGGTCGCCGGCTTTCCCGGCGCAACCCAGAAGTTCCTGACGGCGGATGAAGTCCGGTTCAACTTCGCGCAATTCGAACCGCGGTTGCAGCGTTCGCTCTCGGATTATGCCGCCCAGATCAACCAGGCAACGGCAGGCAATCGCCAGGCGCAGATCCATCGACCGCCCGCTTCACAAATGGCTCGGCCTAAAACGCATGGGAAAAGCAGAAAAGGCAACAGATCGGCACCAGAATGAATATGGCCGCGCGAACTGACAGACGCGCCAACAATCGGCATCTCGCATGGTCGGTGGCACTGGACGTGGCGCCCACCCTGCTGGCGCGACTCCCCATCAGGTCGTCGGGGTTTCGCAGGCGAAAAAAACTTCCGCGTGTCTCTGCGCGATCCATCCCGCTTGCGCGTGCCTAGTCAACCAAAAAACTGACCATCTGCAAGATCAGGATCAGCAAAAAAAAGCCAAAGGCAGACGCCAAAACAGCGGCCAGCAGGACGATGCGTTGTTTCTTCACCCACAGTTCCCCCGGGAGAGAGTCTAATGATAATCCTTAAAAAAGGCGCCCTGGAACAGGGCGCCTACGCTCATTTGTGCAAGTTTAAAGTTTAGCTTGCCTACTTTATGTAATTAGACGTTTCTTTTATGCAACACTTTTCCAAGTGTTACTTGCACAAATCGAACGTATCGCACATTTGGACGAACTGTAATTCGACAGCGACTTTGACGCACGCGTTTACTGGCGGTATACATCCTTCACCGTTGCCGCAAGGCATTGGCCCAGGCGCGCGGCACCTCCTTCACGACAAAGGTTGAAAGCCCGTCCTCGGGCGTTTCATTTCCAAGATCACTTCGATCCACTCATACGGGCTTCCCGAGCGAGACCGCGGGTTCGGACCGTGCGAATGAATTTCTCGTTATAATCGAATTGATTATAAGGGTATATTTCTACGTTGAGTATAAAGGATGTCAAGCCCGCGCCAGCGGCAATTTTGTCCGGGCGACCGCCGTTTCGTCGAGGACATGGTGGCGGAAGCGATAAAGCTTCGCCGGCCGACCGCCGGTATCAAAAGCACTTTCGCCGGTCTCCTCCACCAGTTCCTGCTGCTCCATCAACCCGCGAAAGTTCTGCTGAAGCGCCCCTGCCGATGTAATCGTCAACGCCGTCCGCGTCAGCGCATTGCCATCGGCGAGAAGCCGACGACATTGTTGATGACGAACGTAACGATCCGCGGCTTCAGACAGGAATGTGCGCTTCGTCCAGATGGATGGAGTGGGCTGGCAGGTTCCGGGCGGCCGCGCCGTTGAGGATGCAGCATCGAGAGCCGCGCTCGCCGAGGAAGACATAGGTCGAGATGCACGCGCCGGAAGTCTTGCTCCATGTCTCCACGAATCCATTGGCAAGGATCCCGGCTTCTTCGCAGTGGTCAGGGTCGAGCGTCGAACCGTGGTAGTTGAGGTTTGCTTCGGTGACGTGGATGCCGTGCAGCTTGCCGGCGCTATTTTTCGCATTGGTCCCGTTGTCCTATTCATCTCACAGAGCCAGTGAGCAGCTTCGCTGGGCTAAATCCCGACGACGAGCGCGCCGCCGCTGAGTCCCGCACCTGCCGCCGCCAGGAGTATTTTCTCGCCCGGCCGAAACGGCTCCGCTTGATTGGCGAGCGACAGTGAGAGCGGGATCGTCGCGGCGGAAGAGTTGCCATATTCGGCGATCGTTTTGACGATCAGGTGATCGGCAACGCCGAGGTTTCGCCCGACCGCATCGAAAATGCGAGCATTGGCCTGATGCGGCACGAACCGGTCGACATCCTGTGGTCGCACTCCGGCAGCGGCTAGCGCGCTTATCGAGCAATCGGTCATCATCTCGACGGCCTTTGCGAACACTTCGCGGCCGTCGGTCATCGTCATTCGGGTTTGCGCGAGGTCGAGGTCACCGTGGAACGGGATGTTGCTTCCTCCTGCGGGAATCTGGATCAGGCCGTATCGCGAGCCGTCCGAATCCACGGAGGCACCGAGAATCCCCCGATCAGTATCCTCGCACGGACCGATCACGACGGCGCCGGCGGCATCGGCAAACAGCACGGCGCTGGCGCGCTCAGAGGGATTGATGCGGCGGCTGAGGATATTGGCGGCGATAACAAGGCTCGCTTTGCCGTGCAGGCGGGTAAACCCGTCCGCAAACATCAGCGCATAGATGAAGCCGGCGCAGGCGCCGGTCAGATCGACAGCGCCGGCGCGGCCCAGCCCCAGCCGATGTGCGACCAGGGGCGCGCTGGGCGGCAGGAGGTGATCGGGCGTCGAGGTGGCAAGCAGCAGCAGACCGATGTCGTTGCGCGCAATGCCGGCGCTGGCCAGCGCCATGGCGCCGGCCTGCGCAGCAAGACCAGACAGCGTGTCTTCGTCCGTTGCCCAGAAGCGCGACCGGATTCCAGTACGCCGCTCGATCCAGCCCGGTTCGAGGCCGAGATTGTTCTCGATTTCGGCATTCGTCACCTTTCGGCCAGGCGCATGATGGCCAAACCCGAGAAGGCGCGACAACCTGCTCATGGGCTCGAACCGAAGCGTTCGCCGGCCTCCTCGATCGCGTCATGGAGCCGATCGAGCTCGTCGCCGGTGACGCAATAGGGCGGCATGAGATAAAGGACATTGCCGAGCGGGCGCACAAGCAGGCCGAGCTCGAGGAAAAAGGCCCGCAGCTTAGGTCCGATCTCGGCCAGATAGCCGGCAGAGCCGGCGCGCAGGTCGAGAGCCAGGATCGTGCCGATCGCGCGGCTGTCGGTGAAGTTGGCATTGTCGCGAAAGCGTCGAAACCCGGCGGCCTGCCTCGCGCTCAGGGTGGCGATCCGCTCGGCCACCGGCTCGTCACGCCAGATCTCGACATTGGCGAGTGCTGCCGCGCAGGCAATCGGATTGGCCGTGTAGGAACTCGAGTGGAAAAACGTCTTCTTGCGATCCGCCGAACAATGAGCATGGAAGATGGCATCGGTGGCAAGCGTGGCGGCCAGCGGGATTGCGCCACCGGTCAGGCCCTTCGAGGTGCACAGCATGTCCGGAGAGATGTTCGCCTGCTCGCAGGCGAACATGCTCCCGGTGCGGCCCCAGCCGGTCATCACCTCGTCGGCGATCAGCAGCGTGCCGGAGGCTTCGGCAATCTTCTTCAATCCGGTCAGAACCGAGGCCGGATACGTCAGCATGCCGCCGGCGCCAAGCACGAGCGGTTCGACGATCAGCGCGGCGGCGCGCCGGTCGCGGCTGACGGCCTCGAATCTGTCCAGCGTTTCCTGCTCGCGGCCGGCGGCCGGGAAGGGAATGGTGTCGACCTCGAACAGCAAGGGTTCGTAGGCGGCGTTGAACACGCCACGGGCACCGACGCTCATCGTGCCGATCGTGTCGCCATGATAGCTGTGCTCCATGACGACGATGCGCGAGCGCGGCGCGCCGATGTTGCGGAAATAGCCGAGCGCCATCTTCAGCGCGACTTCGACGCTGGTCGAGCCGCTGTCGGAATAGAACACCCAGTCGAGTCCGGCGGGAGCGAGCCCGACAAGCGCCTTGGCCAAGCATTCGGCAGGCTCGTGCGTGAAACCTGCGAAGATGATCTGGTCGAGGCTCGAGGCGGTCGTCTCGATCGCCTTTATAATGCGGGGATGGCGGTGGCCATGGGTGACGACCCACCAGGAGGAAATGGCGTCCAGAATGCGCGCGCCATTGGCTTTGTGGAGATACGCGCCTTCAGTCAGGACGATTTCAGGGATCGCCGGCTCGAGCGCGTGCTGGGTGAAGGGATGCCACACACGGGATTGCGGCATCATCCGCCTCCGGCAATCAAAGCGAGGTCGAAGCCGGCAATCATCGCTTGTCTCAGCGTTTTGTCCGTCAGCGGATCGAGGTGCGGCAGCCTGCCGAGTTGCGGCACGTCGCCGAATTCCACGATCGTCCGTTGCGTATCGGTCATCTCATCGCCGATGAAGGCGATGCCAGCCAGCGGGATAGCGCGCGCCCGCAGGGCCTCGATCGACAGCAGGGTGTGATTGATTGTTCCGAGCGCGGTGCGGGCGCACAGAATGACCGGCAACTGCCATTGCTCGAATATGTCGATGAACCTTGTCCGGCGGTTCAGCGGCACCATCAGCCCGCCGGCGCCTTCGATGACGAGCGGTGTCGGCAGGACCGGAAACGAAAGATCGGCAGCCTCGATCGAAACGTCGTCGATTTCGGCCGAACGATGCGGCGAAAGCGGGCTCTTCAAGCAGTAGGCTTCCGGCAGCACGCGCCCCGACGGCAGCCCGGCAAGCCGTGCAACCGCCTCGCTGTCGGTCTCGCCGTCGAGGCCCGATTGCACCGGCTTCCAGTAGAAACCGTCAAGCAGGCCGGCAAGCCCGGCCGAAAACACCGTCTTGCCAATTCCGGTGTCTGTTCCGGTGATGACGATGCGCTTGGTCATGTCGCCTCCGGTCGTGTCGAGGCCAACACCTCGACGAGTGCCTCGACCATGGCGGAAATGTCGGCTTCGCCGATATTGAGCGTCAGTGAGATGCGCAGCCGCGACGTGCCCTCGGGCACGGTCGGCGGACGAATGCCGCGTATGTCGAAGCCGCGGGCCTGCAGGCGCGCCGCCACTGCCATGGTGCGCCTGACATCGCCGATCACCAAGGGCTGGATCTGAGAGCCACTTGGTATCACGCCGCAGCGATCGACCAATTGGCGGCCTGCGAGGGCGACGCGTTCATGCAGCTGAAAACGCCGCATAGGCTCGTCGGCGAGCATTGCGAGCGCTTCGCGCGCCGCGACCGCCATCAGCGGCGATGGCGCGGTGGCGTAGATGAATGGCCGGCAACGGTTGATCAGATACTGGCACAGTGTCCTCGGCCCGGTCACGAGCCCACCAGATGCGCCGAGCGCCTTGCCGCAGGTGTGGAGCGCGACGATGTTGTCGCGGCCCTCGAAAGCGGCGGCCAGCCCCCGGCCGTCCGGTCCCCAGACGCCGGTCGCGTGCGCCTCGTCAATGACGATGAATGCGTTGTGCCGATCGGCAAGCGCGGCCAGGCTCTCCAAAGGCGCGCAGTCGCCATCCATGCTGTATAGGCTTTCCACCGCAATCCAGACGCATCCCATGCCGCCTTCGGCGCGCCAACGCTTGATCGCGTCCTCGACAGCGTTGGCGTCGTTGTGCGCGGCCAGCACGAACTGTGCGCGCCCGGCCTGCGCACCCTCATGCATGCTGGCATGGGCGAGCTCATCGAGGACCAAAAGGTCGCCCTTCTGCGGCAGCGCAGTCAGCAGAGCGAAGTTGGCGATGTAGCCGCTGCCGAAGAACAGCGCGCGGTCGGCTCGAAAGAATGCCGCCGCGTCTGCCTCGAGCTGCTCGTGTTCCGGCGCATTGCCGCGCAACAGCCGCGACCCGGTGGCGCCAACCGGCGTGCCACGCGCAATCGCCGCCGCAACCGCTTCGCCAAGTCTTTTGGAGGCGGCAAGCCCGAGATAGTCGTTCGACGAGAAGTCGCGCCCGGCGCGCGGCTTCAGCGTCCGCAGCCGGTCCTTGCGCGCCAGTCCCTGCAAGGTCGCCTCATAGCGGGCAAGCGGTGCCCCGTTCATTGCGCCTCGAGTTCCATCGGCTCGATGCCAAGGCGCCGGAACAGCAGGGTATCCTTGTCCTCACCGGGATTATCCGCCGTCAGCAGCGTGTCGCCGACGAAGATCGAGTTGGCGCCGGCAAAAAAGCACAGCGCCTGCATCTCGTCGGTCATGGCCGTACGGCCGGCGGAAAGACGGATATGCGATTTCGGCATCATGATGCGCGCCAGCGCGATCACGCGCACGAATTCGATCGGCTCGATGGGCTTGGCGTCGGCAAGCGGGGTGCCGGGGATCGGGATCAGCATATTGATCGGAACGCTTTGCGGATGTTCCGGCAGGTTGGCCAGCGTCACCAGCATGCCGATCCGGTCCACCGGCTCCTCGCCCATGCCGACAATGCCGCCGCAGCAGACCTTGATGCCGGATTGGCGAACGTGCTCGAGCGTCTCGAGCCGCTCGGCAAAGCTCCGCGTGCTGATGATCTCGCTATAGTAGCGTTCCGACGTATCGATGTTGTGGTTGTAAAAGTCGAGACCAGCCTGCTTCAGTCGAGCGGCTTGCTCAAGATCGAGCATGCCGAGCGTCATGCAGGTCTCCATGCCCAGCGCCTTGACGCCTTCGACCATCGCCACCACCGCATCCATGTCGCGCGCCTTGGGGTTTCGCCAGGCCGTGCCCATGCAATAGCGGGTTGCGCCGGCGTCACGCGCCTTGGTCGCCTCGGCGACGACGCGCCCGACCTCCATCAGCTTCGACGCCTTCAGGCCGGTCTCGTGATGCGCTGACTGGCTGCAATAGCCGCAATCCTCCGGGCATCCGCCCGTCTTGATGCTGAGCAGCCGGCTGAGCTGGACCTTGTTGGGATCGAAATTCTGGCGGTGCACGGTTTGCGCGAGGAAGAGGAGATTGTTGAAGGGGGCATCGTGAAGTGCCTGAGCCTTCTCCAGGGTCCACGCTCCAGGGTCAGGGGATTGAGCCTGTGGCGATGTCTGCGTTGGACTGGCTGTTTGCATGTCCATGCTGTTCCTCCGGTTCTGCCTTGCTTTGCTGTCTGATTGACGACGATCGGAAAGGACAGTTGATTCGATCCTGTTCGTTCCTCAGACAATCATGAGCCCCAATAATCGAGGCCGATATCCAGGATCGGCGCGCTGTGGGTCAGTCGGCCGACCGAAATCAGATCGACGCCGGTCGCGGCAATCGCTCGCGCTGTATCGGATGCGATCCCGCCAGAAGCCTCGGTGATAGCACGGCCGCCAACGATTGCGACGGCCCGGCGAAGATCGGCGAGGGACATGTTGTCGAGCAGAACCGCATCGGGAGCGAAGCCAAGTACCTCCTCCAACTGGGCCAGCGTATCGACCTCGACTTCGATCTTGACGAGATGACCGGCCCGTCTTCGTGCTCGCTCGAGCGCCGGGCGAACGCCGCCTGCGATGGCGATGTGGTTGTCCTTGATCAGAATTGCGTCGTCGAGGCCGAAACGGTGATTGGATCCGCCACCCGCGCGCACCGCATACTTTTCGACTGCCCTCAATCCGGGCGTAGTCTTGCGCGTGCAGACGATCTTCGCGCCATATCCACGAACCGCAGCGACGATCGATGCCGTTGCTGTAGCGATGCCGCTCAGATGACACAAAAAATTGAGTGCCGTCCGTTCGGCTGTGAGAATGCCCCGGGCAGGGCCAACCACTGATGCAATGACCTCTCCATCCATGACATTGGAGCCGTCTGCCCGCTCCACCGAGATTTCGACATCAGGATCAATCAAGCGGAAAGCGAGCATCGCCAGATCGAGGCCGGCGACAACTCCGGACTGGCGCGCCGCCAGCACGGTTCCCGCTTGGTGTTCCTTCGGGACGATGGCCTCCGTGGTCAAGTCGCCGGCTCTGCCAAGGTCTTCAAGAAGAGCTGCCCTTACAAGCGGCTCAAGCATGATCGTGGGAAGCGGTGAGAACGTCATCACTTTGCCCCTTCGAGGCTTGGCGAGTGTCCGAGTTCCCGCGCAGCGGCCAAGGCGGCTTCGAGGGTGATTTCGGACCGTCGGGCGACAGTCGCATGATGAGGAAAGTCTGTCCGGTAATGAGCGCCGCGGCTTTCTTCGCGCAACAGGGCGGCAACCGCGATCATTAGCCCGACAGCCGCCGGATCCGAGGCCGCGTCCTTGCTTTCGGCGAGCGGCAACAAGGCATATGCGGCTGCTTTCAAACCTTCACCATCCCGGACGATGCCGAGTGCGCGCGACAGGAAAACACGCACGGGTGTCGGCGCGGGCGATGGGTAAACGTCCGCAAACGCAGGCTTTGTTCTGCGAGCAGGCGTTCCGGCGACACTTTCAGCGACCCAGCGCGCGCACACGACGGCCTCGGTCAAGGAATTGCTGGCGAGCCTGTTGGCGCCATGCAGTCCTGTCGAAGCGACTTCGCCGCAGGCCCACAGCCCCTTGACGGAGGTCCTACCGGAGCCGTCCACGGCAACGCCACCCATGTGGTAGTGTTGGGCCGGACGAATGGGGATGAGATCGCGCGCGGGATTGATGCCGGCTCCACGACAGGCTGATGCGATTGTCGGGAAGTGTCGAGCAAATTCCGGGCCAGGCCGTTGCCGCGCGTCTAGAAAAACACGGTGGCCGTTGGCAAGATGGTCCCAGACGGCGCGCGCCAAGACATCACGAGGCGCAAGTTCCGCCCCTGGCACGCTCTGGAGAAAAGCCTGGCCGGTTTCGTCGATCAGGGCAGCACCTTCGCCGCGGACGGCCTCGCTGACCAGCACCATAGGGCGTTCCGGGCCGTCAAGCGCGGTCGGGTGGAACTGGATGAACTCGAGGTCGGCAAGGACAGCTCCAGCGCGGGCCGCAAGCGCCAGGCCCTGTCCGCAACTGCCCCAAGGATTGGTGGTGTCGAGAAACAGTCCCCCGATCCCACCGGTGGCGAGGACGACCCGCCGTGAGCCGAAGAAGACAGGTCCTATCGAACCGCTCGCCCAGACGCCTCGGATCGCATTCTCTCGCACCGCCAGCCGGCGCGCTTCCACGCCCTCCACGACAACAATCGACGGAGTGGAACGCACAGCCGCGATCAGGGCACGCATGATCTCACGCCCGGTGCCGTCACCATGCGCATGAACGATGCGACGTCGGCTGTGTGCGGCCTCCAATCCGAGGCACAGTGATCCTTTCGACGTACGGTCGAAGGGAACCCCAAAGCCCGCAAGCCCCTCTATCGCCTTGGGCGCGGCTTGGAGGATGCGGCTCGCCACGTCTCTGTCGCAGAGACCATCCCCGGCGGCAAGCGTATCGGCCAGGTGCAGTTCCGGATCGTCGTCTTCGCCGAAAGTTGCAGCCAGACCACCCTGTGCCCACGTGCTCGAATTGTCAGCTCCCAGCAGCGTCCTGGACAGAAGCAGCACCGGCTCCGGCGCCAGTTGAAGCGCCGTCATCAGTCCGGCGATGCCGCCGCCGATGATGATGGGCCGCCCGAAGAAGCTGCGGACATCGGCGCTCAAATTGCCAGCATCCGTTCGACCGCAAGCCGCGCGCGCCCGGCGATCCCGGGTTCGATGGTTACGATATGGTGGTTCTGCTCGAGCGCCATGCGGATGTTGGCAAGCGTGATCCGCTTCATGTGCGGGCACAAATTGCAGGGCCGGATGAACTCGACCTCTGGGTGCGCTAACGCGACGTTGTCGCTCATCGAACATTCCGTCATCAGCACGACACGTGCCGGCCTTTGCCTTTCGACATAGTCGGACATGGCAGCGGTCGAGCCGGAAAAATCTGCTTCAGCCACGACGTCGGGCGGGCATTCGGGATGCGCGAGCACGATCACGCCGGGATGGCTTTCGCGCAACTCGCGGATGTCGGCCGGTGTAAAGCGCTCATGCACCTCGCAATGCCCTTTCCAGGCGATGATCTGCACATCGGTCTGGGCGGCGATATTCTGGGCCAGATATTCGTCCGGCAACATGATCACCTGGGGAACGCCAAGGGATTGGACGACCGCCTTGGCGTTGCCGGATGTACAGCAGATATCCGACTCGGCTTTCACTTCGGCCGACGTGTTGACATAAGTGATGATCGGCACGCCGGGATAACGCTGGCGCATCAAGCGCACGTCTTCTGCCGTGATCGATTCCGCCAACGAACAGCCTGCCCGCAGGTCGGGAATGAGCACCGTCTTTTGCGGATTGAGCAGCTTGGCCGTTTCGGCCATGAAATGTACGCCGGCCAGTACGATGACTTGCGCCTCGATCGTCGCAGCCGCGCGGGCCAGTGCCAAGCTGTCGCCGACGATGTCGGCCACGCAATGGAAGATCTCGGGGGTCTGATAGTTGTGCGCCAGGATGATGGCGTTGCGCTCGCGCTTCAGTGCAAGGATCGCCTCGATATCCTCGACGAAAGCCGGCCATTCGATCGGCGGGATCACTCGTCGGACGCGCTCGTAGAGAAACGCGGTCGCAGGCAGCATGGCGCTCATCGACCCCTCCAGCTTATACTCTAGTTGAAAATAACCAGCATATACTTGCTGTGAGTATAAGCGATGTCAACCCCGCGCCAGCGGCAATTTTGTCCCGGCGATGACCCTCTCGTCGAGAACGGCGTGGCGGAACCGGTAAAGCTTCGCTGGCCGGCCGCCGGTCTCCGCGGTTGCCTCTCCGGTCTCTTCGACCAGCTCCTGCTGCTCGATCAGCCGGCGAAAGTTCGGCTTACGCACGAGCCTGCCGGCAAGCGCCTCCACGGTTCGCTGCAGCTGCAAAAGCGTGAAGACCGGCGGCATCAGCTCAAAGACGACCGGCCGGTATTTGATCTTGGAGCGCAGCCGCGCAATGCCGGTCGCCACGATGCGGCGATGATCGGCGACCATAGACTTGCTGGGCACCAGCGGAGGCAGCGTCGCGTCCCGTCCGCTTCCGGCCTCTTGGACCAGGCCTGCTTCGTAGACCAACTCATAGCGTTGAAGCGTGAGTTCCTCGTTCCAAAGGCGGTCGTCGAAGCCGAAGGCTATCGTCGCCCGCTGCCAGCGTTCACGTCGCGTGGCCGCGTCGCTGACGCCGTCTGCCCATTCAATCAGGCGCGGTCGCAGAACGTCCAGCACGACCGGAGGCGTGCCGGAGCGGTGGTCCTCCCATGGAAAATATTCATACCAGCTCTGCCAGCCGCACTTGGGCGAGCCAGCTGCCTGTTCCTTGCGGGTCAATGCGAGATAGCTGATGGAGATGACGCGCTGCTGGCGCTCGGCGCCGATGCGATCCCGATCCGCGAAGGTGTAGAGTTGCTCAATATACCCCAGCGGATGGCCGGTCTGCTGCTCGACCCACCCCCTCAAACCGGATTGCAGCGATCGGTGCTCAAGCGCAAATGGTCCGGAGGGCAGGGTGTCCGCCTGGCCGATGGTGAGTACACAGGGTTCACTGTCGTTTACGGCGACGACAAAGGCGATCAGGTCCACTTTGACTTCGTCCGCCCTGACGGCGGCTCTGTCTTTCCTGGGTCCTTTTGCCTGATCGTCCATGTTCGCGAAAGTGGTTGGCCAGCTCGGGGGCGCCTGAATCGATTTAAGTGTAAGCGCGCCTGTCCGCACGTCAACACCGCACAGCTGCACGGCCATTTTTAGCTCTTCGCACTTGCACAAAAATGTGGCAAACGCGACACCCGCGGTTGGTAACGTTGGGGAAGGAGGGTCCATTGAGTGCGTTTGGTGACACCAAGGCGATCACACCGCCGGATATTCGTTCGCGCAAAGGTGGGACGCCGCTCGTCTGCCTTACCGCCTACACGACGCCAGTCGCCCGGCTTGTCGAGCCCCATTGCGATGTGGTGCTGGTCGGCGACAGCGTCGGCATGGTTCTCCACGGCCTGCCCTCGACGCTCGGTGTGACGCTGGAGATGATGATCACGCACGGCCAGGCCGTGCGCCGTGGCCTCGAGCAGGCGCTGATGGTCGTCGACCTGCCGTTCGGTTCCTTCGAGGAAAGCCCCGAGCAGGCTTTCCGCAATGCCGCGCGCGTCATGGCCGAGACCGGCTGCGCGGCCGTCAAGCTCGAAGGCGGCGAAACGATGGCAGAGACGATCCGCTTCCTCGCCGCGCGCGGCGTGCCGGTCATGGCCCATGTCGGCTTGACGCCGCAGGCGATCAACACCATCGGTGGCTACCGCGTGCAGGGCAGAGGCGGGGATGCCGAGCGCATCAGGCGCGACGCGCTTGCGGTGAGCGAAGCGGGCGCCTTTGCGGTCGTGCTGGAGAAGGTTCCCGAGGCGCTCGCCCGCCGGATCACCGGGGAGGTGGCGACCCCGACCATTGGCATCGGTGCCTCGGCAGCCTGTGACGGCCAGATTCTCGTCGTCGACGACATGCTGGGCCTCTTCGGCGACTTCCGGCCCAAATTCGTCAAGCGCTATGCTGAACTGGGGGAGGCCGCTGCGGCTGCGATCGCGGCCTATGCGCGGGAAGTGAAGGAGCGCCAGTTTCCGGCCGCCGAGCACGTGTTTGCCGATGCGCCCAAGCCCGCCGACGGGGACGCCACCAAGAGCGGAGAAGCAGCGTGAGCGTGCCGATTGTCAGGAGCGTTGCCCAGCTTCGCCAAATCGTCGCCGCATGGCGCCGCGAGGGCGTGAGGATTGCCGTGGTGCCAACGATGGGCGTCCTGCATGAGGGCCATCTCAGCCTGGTGCGCGCGGCACTCGAGAAGGCCGACCGGGTGATCGTGACGCTCTTCGTCAACCCGAAGCAATTCAACAGCGAGGCCGATCTCGCCGCGTATCCGAGCACCGAGGACGAGGATGCCGCCAAGCTGGCACCGCTTGGCGCGCACCTGCTTTATGCGCCGGACGCAGAGGAGATGTATCCGGCGGCCTTCGCCACGACCGTTTCGGTGTCCGGTGTCAGCGAGGGCCTGTGCGGTGCCTTCCGGCCGGGACATTTCGATGGCGTGGCGACCGTCGTCGCCAAGCTCTTCCTGCAGACCAGCGCTGACTTCGGCTTCTTTGGCGAAAAGGACTTTCAGCAGCTTCAGCTAGTCAGGCGTATGGCCCGGGACCTGGATATTCCAATCACCATTGTTCCTTGTCCGACAGTCCGCGAAGCCGACGGTCTTGCACTATCATCGCGCAATGTCCGGCTCTCGCCAGCAGAGCGTGCTGTTGCCCCCGAGCTATCATCGGTCTTGCTCGAGACGGCTGAGTGGCTTGCCCGCGGCTCGCCCGTCCTGCCAACGCTTGCCGAAGCGCGCGCAGCAATTCTGGCTGGGGGCTATCGCGAGGTCGAATACCTGGAACTTCGCGACGAGGCAGATCTGCGACCCATGACAAGCCTTGACCGACCTGCACGCTTGCTTGTCGCGGCCTGGCTCGGCGGCACACGGCTCATAGACAACGTCAGAATATCAGGGGTTTCAACAGATTAACGGGGTTCTCGGCACGCGCTGTATCCGTCCGGGATCGTTTAAAACAAGGTCTCTGCCTGGCATCGAGCGATCACGGAGGTTACGCAAAGCGCAAATGCATCGCGTGTTTGAGAACTTCGTCGAGCAACTGTCTGCAAGTGTTGATGCTGCCGATCTCCGTGAGGCAATGGCATCCGCTGCAGCCGGGTTCGATTTTCCGCTATTCGCCTATTTCACTTACCCGTCGGCCTCCGGCGACGCCCCGCAATTGATCTCAAACTATCCTTCATCCTGGACATCACGTTATCTGCAACAGCGGTACCACAGTCTTGATCCGGTCATCCTGCGCGGGCTGCAAGGCTGGGATACGTTCGATTGGGGTGTGGATCGCGCTCGGCACTGTCTGCCGAATTCGCAGCAACAAATTCTGGAGAGTGCGGCTGAGTTTGGCATCCGCGGCGGCCTGACGATATCCATGCATGATCATTGCGGCCGGTTTGCTGCCCTGACCTTTGCTTCCGACGAGTCCCGCCCGCCTCTGTTGCGGTCACTGACACGTTACGAAAAAGCATTGCAGCTGGTGGCCATCAACTTTCATATCCATGTCCGGCGCAGGCTCGCCGACGATCGCGTGGTGGATGGTGTAACGCTCACCCCGCGGGAGTTCGAGTGCCTGAAATGGGCGGCGCGCGGCAAGTCGGCTTGGGTTATCAGCCAGCTTCTCGGCGTCTCAAAGCGCACCGTGACCTTTCATCTGGAAAACGCCAAGGCAAAGCTTGGCGTTCGAACGATCAACCAGGCCGTTGCACGACTGGCTGCCTCCGGCCAGGCGAGATCCTGATTCGTCGGCCACGATAGCTGTAAACCTCTACAGGCTGCATCGCTGCCGGCTTTGCCCTTCGATGGCGGGAACACATCCCGCACGGAGGCAACCATGATGCAGCTGATAACACCAGACCTTTACGACGAGTTCGCAAGCGAGCTCAAAGAGATGCACGGGCTCAGGTTTCGGGTGTTCAAGGAAAGGCTCGATTGGGAAGTTGATACCGAAGACCAGATGGAAACAGACCCGTTTGATGGTCTGAAGCCTGTCTATCTGCTCCTCAAGGGATCCGACTGGCGAATTCGCGGTTGCGTGCGTCTTTTGCCCAGCACCGGACCCACAATGTTGCGCGACACGTTCCCGGTGCTGCTGGGTGCTGACGTCGTGCCCTCGACCTCCGACATATGGGAGAGCAGTCGTTTCGCGCTCGATCTTCCTCCGTCGGCGCCCAAGGCAGCGGGCGGACTGGCCCAGGCAACCTACGAGCTCTTCGCGGGCATGATCGAGTTCGGCTTGGCCAAGGATCTGACCCGGATAGTAGCGGTGACGGACACGCGCATGGAACGGATCCTTCGCCTCGCGACGTGGCCATTGTCGCGCATCGGACAACCCAAGTCCGTCGGCAAAACGGAGGCGGTGGCCGGGTTTCTCGAGATTTCCCGCGCGAGCCTTTTGCGCATCCGCAGCAGGGGACGTCTGAGCGGACCGGTACTGTGGCAACCGGTTCTAGGCCCGTCGGCATTGTGGACACCTGAGCCGTGAAGGATGCTGGTCTGCCCAAGGAAGCGACGGTCGGTCTTGTATGCTGGCCGGACTGGCGTCGTCACGAAGCTTACCACTACGCCAGACGATTGCCACGCACTGCCTGGGCCTGGGAGTTTCTTCGGCGCAATCCACAATTCCAGCGCGACCACGCCAAAATGGCACCGTCCGCCTGCATTGTCGGAGCCCAGGCCGACCTGAACATAATCGAGTTGACGACAGGATCATCTTTCCTAAGACACTGGAGCCTCCTTTTTCGCGGACGCGCCACAGTGGGACGCTACGTCGGCAAGGGTCTTTTGGGATCCGCGCGACTGCGCCCGTATTCTACGAGCGGCCGCGGAGCTGGTTGGGCTCGACCACGATTTTGAACCGCTTGATCTTTCGTCGCTCTCATGCTGCAAGGACATCCTGCTGACACCTGCCGGCGTGCAGCACGTGCTGCTGAGGGAGGACTGCCGGAGTCTGCAGATCGCCCTTTCCGGTGCATCCGTTCTCCGCCCGTTGCGGCTATATGTCGACGCGATCGTGCAGCCGCAGCACCTGAAGTTCCATGTCGCTGCCCTTCAGTTCCTGAACGACATCAGTGGTTGCGGCCGCCTGGCAGCTGCTTGCTTTCCGCCGGAACCCCGCGGAGCGCGTCTGCGTATCGTGCTCCAGGCTTTGGATGGCTCGCTTGCGGGAGCATCTCATCAGGAGATCGCCATTGCCCTGTTCGGGAGACGCCGTGTCGAAGAAGATTGGTCTCATCCAGGTAGCCATCTTCGCGATCAGGTGCGTCGCGCCATCCAACGTGGCCGCTACCTGATGGGCGGTGGCTATAGACAGTTCCTGATGTAATTCGGGTGACAGCTCGGTGATTGTCTTATCCGAAAACGCGCAGGCATCAATCTCCATTTCTCACTGCTATTGTGCCTTGTACAAGACGTGACACGCGCCTAGTTCTTCCGCAGCGGGAATCGGGTTTGAGTAATACGGACGAAGCACTGAGAACCAACGTTTTCGTGATAGTGCATTCATGCCCCGAGAATCCTGATGACGTTACGAACCCCGACAAAGCCGGCGCTGACTGAAACGGTCGCTGAACGTGCTCTGTGGCCTGTGCCGCCTGACTCTCGGTTTCGGCCATGCCGACCAACAGCGTATTGACAGGCCATCGCGGGCTAAACTCTACCGGCGAAAGCCGCGTCAACAGCGGCAGGCATTAAACTTGATCGGCGGCGACGATGATTATGATCAACGTGACGAACACGTGAATCATGCCGACGGCGCCGACGCTGCCGATGATGATGATGCCGATCATGCGTCGCTGATGCTGCCTAACTACAGTGCTTGTGATCATGCCGATCACCGCGTGATCACGAGCGGCGGCGCTTCGTGTCAGGTGCGTAGCCGGGATGGTCGCGCATGGCCGATTGTTCCTTCGTGCCGCGGGGTGTGGGCTTGCGTTCGGTCATGAGGGCGTCAGGCCCAACGAGAAGTTTAGATCAGGGGCTCATCCATGGGGTGGATGATAGTTATCCCTACAATCAATTGTACCAATATTACCGAATACTACTACAAGATCCCCAATGAAAGCGGCCGGATGGGTATCCGTCTCGCGTGGGCTGAAGCTGCCGGCAAGAATGGGAAGACGAACATGTGCGGGATTGTTGGCATCGTTGGGCAACAGCCGGTGTCGGATCGGTTGGTCGACGCATTGAAGCGTTTGGAATATCGCGGCTATGATTCCGCCGGCGTTGCGACGATCACCGAAGGTGCCTTGCACCGCCGGCGCGCCGAGGGCAAGCTCGTCAATCTCGAGAGGAGACTGAAGGAAGAGCCGCTGAGCGGCAACATCGGCATCGGCCACACGCGTTGGGCAACCCATGGGGCCTCGACGGAACGCAATGCGCACCCGCACTTTACCGACGGTGTCGCCGTCGTCCATAACGGGATCATCGAGAATTTCACCGAGCTGAAGGACGAATTGGCGGCGGCTGGCGCCGAGTTCCAGACCGACACCGACACCGAGGTCATCGCGCATCTCTTGGCAAGACACCGCCGGGAGGGCATGAGGCGGCAAGAGGCGATGCGTGCCATGCTGAAACGCGTCAGGGGCGCCTATGCGCTTGCCGTCCTCTTCGAAGATGATCCGTCGACCATCATGGCGGCGCGCAACGGACCACCGCTGGCGATCGGTCACGGCGACGGCGAGATGTTCCTGGGCTCCGACGCGATCGCGCTTGCTCCCTTCACCAATGAAATTACCTATCTCATCGAGGGCGACTGGGCCATTGTCGGCAATTCGGGCGCCCATATCTTCGATTTCGACGGCCATCCCGTCGAGCGTCCGCGCCATACCTCCACGGCCGCGGCCGATCTGGCCAACAAGGGCAACCATCGCCACTTCATGGAGAAGGAAATCTACGAGCAGCCCGAAGTCCTCGCCCATGCTCTCCGTCACTATAGCAACATCATAGAGAATCGCGCCGACATGGTTTCTGGCATCGATTTCGCCAGGATCCCGAGCTTGGCGATCTCGGCCTGCGGGACCGCCTATCTCGCCGGACTGATCGGAAAATACTGGTTCGAGCGCTATGCGCGCCTGACGGTTGAAATCGACGTTGCGTCCGAATTCCGTTACCGCGAGATCCCGTTGTCGCCGCACTCGGCGGCTCTTTTCATTTCGCAGTCCGGCGAAACCGCCGATACGCTCGCATCGTTGAGGTACTGCAAGGAGCGTGGGCTGAAAATTGGCGCTATCGTCAATGCCTGCGAATCGACCATCGCTCGGGAGGCCGATGCGGTCTTCCCGATCCTTGCCGGACCGGAGATTGGCGTCGCCTCCACCAAGGCGTTTACCTGCCAGCTTGCGGTTCTAGCCGCACTCGCCATCGGCGCCGCCAGAGCCCGCGGGACCGTAACCGAAGACGAGCTGCAGGCGCTCGTCAGGAGCCTCGCCGAAGTGCCGCGCGTCATGGGCCAGGTACTCAACAGCATCCAGCCGGAGATCGAGTTCCTGTCGCGCGAACTGTCAAAGTGTCGTGACGTCCTGTATCTCGGCCGTGGCACCAGTTTCCCGCTAGCCATGGAAGGTGCGCTGAAGCTCAAGGAGATTTCCTACATCCATGCCGAGGGCTATGCGGCGGGTGAATTGAAGCACGGTCCGATCGCATTGATCGACGACAACATGCCAGTGATCGTCATCGCGCCCCATGATCGCTTTTTCGACAAGACCGTCTCCAACATGCAGGAAGTGGCTGCCCGTGGAGGGCGGATTATCCTCATCACCGATGAAAAAGGGGCAGCCGCATCGAAACTCAACACCATGCACACGCTCGTGTTGCCGGCTGTCGACGAGATTATCGCGCCGATGATCTTCTCGCTGCCGATACAGCTTCTTGCCTACCACACGGCGCTCTTCATGGGCACAGACGTAGACCAGCCGCGCAATCTCGCAAAATCGGTCACGGTCGAGTGATTGTGAACCTTTATAGGTGGCGATGCTTGTCCATTTTCGCTGCATCGGCGGTGGAAATTGGTCGAAGGTATCAGCGTCCGCGAGGCTGGGTGGACGGTGCCGCGAATAGCCACTGGAGGCGTCAGTGAGAGTTCGAGTTGCTGTTCAAGAAAGCCATCGGGGAGAATGAGTCGTGTAGGATCGCAGGTCGAATGCGCTACAGCCGATCAGGCCATCTCATGGCGGGCAGGTTCTTAGAACTTGATCAAAAGCAGGTGAGCCGCCATATTCCGACCCGGCTGCCAATTTCAAGTGGCCCATTCCATGGATGAGGCCGGTCCGGCCGAATGGACGTCCATTTTTTTGATTTGCTGGGTGTGCGCCAGGGTCGGGGAGGAAATCTCCCGATTTGTCAGGCGCTCCCATCTTCTTGGAGATGTTTATGAAGGATTCGCGCATTCCCGAGCCAGTCTTGACGGCTATGTCGCAGGGGACCCACATCATCCGCGCTTATCGTGAGCACCTTGGGTATTCAATCGAGGACCTCGCGGTCGCGTGCGGGCTTGCCGCTCAGGAAATCCAAAACATCGAGCGGGGTCTAAAGTACAATAAGGGCTATCGGAATCGGATAGCGAGATCGCTGTCCATACCTGTGGGAATTCTTGAGGCAGAGTCGGACATATCGGACGCCGCCTGATCAGTCGGATAATCTGCAATGGGTGGAAGACCGCTCTTGTGATGTGACGTTTGCGGCTGATAGTCGTTGCTTGATTCCGTTGTACGCGAATGCCTTCTGGCGCAGTACCGCCAAGAGAATTCTCGTCCACTGTCCGAGTCAGGAACTGCACGCGGGCTCGCCGAACAGGAAGTTGGAACGCTTCGTCATGCTGTCTTAGGCGATATAGCCGCCCGGAGTGCTGCGACACGTGCACGATAGCATTGGCTCGCGAGGATGGATTGCTAACGGCGAACCCATGCTGGTCGGCAAGGTGATACTGGCTGGAGCATCAACTCGGCCCGAGAGTGGCCCCCCATCCTAAGCAGGATCGGCCGACATGGCCGGCATCGCGAGCCGCTCTGAAAAGAGCACAGCGGGCATCCAGACGCTGCCGGGTTGACTATGGGTGTCGGAACCGCAAAAAGGGGCCGCTCTTCATGAGTGGCGTGCGCCGGCAGTCTAACCCCAAGCCCCCCGCCAGGCTGCCGGCGCGCTTCTAGCCGCCTTGATGCACACGATAAGCTTTTGACGGCCTGAAGCGACGTTGTGGTCGCCGTTGCGGTGCTTTTCCACGCGCCTCGTCAGGCGCCGGGATTGCTCCGTCGTGATGGCAGGCGGGGGTTTGCAGGTTGCGGTCGACGGGTTCGTTTCGGGGCGTCTGCCCCCATCGTTATGTCGCGAGTTGGGGGATGCGATCGAGGACGATGCGCAGGATGCGCTGGTCGGGGCACGATGTCGGCAGGTGCAGGCGGATTTGCGATTTCATCTCGACCACCCGCGCAGCGATTTTGATGAGGCGCAATCGCAGCGTGTCGAATTGGGCGAACGGCAAAGCTCGAGCGCCTCGGCATCGCGGCCCGCAAGCCCCACATCAACCAGTAAGCACCGGCATGCAGGAATAGCCGGAACTGGTTGGCCGTCGCTCTGGTGCAGGATGTGCGGTCGGCGGCAAGATGCGTCTTCCACGACTTGATGTGGTTCTCGGCCGCGCCGCGCCGGCAGTAGACATCCTCGTAGAGCGCCTTGGCCTTCCCACCGGCAAGGTTGGTGACGACGAAGCGGATATCGCCACCTTGGGCGCCGACCTCGACCCGCGCGATGATGCGCTCGACGCGGCTCCAACTAGCGGCGCCGTCAATGAACTCCTTGAACCTGCGGACCTTGCCTGTCTTGGCCGACGCTTCGAAGCGCGCCGTCGTGCTGGCCTCCAGATCCGCGACATGCTTGCGCAGGGTCGTGGTGGGCGCGAGGCCAAAGATGAAGTCGACGTCGTTGGCGCGGCACCAGTCGATGACCTGCGGGTTGCAATAATGGCTATCGCCGCGGAGCAGGATTCGAATGTTCGGCCAGTTGATCCGGATCGCCCGCACCAGACGGCGCAGGTGGGGGCGGATCTCAGCCCCACTCGGCCGCTTGGCCGGTCCCAGGATCGCGCTGACGAACCGTCCCGCACCATCGAACACGACGATCGGCTGGAAGCCGTACTCGTCATGGTGGGCATTGAACAGGCGAAGCTGTTGGCCTCCGTGCACAGCGTCGAAGGTGTCGTCAATGTCGAGTACGATCCGCTTCGGCACCTGCCGGAACGAGGCGCAATAGAGATCGACCATCGCCCGTCCCATCGCGACCAGCTCCCGCACGCCGGGTAGGTTCTCCAGCCGGCACAGCGTCGATTGCGACGCCAGATCCCGACCCGACGGCAGCGCATCCTGGGCCATCTTGAAGACCGGATCGCGGCGCAGCCGGTTGGCGTCGTTGCCGTCCTCGTAGCCGGCGGCGATCATCTTCATGCGAAAGCCGATCATGTCCGCCAGGCTGTGGACGACCTGGTCCGGGCAGCGCGGATCGTCGATGCAACGCGCCAGACGCTCGGCCACCCGCAACCGCTTTTCCACCTCGGCCAAGGCCAGAACGCCGCTGTTGGACGACAGCATGCCGCCGTCGAAACGGGCGACGACGGACTTGCCGCCGACTGATGACAAACCGCTCAGCGGCAGCGCAAGATCGTTCATGGTGGGTGTGGTCTCCGGGAAATGGTTCGGATCGGCTTAGGCAACCAAATCCTACGCCATTTCAACGGCTTGCGCCACATCCACCAACCCCCATGAATTTGGCTAGGTTGATGCGGCGTGCCGCCGCCGTGAGGCCGCGCTCGCTCAGCAGCGCGTCGAGAACGACGAGAAGATTCAGATCGAGCCCTTTGAAACGCATGTCTTAGCTATCCATAGCGTGGATGCATTTGATTGAAACAAACGATTTTACCAATTTTCCGGAATGTCGCATGGACTTGGCAGGACCTCACGTGCGCCGATCACTGCCTCTATCGCGTGGCGAGTCCCTTGAGAAGAGCCCGAAAGAGGAAATCTGTCGCGTGCGGTGGAGATTGTACTGGGAATGAGAGGCAGCGCTCCGATCATGTCGAACTCTCCGACGAATGGCGGACCGGTACAATAGTTGATCGCAACTGGTCCGGAGCTATGAAACATCTCGATTACATATGAGGTGCCGAGTGAATACGCTGACAGCACCCACCGTCGCAGCGTTTAGCTGACGTTTGACGACGGTTCCTATCCATTTACACGCAGATTCTTGATGTGCTGGCGCAAAAGCGGGAGGCCGGCGACTTTTCTTCGTCATCGGGCTGACGCCGCAGAAGCCGGAACTCGTCCGGTTCCTATGGGCATTGGGCTTGGTCGGTCGCACAGGCTCTATGAGGGGCAATTTTAGCAACGCGACGCGACTCGGGTTTTGAACGACGCCGAAAACGCAAGCTGGAAAGGAACAAGATGGCAGATCAACTCGCCAACGAAATAATCGCCATTATCAAGAAGCGCGCCGCGTCGGAGGGCGGCATAGCGCCTGCCACAGGCGGCGAGATAACGGCTGCCACGGGACTGACTTCGCTCGGTATCGATTCACTGGGATTGGCGGACGTTCTCTGGGACCTGGAGCAGGCCTACGGCATCCAGATCGAGATGAATACGGCCGAGGCATGGTCGGATCTCCAGAATGTTGGGGACATGGTGGAAGCCGTGCGCAGCTTGCTCGCTAAGGGGGTGTGAATGGACAGGCGCGTCGTGATTACTGGGATTGGCGGTATTTGCGGGCTTGGGACCAACGCCGCCGCCATTTGGACAGAGATGCGAGAAGGCCGCTCCGCCATCGGCCCAATCGTCAACTCCGAGCTCCATGAATTGAGGGTCAGGATCGGTGCCGAGATCAACGCGCTGCCGGAGCATGACATCGACGGCAAGCAACTCATCTCCATGGACCGCTTCAGCCTGCTCGCTGTGCTTGCGGCGCGCGAAGCCATGCGTCAGGCCGGACTTTCCTCCAAAGAGGGAAATAGCTATCGCTTCGGTGCGACGGTGGGCGTTGGTGGCTGCGGGTGGGATGCGATCGAGCAAACCTACCGCGCCATCCTTCTGGGCGGTAAGCGTGCCGCTCTCTTGACTGTACCCAAGGCGATGCCGGGTGCCGCTGCCGGCCAGGTCAGCATGAGTCTTGGTCTGCGCGGGCCGGTGTTCGGCGTCACGTCCGCCTGTTCCTCGGCAAACCATGCGATTGCCTGCGCGGTGGACCAGATCAGGCTCGGCCGGGCCGACGTGATGCTTGCCGGCGGCAGCGAAGCGCCGCTCATATGGGGTGTGCTGAAGGCATGGGAAGCGATCCGCGTGCTTTCGCCCGATACTTGCCGGCCATTCTCGGCCGATCGCCAGGGCCTGTCGCTTGGTGAAGGCGCCGGCATGGCGGTGCTGGAAAGCTACGAGCATGCCCTGGCTCGGGGCGCCACCATCCTTGCCGAAATTGCCGGTGCCGGCCTTTCCGCCGATGCGTCCGACATCGTCGCGCCGACTGTCGAGGGGCCGGAGGCAGCAATGCGGGCCTGCCTTGCCGATGCCAGGCTGGACGCCGAGGATGTCGACTATCTCAACGCGCACGGCACCGGCACCAAGGCCAACGACCAGATCGAGACGGCGGCGATCAAGCGCGTCTTCGGTCAGCACGCCTTCTCAATGTCCATTTCTTCTACCAAGTCCATGCACGCGCATTGCCTCGGCGCGTCCGGCGCGCTCGAGTTGATCGCCTGCGTGATGGCTATCCGCGAGAGCGTCGTGCCGCCGACTGCCAATTATCGTGAGCTGGACCCCGATTGCGATCTCGACGTCACGCCCAATGTGGCACGCGAGCGCAAGGTGCGCGTGGCACTGAGCAACTCCTTCGCCTTTGGCGGCACGAACGCGGTTCTGGCGTTCAGGCAGGTGTAGAAGCCATGAGAGATGCCTCCGGCAACATTATCTCTCGCATCCAGATGCTTGCCGGATAACTATTGTGAAGGGCGGGTCATTGACCGCCTCGGCGAATGCGGGAAGTGGCAGCGGAAGCTCGACGATCCGGGGGTATCGTCTTTGCGAAATTCTTAACTGTTGAAGCGGCTTGGACGTACCGCCGCCCCGTAAAAGATAAGCGAGGCCCTGCGGGCTCGGCTTGAGGGTCTGAAGCTGTACACGACAATGTCTGGAAGCCGCAGGGTCGGCTCTGCGCCCGTTATAGTCGCCTGAGTGCTGCCGGCCCGGCCGCGCCGCGGGCGCCGTCAACGAACTCCTTGAACCTGCGGACCTTGCCTGTCTTGGCCGACGCTTCGAAGCGCGCCGTCGTGCTGGCCTCCAGATCCGCGACATGCTTGCGCAGGGTCGTGGTGGGCGCGAGGCCAAAGATGAAGTCGACGTCGTTGGCGCGGCACCAGTCGATGACCTGCGGGTTGCAATAATGGCTATCGCCGCGGAGCAGGATTCGAATGTTCGGCCAGTTGATCCGGATCGCCCGCACCAGACGGCGCAGGTGGGGGCGGATCTCAGCCCCACTCGGCTGCTTGGCCGGTCGCAGGATCGCGCTGACGAACCGTCCCGCACCATCGAACACGACGATCGGCTGGAAGCCGTACTCGTCATGGTGGGCATTGAACAGGCGAAGCTGTTGGCCTCCGTGCACAGCGTCGAAGGTGTCGTCAATGTCGAGTACGATCCGCTTCGGCACCTGCCGGAACGAGGCGCAATAGAGATCGACCATCGCCCGTCCCATCGCGACCAGCTCCCGCACGCCGGGTAGGTTCTCCAGCCGGCACAGCGTCGATTGCGACGCCAGATCCCGACCCGACGGCAGCGCATCCTGGGCCATCTTGAAGACCGGATCGCGGCGCAGCCGGTTGGCGTCGTTGCCGTCCTCGTAGCCGGCGGCGATCATCTTCA
>NZ_JAMYMA010000035.1:0-33370 GCF_040318275.1 Mesorhizobium sp. M1217 | reverse complement strand
TCGGGCTGAAGGGCACGATGAGCGAGGCCGAACTGCACATCCTGAAGTCGCGGCTGCAAGGCGGCATTCTCAACAAGGCGCGCCGCGGCGAGCTCGAGATGCCGTTGCCGATCGGGTTGGTCTATACCCCTGACGCGCGGGTCGTGCTCGATCCCGACCGACAGATCCAGGACACGGTGCGGCTCCTGTTCGATACCTTCCGCGAGACCGGCTCGGCCTGCGCCGTCGTGCGCCGCCTGCGGGGCGAGAAGATCCTCTTTCCCCGGCGTATCCGCCGCGGCATCGGCAAGGGCGACGTCCTGTGGAGCGACATCGACCATTCCTGCGTGCTCCAGATTCTGCACAACCCGCGTTATGCCGGCGCGTTTGCCTATGGGCGCACGCGCACAGCCTACAATGCCAAGCTCAAATCCGTGCAACTGCGCGTGGCGAGATCCGATTGGCAGGTGCTTATACCCGAAGCCCACGAGGGCTACATTTCCTGGGCCGAGTACGAGCGCAATCAGACAGCCCTGGAACAGAACGCCACTGGCTTTTCACCCGGCCTGCGCGGACGCATGCCCCGCCAGGGCAGCGGTCTGTTGCAGGGGCGGCTGTTGTGCGGCCGCTGCCGGTGCACGCATGCGGGTTCACTACGAGCCGTTCGAGGGGCGCCTGCGCCCGTATTATGTCTGCAACGAAGCGGTCGTGCGACACGCCGGCAAGCACTGCCAATGGGTGCGCGGCGCTCCGGTCGACGAGGCGGTGAGCGCGCTCCTGTTGGAGGCGATGGCGCCGGCAGCGATCGATGTCGCGCTCGCCGTGCAGCAGGAGATCACCCAGCGCGTGGAGCAGGCCGCGGCGCTGCGCGGCACGCAGCTGCAACGCGCCCGGTATGAGGCTGAACTAGCCCGCCGGCGCTACCTGAAGGTCGATCCCGACAATCGCCTGGTCGCCGACGCGCTGGAAGCCGACTGGAACGCACGGCTGCGCGACCTCGACGCGCTCCAGCGCGAGCACGAGCGCCAGAACGAGGCCGACCGCTCGCTGCTGGACGAGCCAGCACAGAAGCGCATCAGGGCGCTGGCCGCCGATTTCCCGCGCATCTGGAACGACGAGCGCGCCGGTGCCGTCGAACGCAAGCGCATGCTCGGCCTTCTCATTGAAGACGTGACGCTGCTCGTCGACGAGCAGGTCAACATCCATATCCGCTGGCGCGGCGGTCGCACGCAGAGCCTGTCGGTGACCAGACCCGGCCCATGTCAGTGATACGCAAGATGCCGGCACAGGTCGTGGCGTTGATGAATGAGCTGCTGGAGACCGCCAACGACCAGCAGATCGCCGCCCGCCTCAATGAACTCGGGCATCGCAACTGGCGCGGCGAACCCTTCACGCTGAAGAAGGTCATGCTCGTGCGCCGCACCTATGGATTGAAGAGCCGGTACGAACGGCTGCGGGAGAGCGGTATGCTCACCGGCGAGGAAGTAGCCCAGCAGCTCGGCGTGTGCGCCTCGACTGTTCACCAACTCGGGCGAAAGGGCATTCTCAAGCGCCATCGATACGCCACCAACCATCGACACCTGTACGAACCGCCGGCAACGTCAGACTCGAAAAAGGCACCGGCAGTCGATATGGTGGTCGTCCGCCCAGATTAATTGTCGCTCAACAACTCCAACAGGGTGCATTGTGATGCCTGCTCCTTATCCTTCGGTCGGTTCGGTCGCGCCGGCAGAACGCCGACACCGTAGTGCGAAGCCATCATGCCGAAGCTGCGATGATCTCGGGGTCGTAGAAGCTCGACCGATTCACGCCAGACTTCAGAATGTCGGAACAATTAGGCGCGGGACGCCGCCAAAAAAGCGGAACATGCGCACATGCGAGCCAATCCAGTCCGGCAGGGTCTGGCTCCAGGTCGCCTCGGCGAAGGTGTAGCTCGACGCGCCGAGCACCCCGAGAAAGATCTCGGCCTCGCGGATCTCCCCGGTCTTGCGGTCCGCGATCGGCAGCTTCTTGCCGGAATAGTCATACGAACACCTTGTCTCCGGCGACATGCACCTGGCGCATCGTTGGCGTCAGCCGCCGCTCGAAGCCTCTAAAGAGATCACAAAAACGGCTGTACGCGCAGCCTTCAGGATGAACCGCCCGATACTCCTCCCACAGGATCGACAGCGTCACGCCCGGCTTCTTCAGTTCGACGGCCAGCGCCCCCCAGTCAGGCTCGGTGCGTCGGCGTATCCCTTGTTTGACGCCCTGAGGGAGAAGAGCCGATGTTCGAGAACATCGTCCGTCAGCTCCGCCGGCAACGGCCAGGAAAGGCCGGCGGCGGCCAGGAAAGGCCGGCGGCGGTGTCTCAATCGTCTATCAGGCAGGTCCGGCGTTAGTCTCCGAGCTCAAGCGCCACACGCTTGGCGCCGACTATAGGCGCTTGGATGCAATCGGCGCCTGCATGTCAGTTTCGAGAAACTCTCAGCCGCTGCAGGTGAATTGAGACTCAGGGGCATTGAATCTCACGACAGTGGTCGCGAGAGGTCGACGCAATCTTAAAACTGCTTCGAGCGGCACTGATTGCACGCTACGCAAATGATAACGGCGGCAGTTAGCGCCCCTGGAAGTGGGCAGGACGTTTGTCCAGGAAGGCTCCGACCGCTTCAACATGGTCCTGTGTATTGTGGCACATGCCCTGAAACACCGCGCAGAGATCGAGAAAATCAGGCAGGTCCAATCGCCGCGCTGCCTTCAGAAGCCGTTTTGCGAGTCGAAGTGCCTGAGGAGGTTTTCCTGAAATGCTTGCAGCAAGCTGCAGTGCTCGCGACTGCAATTCGGGCGCTGCCGCGATCTCAAGTACGATCCCCAGTCGTAGAGCCTCCTCGGCGCGCACCAGACGCCCAGTGAAGATCAGCTCCGCCGCCCTTTGAGGACCGAGCAGATCCTGCAGGAGCCAGGCACCGCCATCTCCCGGTACGATGCCAAGATTGATGAACGTGGAGCCGAATACCGCGTCCTCAGCCGCAACCCGGATGTCGCACATGGTCGCCAGATCGAAACCAGCCCCGATTGCCGCGCCATTGACCGCAGAAATGACGGGGACCTCGAGCCGGTGCATGGCAAGCGCAATTCGTTGGATGCCGCGGCGATAGCGTTCCTGCACCTCAAAGGCGTCACCAGCGAAGCTTCCTTTACGGTCCCGCATGTCCTTTACATTGCCGCCGGCGGAAAATGCCTTGCCAGCTCCCGTCAAAACCAATACCGAGACGGCCGCCCCACCATTGATCCAGTCGACGGTCCGCACGATATCGTCGATCAGGGCCGTCCCGGTCAGTTCGTTGCGGACGTCGTCGCGGTCAAGCACGAGCATAGCGACGCGGTCGCTAACCTCAAGTTTCGAGTCTATGAGTTTCGGCAGATCGGTCATGCTTCAATCCCTTGCTTCTCTACTGACCGCGTTGTGGAGGACGCGGTGATAAGGATGCGAACATCCAAGACGGCAAGACCGTCGGGATAGGCATGGATGGGATTGAGGTCGAGTTCGTCGATTTCCGGGAAGGCTTCAACCAAATCCGAGATACTCACCATGAAACCTGCAAGCGCGTCTCGATCAACGGGCGCTCCCCCGCGCACGCCATCGAGAATCGCTTGCGCCTTAATTTCGCCCAACATCGTGAAGGCATCGTTTCGTGAGATCGGAAGCGCGCGGAACACCACATCCCTAAGAACTTCGACGAGGACTCCGCCCAGTCCGAACATCATGATGGGACCGTACGTGGCATCGCGCACGACGCCGACGATGACCTCGACGCCTCCCTTGGCTGCCATCGGAGTGATGAGGACGCCTGCAATGTTTGCATTGGTTACCGCAGCCTTTGCATTGGCGACAATCTCAAGGAAGCCACTGCGCACCGATGCGACGTCGAGAACGTTAAGACGGACGCCGCCCGCCTCCGTCTTGTGCAGGATATCGCGAGATACGATTTTCAATGCCACCGGCTGTGCGCCGAGACGGAGAAAAGCCTCTTCGGCCTCCTTTTCATCGAGAGCCAGCAAAGCCGGAGCGAGGTCCAGGCCGAAATCGTGCAGGCTCACTCGCCCCTCATGCTCCAAAACTACGCGCCTGCCCTCAGCCCTACAGCGCGCAAGAACCTGCTCGAATTCTCCGCCGTTCCCTGCTCGTTTTGGCCGCGACGCTGAAAAGGCGCCGCCCACCTCACCGTATTCCGCCAGAGCCTGCATGCACAGCACGGCCGTTTCCAGAGAGCTGTGCACGGGGATGCCGGCTCGCCGCATCTCCAGGAGTGGTAACGGCCGCTGATCTGCCTGAAGCGCACTGTACAGGCTGTGAACGACCACGGGCTTGCCTAGCCGTCGCGGCATTGCGCCGATGAGGTTCGTGGCATCGATTTCTGCGGCGAGCAGGTCTTCTGAGAAACGGACCGCGTAGCCGCCGTAGAGACCGGATATCAGAAGTCCATCCACCATCGAATCCTGCAACAGAATCTCGGCGCAAGCAGCGAACACCGACGGATCCGTGTCCGTGCCTCCGCCAACGTCGACTGGATTGGCAACCGATGCGGCCGGAGGGAGCACCGTCGCAAGCCGCCGCCGCGTGTCTTCGCTCAAGGGAGCGAGCACCAACCCGCGCTCGCACAATGCGTCGGCAGCAATTGTCGCGTGGCCTCCACCATCCGCTAGGATGGCGAGGCGGCGCGAACGCAGGGGGGGCAGCAGCGATAGCGCCTCCGCGATCGGCAGGATCTCATCGGACCGATGTGCAAGGATTGCGCCGGCTTGCCTCAGCACGCCCTCGCTGACCCCATATTCGCCAGCCAAAGCGCCGGTATGAGACTTCGCGGAATCGCGTCCGGCACAAGTCCGACCCGATTTGTAGATGACAACTGGTTTCTCTGGCGAGATACGCCTCAAGGCCTTTAAAAAGCGGCGGCCGTCTTTTAGTCCTTCAACGTAGGCGATCACCACGTTGGTGTTGGGATCGGCCGCAAAGTAGTCGAGGTACTCATCGAAGAGGATATCTACCTCGTTACCTACGCCCACATAAGTGCTCAAACCTACATGCCCGTTGGCTTGAGCTTCCGTGACGAGCGACAGAGCCATGTTGCCGGATTGAGACAAAAGGCCGATGCTACCCTTCCGCAAGTCCGAAAAGCCGACGAGATTGCAGGCTTTGTGAGTATTGAACATGCCCGAGGTGTTTGGCCCGATGATCCTCACCCCGCCAGCGCGCGCAGCGGCTAGCACTGCATCCTGGAGCTGCTTGCCGCCGTCTCCAGCCTCTCCAAAGCCACCCGCCAGAACCACTGCACCCCGCACTCCTTTTGCGGCGCATTCGGTGATGACTGAAGCAACCGTCGCCGCGGGAGTGCAGACCAGCGCAAGGTCGACGGGCCCCGGCAGGCTGCCCAGATCGGGCAGACACCTAATGCCGCAGATTTCACTTTCCTTCGGATTAATCGGATAGATTGCTCCCGAATAGCCGTCATCCAGGAGTTTCCTTAGCGACCGATATCCGCGCTTGGCCGGATTCTTGGATGCGCCGATGATCGCGATGGAGTTTGGGGATAGAATGTCGATCAGTTCGTTCGACGACATCATCATTCTCCCCGGAAGACCGGCAAACGCTTCTCGGCGAAGGCGTCGACACCTTCCTGCCAATCCCGCGTTGTCGAACAAAACATCATGCCCTCAAGCTCGGCGGCAAGCGCAGCTTCGAACGGGCCGTCAGCGGCGGACGCCAACTGCTCTTTCGCAAGCTGCATTGAGAATGGCGCCTTTTTTGATAGTTCGCTTGCCAGGGTGCGTATTCGTTCAGCGAACTCCTCGTCGGGGATACAGTTTGAGGCCAGCCCGATCCGGACCGCTTCCCCTCCATCGATCTGCCGGCCCAGGAAGAGCAGCTCACGCGCCTTTGCAAGGCCAACAAGTCGCGGAAGGATGTGTGTGACCCCGCCGCCCAGGAATGCGCCAAGGCCGATTTCGGGAAATCCGATCCGCGCCGAGGCGGCCATGACCATAAAATCGCAAGCGAGAGCCATCTCGGCACCGGCGCCAAGCGCAAAGCCGTTCACGGCGGCAATGACCGGCTTCGGGTGTGAGACCAGACGTCTACATACCTTTTGTTCGCTCATCAGATATTGTCGTCTATCGAAGGCCGTGCGACCGGCCTTGTGTTCCTTCAAATCGGCGCCAACACAAAACGCCCGCCCTTCTCCGGTCAGGACAATGACGCGCACGTTTTTGTCTCTTTCAGCCTGATCGAGAGCTACCAGGACTTCGTCGTATAATTTCTGGACCACTGCGTTCAGGCGGTGCGGACGATTTAGACGAATCTCGGCGATACTGTCCTGGATTTCGTAGGCAACCGTTTCAAACATCATGTCCTTCCTATAACCCCGCTGATGGGATGGTAATTGCGGGCAGGATAACAGAGGCGATTTGATTTGCAACATTTGTTTCAGGATTGAACCTGTGCGCTGCATGGATCATATTGGATCGCGAGAGGGGGCAAGACACCGGCGGGGAGCTGCGTGCCACGGGGTGAGCTCCTACCGAATCCGTGTCGCCTGCGTTTCATCGCGTCAACAGGTGGTTTGCCGCGAGCAGACCCCAGAACTTCGACTTTGAAGAAGAAACAGGGGGCTCAGGGCAGTGAGAAGCAGCCTGGTCCAGAAATGTAACATATGTTGCGCCGGCTATGACGCTGCGCTAGGTAGGGGCATGGCTGACGGACCTCTTTCGGAGCGATTGATCACCGGTTTCGACGCAATGTCGGAGCAGTTCCAATTGGCGGCGCGCTATATTATCGACCAACCACATGACGTCGCGCTGTTGTCGATGCGGGACCAGGCGCGTCTGGCCGGGGTCCAGCCGGCTACCATGACGCGACTGGCCAAGCATCTTGGCCTCACAGGTTACGACGAGCTTCGCGAAATCTATGCTGACGCCGTTCGCAGCGGCGACGTCGGATTCGCCGGAAAGGCCGATGTACAAGCGATCGCTCAAAAACGTAAAGGCGATCATGGCCTTGCGCGCGAAATTCTCCGGGCTCAAGCGGCCGAGATTGTCCATCTGGCCGAGTCTCAACTTGACGCGATAGTATCAACAGCAAGACGCCTTGCAGCTGCCAAGTGCATCTATTGCGTCGGATTGAGGTCGAGCCACGCAACTGCTTGGCATCTGCACTATATTCTTTCGATGATCAGGGAAAAGTCGGTTATGCTCGATGCGGTCGGCGGCACCGGTTCGGACGCATTGGCCCGTGCCTCCCGCAACGACGTGCTCTTCGCGACAAGCGTGTTCCCCTACACGCGCGTCACGGTCGAAATCGCTGAGTATGCGCATCGGCATGGCATTCCGATCGTCGCGATCACCGACAGCGAGGTTGCCCCGCTGGCCCGAGTGGCCGACGATGTCATTCTAGTCCAGACGAAGAGTCCGTCGTTTTTCCACACGATGACTCCGGCGTTCGCGGTCGCTGAGGTGCTGGGCGCGCTGATCGCCGGGCAGGGTGCGGACGCCGCGCGTGAGTCCCTACTCTGGTTTGATGCTCATCTTGCGGATTTCAGCACCCACTTGAGATCGAGAACCTGGACTAAAAAAGCCCGCTCGTCTCGTTCGACCTCTCCTACAAAGAAAATAGATGGCAAGGGACGCAAAGCGATGCCAGCCGTGCCAGAGCGTTCCTCGAGCGAGACCACGGCCGAGAAGCCGTTGCCGGCGTCGAAGTAGTACTGGTCGACCGTCAGCGGATTCGTTCAGGCCTGAAACCTTAAATCGCCGCACGCTTTAGAAGATTCCGTCGGAGCCATCGTCGGCTCCACCGGTCGGGCACCGTGCTCCACAACAGTGCCGGCTTGGGGGCCTCGCCCTGACCCATTCCTAATTGGCCGAGCTGGCTGCGCTCAAGCGCAAAGGAACCCCACCACCACGTAGTTCAGTGGCATCAGGGGCCGGTATGAAACATTTGACTCATTTTCATAGACGTGCATCAATTGACGCGTCGGAGCTGGTGGAGAATCGGGACCGCGGATGCACCGCTGCTTCGACAATTGTGGAGAACGTAATGAGATTTGAAACCATCCTGTACGAATCGAATGAGCCTTTCTCGCCCGCGTCGCCCGAAAGCGTGGGCATGTCGCCGCTACCCCTTAGGCATGCCGTCGAGACTGCTCATGCATGGGTGGACGAGGGCCGTATCATTGGCGCGGTCATGCTGGTGATCCGGGGGAATCGAATCGTGTTGCACGAGCCGATCGGCTGGAGTGACCGAGAGCGCCAGATCCCAATGAAAACTGACACGATCTTTATGATGCGCTCAATGACGAAGCCGCTCGTCGGCACGGCCGTCCTGATGTTGAAGGAGGAGGGGCGGCTGACCCTCCAGGACAGGGTGTCCGCATATCTCCCGGCTTTTGATAATGAGCGTTCGCGCGACATTACGATCTATCAGCTTCTCACTCACAGCTCTGGAATTACCGGCTCGATCGTTGAGAGTATCGGGACCACGCAGTACGCTTCACTGCGGGAGGCGGTTGACGAGGTCGGACGGAAAGGGCCTGAACATCCCCCGGGCACGCGGTACGAATACAGCGATCCGGGCTCGAGCACTCTTGGCGCCATAACCGCCGAGGTCTCGGGAATGCCTGCCGAAAACTTTATCAAGACGAGAATTTTGGAGCCGCTTCGAATGGGCGACTCTTTTTTAGACTTCAAGCTCCAGCCGAACGATCCACGTGCAGGGCGTGTGGCCGCCAGCTACCGCAGGCAGAACGGCGAGAGTGGCCCCTGGGCAAAGTCCTGGGATAACATGCAACCGGAGGAAGTCCCGTTTTTCCGCGCTTCCGGCGGCCTTTTCGCGTCGGCGATCGACTACGCGAAGTTCTTGTCCATGATGCTGCACGGTGGGCGCTTCGGCGATCGCCGCCTGCTGTCGGAGGAGACCATCAGACTTGCGACGAGCCCAAGCCCCGTGTCCAAAGAGTACGGTCTCCAGTGGGAGGTTTTCGGCGATCACGTTTTTGGGCACGGGGGGTTCCAAGGCACTTTATCCTGGGTTGATAGGGCGCATGACCTGATTGGCCTCTACTTGACGCAGTCGCAACAGACGGGGAACGCAACGCCCCCGGAGTTCAAGAAGCTTGTGGAGAGCGCAATCGTGAAATAGGCGACTTGATCCGGGGTTCCCACGACAAGCGTGCAACGAGACTACTCAAAGAGCGAGATGAAGACGTAGGCGATGCCATCCACCGATAATGTGCGTGGGCTTGAGTGCCGGGGCGCATTCATTGCCGAGCCGTTGGCGCTGACCGCACGACAATTCGGACGGGCGCATCGATTACTGCTCATCATACGATGCCCGAAGCCATTTCGTCATCCGCGTCGATGGGCCACTGCACCATCCTTGGCACCGTCGTTCCGGATTTGATTAGCTTGTAGCGGAATTGGGACTCCCAGGACCTACGCCACCCCAGGCGGAGTCTGATAGGCAAGATGGGTCTTGCAATCGGTGCCGGGTGTTGGCGTGTCGACGGCACATACGGCACACCTATTGGTGTCGGCGGCGGATTGGGGCCGCATGGTGTATGCTTTAGGTCTGACCGGGAGTGGAACTGACCACGCCCGGTGGTTAGTCGTTAAAGCGGGAGCAGTACTCCGCCGGTGGAGATCTCAAGCCTTCTGGAAGATCAGATCCGTGTTGAAGCCTTGCTGACGGCTTGCCTTCGCGCGATCAAGTGCCGCCTCACCAGCAGACCGCGCACTTCATCGAGCACGAGGCGTACAATGCCGGAAACCACCTTTGATCCCGTCGAGGCCGGCCAAGCCGACCCGGCTGATGGTCGGTCTGCATTACCTCAAGCACGTCCACGACCTGTCCGACGAAGAAGTTGTGGAACGTTGGGTTGAGAGCCCGTATTGGCAATTTTTCTAGGGCTTCGAGTTCGGGCGGGTCGCTATGCGCATGCCCGGCAGTTCCGCCGGATGCGTCGCGAACTCAAGCGCCTTCTCACCTATCTCGGCCGGGTGTTCCTCGAAGTCGGCCGCAAGATCGTCGGCAATGCCGAACTCGAGGCCAGATTTGCCCAGTTGCTCGGGCTCGTCGAGCGGCTCTTGGCGCAGAAGCCGAAGGACAGGAACAAGATCTACTCCCTGCACCCGCCCGAGGTGGTCTGCATCTCGAAGGGCAAAGCCCGCAACCCTTACGAATTCGGCTGCAAGGTCGGGATCGCGGCAAACCAACCGCGAAGGCCTCGTGCTGGCGGCCAAGCCATTCGAGGACAATCCGTATGATGGCCACACGCTCGCAGCAACCGTTGATCAGGCGGTGGAGATCGGCGGCGTCGATCCGGACCGCATCTACGCGGCCGACTGGACCGCAACTTCCTCTTCGGCCATGATGGCGATGCGATCAATGTGCTGCTCGTCGCCGCAGGCCAAAATGTGCGCCTGATCCTCACGGTTCTCGCTCTTTGGCTTGCTGGTGCCTGCAAGCACTCCAGCCTAGAACGGCCAAATCGGATGCTTCCACCATCTTCACGCGTTCAGAATATCAACGCCTAAGCCATTATTCAGGGCCGACTAATAAGTCGCAGCCTCTATCGCCCCGTTCCCGCTCTCGGGATCACCTTTCGGTGCTCTCGAGCTCGGTCGTGGTGTGAAGGGAAAAACGTCGCCGTGCCAGATATCCCCCTCTCGCCCGAACAGCCTCTTCATGAACCCGTAGAACCAGGCAGCCTGCGCCGCATCGTGCCGATACATCAGAATCTGCTGTTCCTCCCGGGTCTGCGTGCCGGGCCTACCGTAGCGCGTCGATGACTCGTCCTGCCAACGGCGGAATTCCTCGATGGTGACTTCCGGATGGGACTGCACCGCGTAGGCATTACGACCATAGCGGAAGGCCTGATTCTTAAAGGCAGAGCTTGAGGCGAGATGCGTGGCGCCGGCAGGCAGCGAGAAGGTGTGGGAATGGGCCTCGCATACCGTCAGCGGTGCGGCCAAGGAGTAATCAGCTTCCCCGGTCGGCCTGCCGAGCGGCAGTTTTACGATCTGTCGGGTTTGGCACACTCGAAGCAAATGGACGCGCACTCGGAAAAGATCGCGACTGGTATAAACGGTGAATATATCAGAGGCTGCCCTGGGCTTGTAATAATCACATGTCGCCCAAATGAAACACATTGCATTGTGGCAAAATAATATAATGAAACCAGAATGTTAGCTTCCGCCTTCTTAAAGGGGAGGTGCTCGTGAATGCTCGGAACAATGCTGCACGGGCCGCGCACGTCGAACTGTGGCCCATAGACTGGAAGGGAAGACGGAGTTTGACGTCCTTAACCGCTCAGAATAATCGATGGCTTCTCGATCGAATAAACCGGGAGCGATAGAGATAGCTATGTCAAGCGTATTCCACAGAGTTCCGAAGCGCAGCATGCCAACCGCTGTGCGGGGCGAAGGTATGTACATCATCGACAAGGACGGTAATCGGTACCTTGATAGCTATGCAGGTGGAGCGAGCGTGTCCAATCTGGGGCATAGCCACCTAGAGATAATCAAGGCCATCCAAGACCAAGTGGGTCAGATGGCATTTTTCCATGGCGGTATGTTCACTTCGGAGCCTCTCGAAGAACTGGCTTCAATACTGATATCGGATGCACCCAGCGGTCTTACGCGTGCTTTCTTTTCTAATAGCGGTTCGGAGGCTGTCGAAACGGCGCTTATGATGTGCAGGCAGTATTTCATGGAGACCGGCCAACCAAATCGAACTAAAGTTATTGGTCGGCGCAACAGCTATCACGGCGCGGGTCTCACCGGCCTCGGTGTTGGTTATAGCGTCGCACGCCGTGCTCCTTTTGAAGACATTCTTCCCGAAGTTTTCCACATTTCCCCTTGCTATGAATATCGCGGTCGATACGAAGGCGAGACTTCCGAGCAATATGGCCTGCGTGTAGCCAACGAGCTGGAACAAGCGATATTGGGTCTGGGAGCAGGAACTGTCATGGCCTTCATCGCAGAAACGGTCGTAGGCACAACATCAGGACCAACTCCGCCGGTTCCCGGCTACTTCAGACGCATCCGCGAGATTTGCGACAAGTACGGCGTATTCCTCATCATGGACGAGGTTCTATGCGGGCTTGGTCGAACAGGAAGTCTCCATGCATGTGAACAAGAAGGGGTTGCGCCGGATTTTCTCACTTTGGCAAAAGGGATCGCGGGTGGATATCAGCCCCTCGCTGCAACTTTGATCCATCAGAAGGTTTACGACGCGATTGTCGGAGGCTCTGGGTCATTCAAAGGAGGGTACACGTATTCGGGACACGCGACCGCGTGTGCTGCCGCAGTCGCCGCACAAAAATTCATACGGGCGCCCGGGTTTATCGAAGGTGTGAAGAAAACAGGAGCTCATCTGGGCTCGCTGCTTCAGAAAAGGTTTGGTCAGCATTCCAGCGTCGGAGATATTCGCGGACGTGGATTGATGATGACGCTGGAGCTCGTCGAGGACCGCGAGACAAAAGCCCCATTCTCCCCTTCGCGTAATCTTGGAGCGAAAATTTATGAAGAGGCGCTTTCGCGAGGCCTGATAACATATGCTTTGACCGGCACGGTTGACGGGCGTGTGGGCGATCACGTCATTATTTGTCCGCCACTCATAGCGAGCGATGAAGACGTGGAGACCATCGTGGCCGTCCTGGGCGACACGATCGATGCTGTACTAGACGCCTAGTCGAAAAAGGCGCTTTCCGCGCCCCAGCTCAACTGGGAGAGGACGAGTGCTAATTCATTCTTTTGGCTCTGTCGCCTCTCTTTGGCGATACCCAGTAAGCTCACTGGCCGGCCAACGTGTGCAAGAATTGAAATTAGGATCTTCCGGGGCTGACGGGGATCGGCTGTTCGGGCTTTACGAGACCGAGACTGGAGATCCGATTTCTCCTTCGGCGAAAGGAGCCTCTTTAACGCCTCCTATGCTTTTCGCACAGCTCGACACTCGAACAGAACTTTCTTTGTCACTCGACGGCAGAGAATGGTTTCGCGCCGATAGCCCCAACCTCCAAGCTTTATTAGCAGATCTATTCGGCAGGTCTGTTAGTATTGTAAGATACGGAACTGACATTCAGGGGCGTTTAGCCCAATCCCGCTATAAGATGAATCCCATACACCTCGTGAGTGTACAAGCGATCGAACGCCTTCAGCGAATCTTGCCGGAGAGTCAAATCGACATTCGTCGATTTCGTCCGAACATCGTCTTAGACATGCCGACGTTTGATGATTATGAACTACCCGAATATGCGCTGCTTGGACAGGAATTCAAAATCGGCGATGCAGTATTCAAGGGGTCTGATAAGTGCGGACGTTGCAGTTTCACGACGTTCGAACTACCTGGAATACCGGCAGATCGCCGAGTGTTAAGAACATTAATGTCGGATTTTGAGAAACATTTCGGAATATACTGTAACGTTGTAAGCGATGGCTCCGCGTACGTTGGAGCGGGCGTGACTCCCCAGTACAGCCTTAGTAGTGCATCTTCGATTGTAGTAATCGGCGCCGATGGGCAAATCGACGTTTTCGGGGATGAAAAGTACCCTCCTTACGAACGCCCACCCTTGTCGAAGAATTTCTTGGTGGACGATACAGATGAGGTCAAGCTTACGCAGGTACTTTCTCCTCATGATTCAAACGAGCTTGATGTAAATTTGCATGTTGACCAGCCCGTCTTACACATCGATCGTACAAGAAAAACAGTGGAGTTGCTCGGCAATAAAGAAATTCCCTATGATAAGCTGGTTATAGCGACGGGTGGCACTGCAAGAAAGCTACTCCTGACGAACAGAGGGTTTGGGCGTGTCCATTCCGTTCGCACCGCGGAAGATGCTCGAAATCTCCGTCGCGCGATGAGCGCCTCTAAAAGTATCTTCATTGTCGGAGCGGGTTGGCTCGGATTGGAAATCGCAGCCACAGCGCGCGCTACCTCGATAGATGTCACCCTCTTTGGGCGACAGCCATACCTTTGTTCACGAGTCCTGCCGAAGGTAGTCGCCGAGTACCTCGCTCAACAGCATTTGTCTCACGGCGTCAAACTGCGGCTTGGCGAAGTGCCGAGCTTCACGGAGATGCACGACAGGGTCGAAGCTAGAGGCGAACAGTCAGTTGACTCGGCCGACTTGCTGGTCGTTGCCATTGGAATGGATGCGAATGATCATCTCGCGAGGCGAGCGGGCCTTCAGTGTGCTGATGGTATTATAACCGATTACAACGGCGCTACTGATGATCCATCAGTCTTTGCGATTGGCGATGTTTCTCGCCAAAACCTGGCGTCTCCAGAAAGTGGTGTCAGAATAGAAAGCTGGCAGAATGCGATCGATCAATCGCGTCGAGCCGCGCGCGCTATGATGGGGATGGCTCCCGAACAAAGTGGTCGCCCTCGATTCTGGTCAGATCAGTACAATCTGACCCTTCAGATTGTCGGCTTCCCTAAAGCCTATTCGGAGCCTCAAAGTGAAAGTATGCACCCGTTCCCGTTTTGGCAGTTCGCCAATTTCGCAATTGGGGTGAACCGGCCTCGTGAGATCCATCAGTATGCATCGACATTCTATCAGCGCTCCCAACTCACTGAAACCGTAGATGATATAGCGGACGACAAGACAAGATATTCGGTCACAAACAAGCACTGGGTGGGAAAAGTCGGCTTAGTGCTGGAAGGCCAGATGGTACGAATTCCGATGAACGAAACAGGCCACCTAGCGCTGATCTTTCTGGAACAAAAATACTATGCAATTCAAGATCAATGTCCCCATGCAACAGCTTCACTTTCGGAAGGGTTTCTAGAGGGGCGGCGCGTCGTTTGCCCGATTCACTTTGCTGAATTTGATTTCGTTACGGGAGCGCCGTTTAACGCACCCAAAGGGTGCGGGAAGGCGACAACATATCGAGTGGAAGTCGAGAGGGATGACCTTTACGTTCACGTTCCCTTATCCCAGCTGAGTTTCTCTGAAAGAAACGACCGCTGATGAGCGGTAGGTTCCTTCACTCTCCTGATTATCAGGATTCGGCTGAACTGTTCGTCAACAATCGGTCACCGAACCACTCTCACGTCATCAAAAGTGAGCGGCTAGCAATTATGGAGAAAACCTCGATATGAGAACATGGCTGGTTACGGGGGTAACGCGCGGTCTTGGCCTTTCTATCGCGAGAGCGGCGATCGAGGCAGGGGACAGAGTAATTGGGACTGTGCGAACGAGCGCCCCATCGTCAATTGCCGACCATCAAAATGTTCACATTCTGAAAGCCGATATGGCCGACCCTGAGGCAATCGAGGCCGTCGTTCATGAAGCGTTTGAACTGGCCGAAAAGATTGACGTGATCGTCAACAATGCCGGCTTTGGCCTTTTGGGCGCGGTCGAGGAATCGACGGATGAAGAACTGGTTACTCTTTTCGCGGTCGATTTTTTTGCCCCGGTACGCATTGTGCGAGCCGCCCTGCCGTACCTCAGGCAGCAAGGTAGTGGCCACATAGTGAACATGAGTTCGGTCGCCGGCCGTGCACCGAGTTTGGGAGCCAGCCTGTACTCGGCGGCAAAACACGCAATTGAAGGCTTCTCGGCCTCTCTGGCACTCGAGGTTGCGCCTTTCGGGATTAAAGTGACGGCGGTCGCGCCCGGCCAATTTCGGACAGATTTCCTAGAGACTGGCAGAATTCGCTTAAGCAGGAATGAGGACTCCACTTATTCCGAATCGGTTGGCCAAGCAATGTCGACGCTCGCCGCTGTACATCATCACCAACTCGGCGATCCGGAGCTGGCAGCCCAGGCCATACTCAACCTCACGAGGGCCGAGAACCCGCCACTGCACCTCCTTCTCGGTTCTGACGCTCTTGCGAGGGTTCGTCATAAACTCGACGCCGTACTGAGGGAGATGGAGGCGTGGGAGCAATACACACTGAGTACGGATTTTAAACAGACCGTGCCGGACGCGAACACTCATCAGGTCGACTCAGGCACGATAACAAGACGCTCGCTTACATCTGATGAGTGAGCCGCGGCGATCTCTCGAAGGGAAAGCAATTCCAACACTAGCGCTCACAGGTCTGATGGCGCGTGTAGCCGCCGGGGTACCCGATAAGCGTGGACTCAACTCATTCGTGCAGTCCTCAATCCACGGGTGATGGTGGGCCGACCGGTGGACGAGGGGACCGCAAGGCAGCCGCTCGCCCCTCCTAGTGCATTGATTCCAACACTTGGTGCCCACGTCTGACGGCTGCGATGATGTTTGTCAGGGTCTGCTTTCCAAATGAACGGCTTTGGCTCTTCGTGTATCCCCACGGTGACGCTTTCAATTACCCACAAGTTCGGCGGCCAAGCTCAAGCCCAGCCCTATGTCAGTCAGGCGCGTCAGTCCTCGCCACATGACGATGTTTCCGGGTGGCGGATCGCTTTTCTGACCTCGATGGCCGTGAGCGCGATTCAGGCGCCGCCGCTGGTGAGGCGGTATTCATCCGGTGAGGGACGCGGACGACCTATTTGTTTCCGTCGGGATGGATGGCGATGAGGTTTTGAAGGCTTTCGATGCCGAATTCGGAGAAGGCCATGCCGCCGACGAACGCCTGGTGTTAGCGGTCGTCAGGAAGTGCGCATAAACGGTGCCATGTGCAGTTTGGCGTTTTCCTGTGAGAGAGGTAGGGGCTGCTGATTGGGTTTAGTCAGTTGGGGCCTGTTGGCTCTGGATCTCCTGCTGGATGTCGATGGCGTAGCATGACCAGATCTTGTCGCGCAGCTCGGTGAGGAGATCGAAGACGGCGAGCGCCTGGTCGGGTGTCCATGTTGTTGGGATGTCTAGCGGGAAGAAGAGCGGCAAGCCTGGTTTTGCAGGTGCTGTCATGGCTTTGCCGGCCTTCTTTGGACGGCGCGCTGTTCGGAGCGTTCGGTCGCCTCTTTGAGACGGTAGGATTGGCCTTCGATAGCGATGACCTCGGCATTGTGGACGAGACGATCGACCATGGACACGACGCAGGCTGCGTTGGGAAAGACCTCGTGCCAGTCCGCGAAGTTTCGATTTGTGGTGACGAGAGTGCTTTTGGTCTTATAGCGTCGGCTGATGAGCTCGAACAGCAGGTCGGCGTGGCGGTTGGTATAGGACAGGTATCCGACCTCGTCGATTACGAGAAGCGTGGGGGCGGCGTAATGTGCCAGACGCCGGCGCAGGGCGGAGGCACTGTCGATGGCGGCCAGATCACCTAGAAGCTGTCCGGCGCTTGTAAACAGGGCGGTGTGGCCATTCAGGACAGCATGGTGGGCGATGTTCCGGGCGAATGTTGACTTGCCGACGCCGTTGGGTCCGATAAGGACGGCGTTGCCGGCGTCGCGGATAAAATCGAGCCCCATCAGAGCCTCGATGGCCGTCGGTCGCATCGGGTCGGAAAGGACCAGTCGAAGTCGCAGAACGGCTTGAACCGGCCTGTGAATCGGCGTGCAAAATTGACCCCATAATGGAGTGGGCCCCTCGGGCCGGACAGGATGGTTTTCGGTAATTGACCGTGCAGCCGGGCTTTCAGAGGATGAAGGCCCATGGCAAAGCACCGAACCCACAGCATCGACTTCAAACGGCAGGTTTCGCAGGAGTATTTCGGTGGCGAGACCCTGCATGCCCTCTCGAAGCGCCACGACATCTCACGCAATCTGATCCGGATATGGGTCGAGAAGTTTCAGGCGGGCGCTCTCGATGAGGATGCCGCAGCGGCCGATCTTCTCCAGGCTTATGAGGCGCGCATTGCCGCGCTCGAACGGCTAGTCGGCAAGCAGGCTCTGGAGCTGGAGTTTCTAAAGGGGGCTCTGCATGCGCTACCGCGGCAGAGAAACGGGCCTACATCCGCGACCACCGGTCCCACGGTCTCTCCGTCGCCGAAGGATGCCGGCTGATGGGCCTCTCGCGCACGACCTTCTATGACCAGCCGCGCAGCGCGGCAGACGACACCGCGATCGTCGAAGCGATCACAGCGATCTGTAACGAGTTCGAGCACTACGGATGGCGCCGTGTCCGAGCCGCCCTTCGGCACAAAGGTATGATCGTCAATCACAAGAAGATCCGCCGCCTGATGCGCGAGCATGACCTTCAGCCTTCAGCCGAGAATGCGCCGTCGATTCACGGTGACCACGGATAGCGATCACAATCAGCCGATCTTCCCGAACCTCGCCCGGGACATGATCTCCGATGGACCCGATCAGCTCTGGGTAGCGGACATCACATACGTCACCGTCGTTGGCGGCTTTGCCTATGTTGCCGTTGTCCTGGATGCCTGGTCGCGGCGGGTTGTCGGATACGCCATCAGCCGCTCGATCGACGCACGGCTGACGCTGGCGGCTTTGACCGCTGCTGTCGAAGGACGCAAACCGCCACCCGGCTGCGTGCATCATTCTGATCGCGGGTCACAATATGCAGCGACAGCCTATCGCGATCACCTTGCCGCCCACGGCCTGGTCGGTTCCATGGGCCGGCGCGGCAATCCCTACGACAACGCAAAGGCGGAAAGCTTCATGAAGACGCTCAAAGTCGAGGCCGTCTATCCGATGGCCTTCGAGACGTTCGCCGATGTCATCGAACACCTTCCGCATTTCCTTGAGGAGGTCTACGACCGCCGACGGCTTCACTCAGCACTCGGCTATCTCAGTCCAATGCAATTCGAGGATCAACACACCCGGCAAACGGTCAAATCAGCGGCCTGACTCTGTCCGGCCCGCGGGGCCCACTCCAATCGAGGGTCAGTTTTGGAAACGATGACGTAATTGCTGCCGTCGCTCCTTTGAACGAAGATTCGGCTGACGGCAAAAGCCGCCAACCATTGAGATCGAGGAGGCCGCAGTGAAGCAATATGTCGGGCTGGATGTGTCGCAGAGGGAGACGAGCGTCTGTGTGGTCGACGATACTGGAAAGACGGTGTTCCAGGGAAAGGCGAAGTCCGATCCGGGAGCACTGACCGAGTTACTCCGCAAACGTGCGCCTCAAGCCGAGCGCATCGGATTTGAGACGGGCGCCATGTCCAGCTGGCTATGGCACGAGCTGAAAAGGGTCGGGTTGCCGGTCGTCTGCCTTGATGCTCGGCATGCAAAGGCAGCGCTTTCAGTGCGAATGAACAAGAGTGATGAGAATGATGCCCGCGGCCTGGCCGAACTGGTTCGCGTCGGCTGGTATCGGGAAGTGAAGGTCAAGAGCGCAGAGAGTCAGGCCACCCGGTCCATGCTCGTCGCCCGGTCGAGACTTGTCGAGATCCGTCGCGATCTCGAAAATCAGACACGGTCCATGCTGAAGGAATATGGGCTGCAGTTCAGTCGATCGATTGGGTCACAGTTCCGGCGAAAGGTTTGGGAACTGGTTGCTGACGGCCATCCGCTTCGCCCTTTGGTTCAGGCGCTTCTGTCTGTCCATGAGCAGGCCTGCTGTGAACAGGAGAAGCTTGATCGGCAGGTCCGGCATCTCGCTCGTGAAGACGAAACCACACGCCGGCTAATGACAGTCCCCGGCATCGGCGTGGTGACCGCGCTCACCTTCCGCCACACGATCGACGACCCTTCGCGCTTTCGCTCGGCCGCCAACGTGGGAGCCTATCTCGGCCTGACTCCGCGACGAAAGCAGTCCGGCGAAACGGATATCAATGGCCGCGTATCTCATTGGGGCGATCGACTGTTGCGAACCTACCTGTACGAGGCGGCCAGTGTGCTCCTGCACCGGACGAAGAAATGGTCCACGCTGAAAGCCTGGGGTATGCGTCTGTCGAGGCGGATCGGCTTGAAGAAGGCAAAGGTGGCGGTCGCAAGGAAGATCGCGGTTCTGCTTCATTGCATTTGGGTTGACGGCACAAGCTTCGAGTGGGGCTGCGAAAAGATGGCATAGCAGATCCGAACTCGACCCAATTCGCGGGCCCGTTTCCGGAACCCGTGATGTCCCCGCCGGGACGGTGGTTGCGGCGACCTCGGTCAAACGGCTGACAGCAGTTCATCTGCATCTCGTTGGAAACGTTGAGGCGTCCGACCCGAACATCATCATGAGGCACTCGACCTCGGAAAGGACCATGACCCCGGCGATGGCAGTGCGAGATCCGGATTGACAACTACCCGCAATTAAAGGGCCGTTTGACAGCGGTGTCCATGACGTGGACGCGAGGTGTCATCTGCGCCATAATAGCCCGGCATTCGTGTTCCGCACGGTGTAGGGTGCGGCGCCGGGTAAACTTGCAAGGTTGGGTCGGCGCCGCGCCTGCTTTAACGATCTGGGAAAAGATTAAGCACGCGCTGCGGCTCCGCCAGCGCCCACGCGCTTCACCGAAAAAGCATCGGCGAAAAATTTTCCCGGACCCCGCCCCCGCAGCTTCGCTACGCGCGGTCCGCGCTGCGGGGGCGAGGTCCCCTATGCGATCCCGCGGAACCCTGTATCTCCCTGCTGGCACCGAATATGCGCAATTCCTGACGACCGTTCACACCTGGGACGACGCCAGCAGGAAAGCCGTCTTCTCGTCACCGAACTTGGGGTCTGGCTGCGAACCGAGCGGCCAGACTGTCACGCAGTTCTCCGGTTGGCGCGGCTGATGCCCGTGACACGTGTCCCTAAGCTCTTTGTCTAGTTGCCCGGTACAGGCGAAAAATTTGGGCTCATGATAAACACACTCTATCGAATGCCTTTGACACGCTGTTGCCGAGCTTCCGGTTGGAACGGCTCAATCCGCAGTCTATTGGGAATTGTTCCTTTATAAATCAATGGGTTTAGCAGGGAACGTCCAAGCCCGAGCGGGCAATCCGAGATGGCGCTACTCCTCCCGATTGATAAATGGCGACCCCATTTTACGCTTGACATTAATCCCAGGGCCACCCTTTTCTGACCGCTCTGGATTGGCGCCTTGAACTATCAGGCGTCCGTATCTCGGGAAGGAGTGATATGAAAAAGTTCCTGTTTGCTGCGGTTGCCATCGGGGCTCTGATAAGCGGCCGCGCCGCGGAGGCGTCCTGCGGTGACATCACATTGGCTGTCTTTAGCTGGCAATCGGCTGAGGTGCATGCCTATGTCGATCAATTCATACTCAATCATGGTTACGGCTGTAACGCTACGATGGTTGCAGGCGACACCGTTCCGACCGTCACTTCCATGATCGAAAAAAGTCAGCCGGACGTCGTTTCTTCCGTGACGCCGACCCTTTTGGGTGACTTCTACCTCAAAGGTGTCGCTGAAGGCAGGGTGAAACAGATCGGAGTTGGCATCAGCGACGGGTCTGTTTCGGGATGGTACATACCCAGATATATCGTCGACGCTCATCCCGACATCAAGACCGTTGACGATGCGATGAAGCATCCGGAACTGTTCCCGTCCCCGGAGGACCCCTCGAAGGGCGGCGTGCTCCTGGGCCCGGAAGGTTGGGGTGACACGGTCGTATCGGCACAGCTTTTCAAGGCTCTTGAAGCTGATAGGAAGGGGTTCGTGCTGGTTACAACCGGATCGGGAGCGGCGCTCGATGGCGCGATTGCTAAGAACTATGAGCGCAAGCAGGGCTTTATCGCGACCTATTGGGCGCCGACATCGCTCCTTGTGAAGTATCCCATGGTGCGCCTCCAAGGAGTTGCGCACGACGAGGCAGAGTGGGCACGGTGCACTTCAAAGCAGGATTGCCCGGATCCGAAACTCAACTACTGGAAACCCTCTGAAGAGATCACTTTGGCTTCTGAAAAATTCATAAAGCGCGACGGTTTGGGCCCGGTAAGGGACTATTTCGCCAAGCGCAGTTGGACCCAGGTGGAGGTCAGTAAAATCATGCTCTGGATGACAGATAACCAGGCAAACGGTGCCGACGGCGCCAAATGGTTCATCCAGAACATGCCCGAAGTATGGACGGGGTGGGTGCCGGCTGATGTTGCCGAGAAGGTCAAGGTCGCGGCGCAGTAACTCCGATAACCAGATCATGGAGGCCTCGCTCCTTTCCGAGGTCTCCATGGTTTTTGTTTAAAGCGGTCCGACAGAGACAGCGCCCGACGCGCTTCTGGCCCGATTTGTTCGTTACGTCCATAGTGCTGTTCCCACCGGTCCGTTTCGAAGTGATGGTGCTGCAGGCTTTACGATGAATCCACCTCAGGTATCACTCAATGGATTGGCTGTTTCAATTTCCTCAAATAGATTCCGACTACCTTCTGGCGGTCAGGCGCTTCGTCGACGGTTCTCTCCGGACTCTCACGCGGGCCTACGGCGAGTCCATTGAGAATTTCTTTAACCCGCTACAGCGCATTCTCACCCTTTTCGAAAATGTCATCTCCAATGCGCCCTGGCCCCTCGTTATCCTCGTGCTGGCGACCGTTGCGTGGTTTGCGGCGCGCAGCTGGAAAGTGGTCCTTGCGGTCGTTGCAACGCTGCTTGCAATCGGCTTCGTCGGCTTATGGCTGGACACGATGAAGACGATCTCGCTTGTTTTGACATCGACGATGTTTGCCATCGCCATTGGAATGCCGCTTGGCATTCTGATGAACCGCTTCAATCACGTTGGGAGGGTCATGCAGGCGATCCTAGATATCATGCAGACGATGCCGCCTTTCGTCTATCTCATTCCAGTCGTCATGCTGCTGGGGATTGGGCGCGTGCCGGGTTTCATCGCCGTGGTGATTTATGCCGTCCCCCCGATCATCCGCCTAACCGACCTTGGCATACGCTTGGTCGATAAGGAGGTGCTGGAAGCCGCCGACGCCTATGGTTGTTCCAAGTGGCAAAAGCTATTGAAGGTACAACTTCCGCTCGCCCTGCCGACAATCATGGCTGGCGTCAATCAGACGATCATGATGGCGCTTGGGATGGTCGTCCTCGCCTCGATGATTGGCGTGCAGGGGCTAGGCCTTAACGTTCTACAAGCAATCGCTAACCAGTATTTCACGCAAGGCATACTGAGCGGTTTTGCCATTGTCGGCGTCGCGATGATTTTCGACCGTATCACCCAGGCCTTCGGGGAGCGGCTGCAGAAGCATCGGGGCGCGGCCCATGAGTAACAGCGCCGCATCGATCGAGATCCGCGATCTCTACAAGATCTTCGGGCCCTCCGCAAATCGCTATGTCGAAGCCGTGCGCAATGGGTTGTCGAAGTCTGATCTGGGCAAGACGCACGGCCACATTCTGGGGCTGAATAACATCAATATCTCGATGCCGGCGGGCAAGATCCAGGTCATCATGGGGCTGTCCGGTTCCGGCAAGTCGACACTGATCCGGCACATCAACCGCTTGATCGAGCCAACCTCCGGCAGGATCACCATCAACGGCCGCAACATCCTCGAGATGTCCCAACTTGATTTGCGCAAGTTCCGGCGCAACAAGACGGCGATGGTGTTCCAGAGATTTGCCCTCCTGCCGCACCGGACGGTCATTGAGAACGTGACATTCGGGTTGGAGGTACGCGGGGTAGGCAAAGTCAAAAGCCACGATGTCGGTATGGGATGGATCGAACGTGTCGGCCTCTCCGGATTTGAGCAGCGTTATCCCCACGAGCTTTCCGGGGGCATGCAGCAGCGTGTGGGTCTGGCGCGGGCGCTTAGCAACGATGCCTCGATCCTTCTCATGGACGAAGCCTACTCGGCTCTCGACCCGCTGATCCGGACTGACATGCAGGCCATGCTGCTCGAACTGCAGGCGGAGCTTAAGAAGACAATCGTCTTTATCACCCATGACCTCGACGAGGCGCTGAAGCTTGGCGACCGTATCGTCATTCTCCGCGATGGAGCCGTGGTGCAGCAAGGCGACAGCCAGGACATTCTTCTACGCCCCGCGGACGAATACATCCAGAGGTTCGTCAAGGACGTCAATCGCGGACGCTTTATAAAAGTCGATTCCGTCATGGATCAAATTCTTCAGTCCGAAAACAGGTCGTTGCCCGTAATCGAATCCGGTACGATGCTCGAGGCCGCCGCAAAGGAACTAACCACCTCAACCCACGACGACGCCTTCGTAACCGACAACAATGGCCGGCGTCTCGGTGTCGTTTCCCTCCGCCGGATTACAGCAGCGCTGTCCTCAGCCATACAAACGAAGACGATGTTGTGAGGCAGGGATTTGACCGGCAGATGCCCGTAGCCATTCGATCGTAGGTTCGTCTTTCTGCTCGACGGCACAGGCAAAGGCAAGTCCCATCTGGTCATCCCTATTCTCCCGGGCGCTGGTCCAAGCACGCGGACGCCTCTTCATCTCGTGCATCTGGTCAACAGGCTCGAGACAGAACCCCTGCCGGCCGGCAGAGCGCATCGCCGAGCACCTGACCCGGCTCGACTTCGTCGTACTCGACGAACTCGGCTTTCTCCACTTTTGCCCAGGCTGGCGGGCAGTTGCTCTAACATGGCATGCGCCGTCGCTCTAGGCGGGCTACGGCGAGAAATATCTTCCTCTTGGGATAAGATCATTCTATTTGGGTGTAGGCGGGGGCTTTGCCTTCCAAATCAGGTTGCAAATGCGGGTATGTCGGACAGCTTGCGCAGACAGATTTCTTCGCCCGTGGCGCTTTTCGTTTTCGAGGCGGTCGCGCGCCATGGCGGTTTCCGCGCGGCGGCGCTCGAACTCAATGTCACCCAGCCATCGGTCTCTTACCAAATCAAGAACTTGGAACGACATCTTGGCACGCGCCTCTTCAGGCGGCAGGGGCGCAGCATTGCGCTGACCGAAAACGGCGAGACACTCTACAAGGCGACCGAGCGCGGTTTTGCCAACATACAAGCCGGCCTTGCCGAGATTGCGCATCGGGCGAGCGACAATCTTGTAACCTTTTGCTTGTCATCATCGGCTGCCGCCAACTTTGTGCTACCGCGCTATCCAAAGCTGCGACAGGCCCTTCCTACAATAGACCTGAGCATTAAGATTATGAGCCGCGACATCAATCCGGCAGGGGAGAACGGGGATTTCGCTACCCGTCTCGGTCACGGCAACTGGGATGATGTCGATTCATGGCGTCTTTTTGACGAAGTCTATTTCCCGGTCTGCGCTCCTAATTATTTCGCGGCAGTCAAAGGTGACGTGGGGCTCGAGCACATCAAATCGAGCGACCTCCTCTTTCTCAGGGAACGGTTCCGTGCCCGCGACGACTGGTGGGTTTTTTTCGAAAGGGTCGGTTCTCCGCTGTCCGCGACCCACGAACGCATCAGCTTTTCCGACCAGCAGGCGCTGCTCGCCTCGGCCATCGGAGGGCAGGGTGTCGGACTAGGCTGGCTCGGCATGGCGGATCATCTTTTAGAAATTGGCTCTCTCATCAAGCCGGTAGATTGCTATGTCAGAACCGACCGTGCCTTCTTTCTCGTGGCGCCCAAGGGCATACGCCATACACGTATGGCGGCCGAATTTCGGGACTGGATGGTCGAGGAAGGGGCGACGATCCAGACGCGCTGGGAAAAGAGCCACTAGCTAGAAAGCAGCCCAGATGATGTTCTCGCCACGCCCTACCAAGGCGCTTGGAGTTCGCATGTCGCGCTGACGCGTCCGGCCCCTGTGAGAGGCTTGAGGCATTCATCGTCCAGCGTCTCTGCCGATTGCGTCTTTTCTGTGAGCTTCATTTGATCGACGGATGGATCAATAGATACTGCTTATATCAATGGTGGTATTTTTCATATTTGAGGACGCATTCCAAAAGGCTATTGGGTTGTCAATGCTGTGGCTGCACGGGGGCAATAGACGGGACCGCAATTGAGGCTAGTTGCGCCGGATATCCATGACGGTCACACGGTGGCGGCTGTGGAAGCGCCACACAGCATCGAGTTTGAGAGCCTTCTACCGCAATGCGCGCTCGAGGTTGGCGTGGCGGGCCAACGGCCTTTGACAGGCTGCTCTGAACCTGGGAACGCGATCGACCGCTGGCGTGTTTTGTTGGTGCGTCCCAAGTGCCGCGCATGGATCCGTAGTATGACAGTTCTACATTCGCTGGCCGTGCAAATGTGATAGACTATCTCTACTTCTTGACAGAGGACTTCCATGAATTCGAACTCTTCTTGCACGCTTTATTCCGCCGACGCGCTCGATGCCTTCGTCACAAAGGTGTTGCAAGCAATTGGCGTTGACGATGTTGATGCGCGCTACATGGCAGGTATCATCATTGCGTCCGAACTCTCAGGGCATCCATCGTGCGGTTTAAGACAGTTGCCGGACTATGTGTTACGATGGCAGCAAGGGAAGGCCACTACACATCTGCGACCGCAGATAGAGAAGGATTCCGGAAGTGTGCTAGTTATCGACGGGCAAGGATGCTTTGGTCATGTCGTAATGCGCATGGCGACGGCTCTGGCGGTCGAGCGCGCCCAATCGCACGGCATCAGCCTGATTGCAATTCGTCGGAGTGAACCGGCGGGTCGTTACGCAGATTTTTGCGAGTATGCAGCTGGCCAAGGCGTCATCACCCTGATGTTTGTCAACGATTCCGGTGGCTGCCAGGAGGTGTCACCCCCTGGCGCTCGGGCGCCGCGATTATCCACGAATCCGTTTGCCATTGGGGTGCCTCGCGCATCGCGACCCCATCTCGTCCTGGATATGGCGACGAGTGCGGTCGCTTTCGGGCGCTTGCTGGAATGCCGTGAGAGAGGTGAGTCGATTCCCACTGATTGGGTGACAAATGAGGGGTTCATGCGTCCGTTTGGTGGCGCTAAAGGATTCGGATTGGCGGTGATGGTGGAAGCACTTGCCGGTGCGTTGACAGGCGGAGGCACGGTAGGGCCTAATCCGCTGAATGACGATCAAGCGATGCTTATCATCGCGATTGACGTGAAACATGTCAGGTCACTTTCCGAGTTTACGTCGGATGTCGAGAGCTTTGTCGGATACATCAAGGATGCTCCTCTCGAGGTTGGCGCGGCGGGCATACGCATGCCAGGCGAAGGCGGGGCTGCGAATGCCGCCGAACGCATGCAAGCGGGCATTGATATCCAGCTCTCAACACGCGGCAAGCTCTTCGATATCGCTCGTGAATTCAAAATTGGCTTCCCTGAATGTATCTCGCCGGCCCCCAGCAATGCGTAAATCTCATACGGGCCACTGCGGTCGGCTTCCCGTCAGGGGCGAAAATCTATGAAGCGGCACTTTCAAAGGGGTTTCATCGCCTATGGTCTTCCTTTGGAACAGTCGAGGGCCGAGTGAGCGATCGCCTAATATTGCGCCCTGGGTGGGTGTCGCCTTCGTCATCGACGTCTGTGCCCGTCGCATCGTCGGCTGGGGGGAGCAGGGACGCCCATTCTGCTTCATTCTCGATGCCCTGGAACAATATGATCGGCGCCCATGGAGGTGGCCTAGACAACAATGATACGTGTCTCAACTGAGGATCGATCTTCAAAGCCCGTTTGGCGCATCAGGGGTAAGACGGCGCAGCGGGCGACGTCGAAACTTCCCAGCAAGGTGCTGCCAGACCTTGCGCACTCCGTTAGACCTGGATGTTCTCCTCGAAGACGCGCTGCACCTCTTTCCGGAGTTCATCGTCCTACTTCGCATCCCTCCTCGATGTGCCAGAAGGCCACTCGCTTACTTCCGCTCAAATTCATCAGCCGTGCCATCAGAGTCGCCAGGTTCTCGCTAAGAGACCGCCGCAGCGGCATATGTTGAAAATGCCAGTGTGGGCCGGTACGGCGCTCCAATGTCGGAAGGACCACGGCGACGGACAAAATCTCTTATGCTACGCTCGGATTAGCGGTGCAGTTGCCGAAGGGTTCATGCTTTGAATTCCGCGAAAGGATAGACACGGCTCCTCGGAACATGTTTATACGGCAAAGTGTTCAAATCTGCAGGCCCCCAGTCTGGCGTGTCGACAATTAAAATGGCTGCCGCGGCCGGTTCGAAAAACGCACGAAAATGTGTCTTCGAACGAAGGACCACATAGTCGAAGTCCTCCAAGCTTCTCCCGAACTGGGTTAGGCAATCGTCATCGACGGCAGTCATTGGCATCGAGGTGAGGGAGACCATCGTTGAACCGTCGACGATGACCGCGGTAAGGCCAAGATCTACTATGCTTCCCGTCTTGTAGGGGCCAGTGGCGCGGTAGGTTACGGGTCCTGCATGAGTAACCGTACCTTTGAGCAGCACCGGTCTTCCCGCGCGCTCACTGCTTTTTCCACCGACCTTGAGGTTGACTCTCGCGCCAATGCCGGCAGATGCGGCCTCGGCCGCTGCTTCGGGATCCCACAAATAGGGAACAGCTGTCCGGGGCACCTTCCGGCGCAGGATCTCACGAAGGACATACGTCGAGTCATGCATCCGGTCGGCATGTTCAAGTAGAACAATGGGACGCCGGCCTTTTGACACAAGCTTTTTCGCAACATCAACCCCATTCTCGATGGAGTGGACGAGCTCCAGGTGACTCAGGGCTTTGCGCTGCGCCCAAATCTGAGACGAAAAAGTGTTGGCGATATCGTGCGCCGCCGAACGGTCTCGATCCGCGACGACGACCACTGAGAAGCCGCAGTTTGGAACATCGGCGTAGGAAAAACCGGCGAAGATTGAGACGTCGAGATAGCGGTCTCTTTGGGCGCTGGCCTCAATCGACTCGATGACGATTGATTTCAGCGGCTCCATACTGGTCGCACTGAAGATGCTTGGCACCATGACACCGGGTTTAACAAGAACGCAGACGGGCTCGATCTCTCCGCGGAGGGCGCGAAATAGACACTCCGCCGCGCGTTCGCCGGTAGATCCCATATCAGTGTGTGGAGAGAAGTGATAACCAAAGACGGCATTGGCCGGCCGGATCGATTCCTCATCAATGTTGGCGTGATAGTCGAGCGCAACCATAACCAGAACGTCTGGCCCGACAACCGCTCGAACACGCTCCAGCGTCTCCCGATCGGCATCAAGCCGTTTCGGAGTCGCCATAGCTCCATGAAGATCCAGTAGCACACCATTGAGTTTGCCAGCCGATCTCAAACCCTCGATCAGTCTCTCGACATAATGCTCGTACGCCTCGTCGCTGGTCAGCCCCGCCGCTCCACCGTTAGAGAAGAATAGAGGAATTATCTCAGCCCGCTCGCGCTCGCAGACATCAAGAATCCCACCTATTCCGGTGTTGGTTCCCCGATAGTTTTCGACGAGAGCTGCCCCAGAGCTTTCTACCAGCTTGAAACGCTCAAGCGGAGTTTGGTTATTGATGAACGTTACCGACTCGTCCAAGAAACCCGCAACTGCGATCCGGGGTCTGGTGCTCGACGAACTCATTTCTTGGCGCCTTTCCTAAAATTGAGGAGTCTGCGATCTAAAAGTTGGAACCGGTTTATCCCCCCCCCGGTTCAGTACATTTGACTCATAACTATCCCTGTGCAACATATGTTTCAACCGTATTTTGGAGCAATTGATCTGTTGAAACGGGGACAACTCCGCCAGTCCGAACATGGCATCGGTGCGCGCTCTAATCACGTCCGGCACACCGCGAATGTGGGATTTCGCCGCAGCAGGTTCCGAACCCGCTGCGGCCGCAAGAGTGGAGATGCTGCGGACGGGCGGTGGATGCGGCCGTAGCGGCCGCTATCGCGATGACTGTCACTGACCCACCCAACCCAGTCTTGGCGGACGCTGCCATATGGTCATCCTGAGTCCAGATGGCCAAGTGAACGTAATCGACGGACGTAGCGCGCTGCCAAAAGCCTGGCTACCCGAGCCCTCCCAAATCGGGGTCAAACCATTCCAGTTCAGGCATTCCGCGGGCCTTTGAGAAGGCGGTAGCAGAGCATGGCCATCTAAGCCTCATTGAGGGTGGTTAAGCCGGCTATACGCCTCGTGAGCGACCGGTTTATCGTTCGTGCTAATCTCGCGCCCAAGCTTGCAACACACTATGCTACAAAGGCTTTATTCCTGAAGCTGATAGATCGCATTGGCATTCGGCGAGACTTTCCGTCAGCCGGAACTCGCGGAGTCGCTCGCTGCCTACGGAGAAACTGGCTCGGCCAGCATCATGGTCGGTACCGAACTGGAAGTCTTTCCTGACTTCACTGGAGCGGCAAGCAGTTGTCTCACAATTACGATTCGCCGAGTACGAAGCCCTTGATGCGGAATCGGTGCAGTTCTGCTACCGGGGCTGGACGATCGGACGTCAGTGGTACGGCTACCACCAGGCCCAGACACTCGCTCTCTTCGAACCCTTTGATTTTTCACTGCTGACCGATCCGGACAGCTAGGCGGTGATGCTTTGGGCGCAACGCCTGGCATTTCGGGAGGAGGAAACTGGGACTCTGATCCGATGCTCAGTCTCGGCTCTTGGAAGAATATCTCTCCGCTCAGGCTGATACGGTCCGAGCGCTCCTATATGGAGGCGGTGACCTTGCGGGTTGCTCTCCTAAGGCGCGGGCGCACGTGGGTAAAGGCGACACTACCCACATTTCGGCGGTCGACGGCAACGGCGTGGTCGCGTCGATCACGACTTCTGTTGGAGAGTGGTTTGGCTCCGCGGTTGCCGCCCCCGGGGGTTACCTCATGGCACAAAGCTACCAGATGGCCGCCGGCCGACGTCGTGCAGCCCGCGATATCACTTATCAGGCGCCAACTATATTGGAATTACCCATGGGCGAGCGCGCCGCCCTGGGCGTCGTATTTTGGGTTGTATCGTGCGACCCTTTCCAAGAGTTTCCTCAACTAACGCCGCCGCTGGGTCCGAGAAAATTACGGGTGCAGTGCTGCGCGCCATCGTAAACATCGTAGACCGAAATATGTCCGCCCAAGCTGCGGTCGCTGACCGGGCGTGGTGTTAATCTCTCAATGGCGTAGCACAATGGGCGGGGTCGATCTCTTGCCGGAGCTTGACGCTCGCGTCGCGCGTTTTCGGGAAGCGGGCGCCGTGTTGATACGGAAGAACAAAACGTTCCCACACTTAGTTGCAATGACTCTCATGCCAATACCAGTTGGGCCGGGCCCTACCACAAAATGTCGTTTTGCCCGACCGCATGCCTGGCGGTGCAGTTCGGCTACAAAGGAACACCTCAATCCCGTCTTCTATCGCTCCTCCGGTGCAGTCGTGAGCAGCCAGCAGAGAACCTAGGGACATAAATCTATCTTATACGACCCATCGTTTTTTCCCCCTTACCGGATCCAAACTGTTGGGCTAAATCCAGTGTGCACCACACGAGCCGGGGTGCGTTTCCTGGGTTTCTATCGTGACACCCGAAAGGGGGAACAGGCATTGAAAGCAGACGATAGCATCGCCCGAAGCGGTCAAGTGGTGGTCGGACCGAAAGGTGGGCCGTTTGAGGAGCGGTTCGCGCAAGGGCTGACACAGAGGGTGAGCGGGGAAAGGGCGAGTTCCCCGTTATGTGAGGTGTCGCTTGGGGGGCCGTTCAGCCGCAACGAACACATCGAGCGGGAGCGTTATCTTGCCGTCGCGCACCTGATCCAGAGCCTTCTTCTTATCCCGGCCGGCCATTCAAGTTCCTCATGCACTATGTTCTCACCAGCGAGAACTATTACGATGCCATGCCGCGCGAGCCTTGCTGAGCTTGCAAAGATTGATGTTGCACGTTGTGCCCTTCGCGACGAGGGAGCCGGACACCTGAAGAGGCGACTCGCCGACAAGTCGCTCATAAATTGCGACACCGCCCGACAGCTGTTTACGCTAGTCTACGTTTTATGCATGCGAAATACACTCTCTCAGAGGCTGGCATTAAAATAAAAAGCGTCGACGGGAGGAAGAACCCCCGCTTAGCGAGTGCAAGCAACGATCTTTAATTATTTTCACGGAGCAGCTATGGACGCCTTGGCCCCAAATCCAACTTCGGGCTTTTTGGCGAGTATCGATCTCAACTTTCGAGCTGCCATGTCGTTCCTCGACCTTCCTGAGGGACTTGCCGAGCGTATCATACAGTGCAACTCAACCTACACGGTCCGCTTCGGGGTGAGATTGCGCGGCCGAATGTACAGCTTTGTTGGATGGCGCTCGGTCCACAGCGAACACTGTGAGCCCGTCAAAGGAGGGATCCGCTACTCGCCGAATGCCGATGCTGAAGAGGTGGAGGCACTCGCGGCGCTTATGACGCTGAAATGCGCACTGGTTGATGTGCCGTTCGGAGGTTCAAAAGGCGCTCTCAAGATCGATCCACGCGAATGGACCCCGCAAGAGTTGGAACGCATCACCCGGCGGTTCACTCAGGAGTTGAACAAACGTGGCCTGATCGGACCCGGTCTCAACGTGCCTGCGCCTGACGTAGGCACCAGCGAGCGCGAGATGGCTTGGATGATGGACGAATTTCGCCGGGCCAACCCCACCGATGTCATCAACGCCCGCGCTTGCGTGACGGGAAAGCCGCTGTCCAAAGGCGGGATAGCGGGTCGAACGGAGGCGACAGGTCGGGGCGTGCAGTTCGCCATCCAATGCTATCTCCGCGATCTGCGGACCCCTGGAATTTCCGGACGGCGAGATCTGAAAGGGGCCAGTGTCGTTGTTCAGGGTTTTGGCAATGTCGGGTACCACTCGGCAAAATTCACCTCGGAAGATGATGGGGCCCGTATTGTACTAGTCGCCGAGCGCGACGGATTTGTTTCCAATCCGGAAGGCATTCCCGTCGAAGCTCTGAAGCAGCATCAGCTGCGAACCGGCAGTATCCTCGGTTTTGAGGGCGCCAGCTCCTTCGCGGGGGACATGACCGGCATTGAAGAGGAATGCGACATCCTTATTCCCGCTGCGATGGAGAATGCCATTCACATCGAAAACGCTGACCGGATCAAAGCCCGGCTTATTGTCGAGGCTGCCAATGGCCCTGTCACCTTCCAGGCCGACCGAATACTGCGCTCCCGAGGAGCGTCGATCCTGCCCGATCTTTACGTCAATGCGGGCGGAGTCGTGGTGAGTTATTTCGAATGGGTGAAGAATCTGACTCACATTCCTTTCGGCTTAATGGAGAGGCGGCGGCGGGAGCGGAGAAATCACACCATTGCCACAGCGCTCGAGCGAATGACCGGCAAGACATTTCCCGCAGACATGCGCGACGAATTTCTGGAGGGCGGCGCCGAGATCGACCTTGTTCGTTCCGGCCTCGAGGACGTCATGCGCAGCGCTTGGGCTAATATCGCAGACCTTCTCGAAGAGCAGCCGGACCTTGGTGACTACAGGACCGCGGCTTACATCGCGGCCATTCGCAGGATCGCTGCGGCTTATGAGGCTATAGGTATTTGAGGATAGTCCTGGAACTTTATTGCTTCTTAGACGCCACGCACAACCAATGAAGGTGAATCATGACTGCAAATATCTTGGCGATTCCCGAAACCGGTTTCCCATTTCCTAGATCAGAATACGAGCATCGCCAGGAGAGGGTGCTTGCGGCTATCGAGAGGGCTCGTCTTGACGCGCTCGTCGTGACCGCTCACGGCCATCTCCGGTATCTCACTGGATACAATGGGAACGGCGGGTACTTCGCTCCGTTCCCATTGATAATGGTGCCAGGGCAGCGCCCGACCT
>NZ_JAMYMA010000034.1:0-40931 GCF_040318275.1 Mesorhizobium sp. M1217 | reverse complement strand
ATCTCGTATGCCGGCTATGAAGTTGAAGTGATGCGTGGCGCCTTCGCCGGTGTACCGCACGGCCAACTCGAGGCGGCCCGCGCTTTCGGCATGAGCCGTTGGAAAATCTTCGGGCGAATATGGCTCCCGCAGGCGATCAGCCGGGCGCTGCCGACGCTGGCGGGTGAAACCGTTCTCCAGCTGAAAGCAACACCGCTGGTGGCAACGATAACCATGGTCGACATCTATGCCGTAGCCTCGCGGGTGCGCCAGGATCTCTTCGTCACCTACGAACCCTTGCTGCTTCTGGCGTTGGTCTATATGTCCATCACCGGTATCCTGGTGTTCGGCTTCCGCCGGCTCGAGGCACGGATCCCGAGCAAGCTAGGCTAAAGCTGTTAAAGTCGCGAATTCAGGGCAGCTACCATGCAACTCAGTCTCGACCAGGCGACAGGGCTGTGCCGGATGGCCGCACTTGGCGCCGGCGCCAACGAAGAGGCGGCGCAGTCGCTGGCTGCCTCGATCGTCGCGGCCGAGGCTGAAGGACTATCGACCGTCGGGCTGTCGCATTTCATTGATTATCTCGAAGCGCTGGAAGCCGGCCGTATCGACGGCAATGCCGATCCTGTCATCACCAGGCCAGCGCTCGCGGTTTATCTCTCCGATGCCCGCGGCGGACTGGCGCATACCGGTTTCGACCGCACGATCGATGACCTCGCCAAGGCGGCGCGGCTGTTCGGCGTTGCCATCTTTTCGCAGAAGAATGCCTATACGTGCGGCGCGCTCGGCTATTTCACCGGACGGCTGGCCTCGCAGGGATTGGTATCGTTCGCCGCGACCAACGGCCCGGCCGTGCTTGCCGGCTCGGGCTCGGTCAAGCCGGTCTACTGCACCAACCCGATGTCCTTTGCCGCACCGGCCGCGGACGGGGCGCCGCTGGTCATCGACCAGTCGTCGAGCGCCACCGCCTTCGTCAACATCCGCAAGGCGGCCGAGGACGGCAAGAAGATCCCCGAAGGCTGGGCACTGGACGCCAGCGGCAATCCAACCACGGACCCGGCAGCCGCCATGAAAGGCGCCATGCTTGCCTTCGGCGGCCAGCGCGGCGCCAACATCGCGCTGATGGTCGAGGTGCTGGCTGCCGGCCTGTCGGGCGCCAACTGGTCGCTCGATGCGCCATGGTTCGACGGCGGGCAGGACAGTCCGGGGACCGGCCTGTTCGTGCTCGCCGTCGAGCCCAAGCTGCTCGATCCGGACTTCGAGAAACGGATGAAGGACCAGCTCGACCGGTTGCGGCGGCGCTATGGCGTGCATGTGCCGGGGCGTGCCCGGGCCGAGGCCGCGGAGAAGGCGGCGGCGCGCGGCATAAGCGCGCCGAAAGCTGTGGTGCAACGCATTTCCGAATTCGCCGCGCGCTATTCGTCCTGAGGAAATTCGTTTGTCCGATGAGCGGCTGAGGAGGCCGGCCGATCCGGCAGCGCGAGCCTACTTCCCGCAATAATGATCGTTGATGACGTTCGCCGCATTCGCGTCCGGTCCTACCCTGTTGTAGGAGCAGGGTTCGGCGGCTGTCGTGAACAGGTGGTTGTCATAGTAGCGCGGGCCACCGAACAGGAACTCGATGATGTCGCCGTTGGCGGGAACATAGCGTTCGGGTTGAGCTTGGTGGTGATGCCGGTTTCCGGCGAATGCCGAGGCGCCAATGCTGCAGCCTGCTGCTAATGCCAGAGCGAAGATCGCAACGCGTTTTGTCATTGGCAATATCCTTCATTCGGAATCAAACCATACATCTAAAATCGCCGACCGAACAAAGGTTCCTGTTTCGAATGGAGTTACCGCAAAGCCGGGCCTCGGCGGAGTTTTCTGCCGTTTCGAGCGGATCCGGAAAATCATGCTTCAACAATGCCGGGCGACCTATGGTCGCCCTTTGCCTTTGGCGCGAAACGGACTATGAAACGGCTTCAACCAAGCCATCTGGATAGCCCGCCGGAGCCAGCCATGACCGAAATCCTGCAGACCCCAAAGCTCGTCGTCGTGTTCGGCGGCTCCGGCTTTGTCGGTCGTCATGTCGTGCGGGCGCTGGCCAGGCGCGGCTACCGCATCCGGGTCGCCTGCCGTCGGCCCGATCTCGCCGGCCACCTGCAGCCGCTCGGCAATGTCGGGCAGATCCAGCCGGTGCAGGCCAATGTCCGGGTGCGCTGGTCGGTCGACCGCGCCGTGCAAGGCGCGGACCATGTCGTCAATCTGGTGGCGATCGCGCATGAGGCCGGCCGGCAGAAATTCACTGCCGTCCACGAGTTCGGCGCGCGCGCTGTCGCTGAAGCGGCGCGCGCCGTCGGCGCCGGCCTCACCCACATCTCGGCTCTGGGCGCGGATCTCCACGCACAATCGGACTATGCGCGCACCAAGGCGCTTGGCGAAAAGGCCGTTCTTGAGACGGTCCAGGACGCTGTGATCCTGCGGCCATCGATCAATTTCGGGCCGGAGGACGGTTTCTTCAACCGCTTTGCCAACATGGCCCGCTTTTCCCCAGTCCTGCCGCTGATCGGCGGCGGTCAGACGAAATTCCAGCCGGTCTATGTCGGCGACGTCGCCGAAGCGGTGGCGCACTCGGTCGACGGCAAGGTCCAGGGCGGCCATATCTATGAGCTCGGCGGGCCGCAGGTGCTCACTTTCAAGGAATGCATGCAAGAATTGCTTGTTATCATCGAACGCAAGCGGTTTTTGCTGCCTATGCCGTGGTGGCTGGCGAACCTCCAGGCATCAATTCTCGGGCTGCTGCCCAATCCGTTGTTGACCAAGGACCAGGTCCTGCTGTTGCGCCAGCACAATGTCGTGTCGGATGCCGCCGTCAAGGACAACAGGACGCTCGCCGGCCTCGGAATCCAGCCACGGTCGATCGGAACCATCCTGCCCAGCTATCTCTGGCGCTACCGCGCCGCGGGCCAGTTCCAACGCAAGTCCGCCGCATAATACCGGCGCGAATGGACGTTCAGCCGCTTACGAGGCGCGCCGGGTGACTTGCATCGGCAGCCCGCCTTGCGGTTGCGTCGTCAGCTTCTGCACCGGCCAGGGGCGGGTCTCCGCGGTGGTGTCGAAACGGTAGCGCGACAGCATGATCGCCAACGCAATGATCGCCTCCTGCATGGCGAAGCTGGCACCGATGCAGACGCGGGGGCCGGCGCCGAACGGCAAATACTGGAAACGGTCGATCTTTTCGCGATTCCCCGGATGAAAGCGCTCCGGCATGAAAGCGTCCGGCCGGTCCCATAATTTCCTGTGGCGATGGACGACCCACGGCATCACCAGCACCGCGGCGCGTCGCGGTATATAGAGGCCGTTCCAGGTTTCGGGTTCGATCGGTTCGCGGTTGATCGAGGGCGCCGGCGGATAGAGCCTGAGCGCCTCGTCGAAGGCGGCACGGGTCAGCGGCATGGCGTCGAGCCATTTCGTCGGGTCGGGCTCACGCGCCAGCACAGCATCGATCTCGTGCTCGATCTTTTCGCGCTCCCATGGCGCTTCGGCGAGACAGTAGAGCGTCCAGCCGAGCGCCCTGGCTGTAGTCTCGTGGCCGGCGCCGATGAAGGTGATGATGTTGTCCTCGACCTCGGCCCGGGTCAGCCCGCCCGGTCCTTCCGCCTTCAACAGCAGCGTGAGAAAATCCTGCGGCACCGTGTCCGGAGCGCGCCTCAGCCGCGCCTCGCGCATCTGCACCGTGTCGGTGACGATCTTGCGGAAGTAGGCCATGGTCTTGCGGCCGCGGATGCGGGTCAGGCGCGGCAGCCAATCGGGCGCACGCAAAAGGTCGAGCGGATCGACCCGGCCCATCGTCTCGAACAGGCGGTCGATCTCCTTGGCGAAGCTGCCCGGCTCGCCCGATATCTCGCCCGAAAACAGCGTCTCAGCCAGGATGTCGAAGGTGAGCAGCGTCATGTCGTGGGCGATATCCGACGTGCCACCTTGCTCGTAACGGGTGACGAATTCGAGCGTGCGTTTCAGCATCGGCTCGGCGAAGCCGAAAATGTGACGCGGCGTGAATACCGGCGCCATCGCCTTGCGCGAACGCCGCCACACCTCGCCTTCGGCGGTCAGCAGCCCGTCGCGCAGGATCGGCCGCAGGATCTTCTGGCGCACCGTCGCCATCTTGTAGTTCTTGGCGTTGTCGACCAGCACATGGCGGATGAGGCCGGGATCGTTGGCGATGACCAGCGGTCCACCGACGCCGTTCACCGAAATCCAGGGCTCGTTGTAGGTCGCCTCGCCCCACAGTTCGAGCGGATTGCGATAGACGATGCGGATCATCTCCAGCGTCGAAGGCGGCGCGGTGCGCGGCTTCGGCGCCGGCGGGACGAAGGGGACGGGCTGACTGTCCATGGCTTGCTCCGCTGACCCCTCAATGTAGTGGCTGGCAAGGCAAGCGTCCATGTGGCCGGACGACAAGGCGAAGCATCCGCTCTCTGGAATGTGACCGGGGCACCGGAAAGTGCCTGCTTGCTGTGTCCGGCTGTGTGTCTTAGGTGGCAGCACCACAGATGCCACTAACCGGCGGGAGCCTGCCTTGAAGCACCAGTTGAACGTCATCATCGGCAGCACGCGGCCGGGCCGCGCCGGACCCGTTTTCGCAAGGTGGTTGGAAAGTTTTGCGCGCGAACACGGCAAATTCGAGCCATTGCTCACCGATATCGCCGCCTTCAACCTGCCGGTGCTGGACGAGCCGCATCATCCTAGACTCGGCAGATACGAAAACAGCCACACGAAAGCCTGGTCGAAAGCAATCGACGCCGCCGACGCGTTCGTCTTCGTAGCGCCGGAATACAATTATTTCGCAGCCCCCGCGATCGTCAACGCGGTCGACTACCTGCTCAGGGAATGGCGATACAAGCCGGCCGCCATCCTCAGCTACGGCGGTGTCTCCGGTGGCTTACGAGCGGCGCAGGCGGTCAAACCGTTGCTGACCGCGGTCGGCGTCATGCCGATTCCGGAAGGCGTGGCGCTCCCGATGTACCAGAAGCTGCTCGACGAGACCGGCGCCTTCCTGCCCAGCGAGCAGGTGCTCGGCGGAGCCAAGACCATGCTGGACGAGCTGTCCCGCTGGAGCGAAGCGCTGAGGCCGATGCGCGCCAGCTAACAACGCGAACGGCCGGGCTTGCCGATGCCATAACTTGCTCATGCCATAAAGAGATGGAATGCTCCGGGAAATGACCGGGCCGGGGCGGTTCGATTTGCGTCTTCTGTTTGCTGTGCTGCTGATCCTCTCGACGGCCTCCGGTGCCATGGCGGAGCGGCGCGTTGCGCTGGTCATCGCCGAGAACGACTACCGGCTGATCCGGCCGCTCGCCAATCCCGTCAATGACGGCGAGGTCATGGAAACGGTGCTGAGGAAGCTCGGTTTCGAGGTCTTCCTCGAAACCAACCGCGACCTGCGGCGCATGCGCCGGGCGCTCGACGATTTCCGCGAGGATGCTAAAGGCGCCGACGTGGCACTGGTGTTCTTCTCCGGCCACGGCGTCGAGATCGCCGGCGAGAATCGGCTCCTGCCGGTGGATGCAGACGCGTCGTCGCTCGCTACGCTGGAAGGGACCAGCCTGCCGCTGGAGGAGATCCGCGCGGCCGTCGCCGCCACCAGCAAGGTCGGACTGATCGTGCTCGATGCCTGCCGCAGCGATCCGTTTGCTGCCACGGGCGGCGAAGGCCGCGGCGCAACGGCGCTGGTAAAAGAGGTCAGCGACAAGGTCCGGCCGGGTCTTGGCCGCATCGGGCGGGCAGAAAACATCCTGTTTGCCTTCTCGGCGGCGCCCGGCGAGACCGCCTCGGATGGGACCGGCCAGAATTCGCCGTTCACCGCGGCGCTGACGAAATACCTCGGCACCGAGGGTCTTGAGATCCGCTCCGTGCTGACGCTCGTGCAGCAGGAGGTCTACGATCTCTCGCGCGGCAGGCAATTGCCCTATGTCGAGAGCGGCCTGCCGCAGTTGTTCTTTGCCACGACAGCCAAGGAGAAACTGCCGGAGCGCGAACGCTTGTTGCTGGCCATGGCCGAGGTGACGCCCGCGATGCGTGGCGAGGTGGAAAAGATCGCCAGCGACGCCGACATGCCGCTGGCACCGCTCTATGGCGCGTTGATCAGTTCCGATGCCGGCCGCCTCTCCGCGGACAGTCTGAACGCCAGGCTGCGTGAGGCAGCCGACGCCTTCGTCAAGGTGCGGAGCGAAATGCAGACGCTTTCCTCCGACGATCTCAGAGTGGCAGCGTTGCGCCGGCAGGCGGAAGAGCAGCTTTCGCTGGGAGCGTTCGATGCCGCGCGGAAAAAGCTTGCCGAAGCAGCCGAGATCGACAATATCTCGCGCAACGCGCTGAAGGCCAATTTCGTCAGTCGCACGCTTTCCGAAGCCGCGACGCGCTATTTGTCCGGCGGGGCAGCGCGCGCCGACCTCGACTACGCCACAGCCATCAAGGATTATGAATCCGTGCTCACGCTTTATGGCGAAGCCGGACAGGTGGTGCTGTCGCTCGACGACGCCGACCGCTTGATCCGCACGCTGGACGAGCTCGGCAAGCTCTATACCACGGTCGGCAACATCGATGCTGCTGGCCGCGCCTTCGAGGCGCTGCAAGCCGATCTCGAGCGGCGGTCGCGCCACGAAACCGATCCCAACGTGAAGCGCGACTTCGCCGTCAGCCACGTCAAGCTCGGCAACGTGCGGATGGCGCAAGGCAATCTGCCGGCAGCGCTGCAAAACTATGAAACGGCCAAGACCATTCTGCAGGACCTGACCGAGGCAGAGCCGGACAATCTGGAGTGGTTCGGCGACCTCGCCATGACCGACGACAAGATCGGTAACGTGCTGGCGACGCAAGGTGATCTGGCCGGCGCCGCACAGGTCTATCAGGAAAGCCTGTCGATCAAGAAACAGCTCGCTGCCGGAGAGCCCGACCGTGCCGAACTGCAGCGCGACCTGACCATCACCTATGATGAGATCGGCCACCTTGCCCATGTCGCAAGTCAACTGGACAACGCACAGGCGGCCTATCAAGAGAGCCTGAAGGTGCGGCTGGCGCTGGCGGCGGACAGACCGGGAGACGCCGATCGGCAGCGTGACGTCTCGGTCAGCCACGATACGATAGGCGACCTGCTGCGCGAACGCGGCGACGCCGCTGGGGCGCTGACGGCCTACAAGGAAGGCCTGGCGATCGTCAAGCAACTGGCGAAACGCGATCCGGACGACACCGAGCTGAAACGCGACCTGTCCGTCGGCAACGCCAAGGTCGGCAACGCGCTGAGCGACCAGCAGAATTGGCCGGCGGCACTTTCGGCTTATCGTCAGGCACTCTCGCAAGCCAGCGCGCTCGCCGCCGGCGACCCGAACAACACCGATTGGCAGCGCGACCTGTCCGTGTGCCTCGAGAAGGTCGCCGGCGTCCTGGCGATACAGGGCGACCACAAAGGCGCACTGAAAGCCTATCTGGACAGCTACGCGATTGCGGAGAGGCTGGCCAAGCTCGATTCCGCCAATTCCGACTGGCAGCGGGACTTGTCGATAACGCTGTCCGAAGTCGCCACGCTCCGCCTCAGGCAGCGCGACGTCAGGGGAGCCCGGCAAGCCCTTCAGGACAGCCTTGCCATTCGCGAGAAACTTGCCCAGTCAGATCCGGACAACGCCACCTGGCAGCGCGACCTGGTGGTTGCCTATATCGACTACGCCCAAGTCGCAAAGGACCCGAAAGCCGTCCTTTCCAAGGCACTCGACATGACGCTGGAGCTCGACCGGACCGGTCGGCTGGCGCCGCGATACAAGTTCATGATCAAGTTTTTGCGTGAGCGGCTGGCCAGGATCGAAGCCAGGCGCCGGTAGCGGGTTCACGCGACGGTCATTCCGTTCGGAAATGCCTGCAAACCTTGGAAAAACCGCCTTTTGCGCCTATATCTACGACATTAGGAATGCGCGATTCGACGCCGATTTTTCGCGCTCTGCACACGGCACCAATCAGACAGGTTTTCATGAGCGACCACACCGACATCGCCAACGGCGTTGAAGCCGAATACGGCGCCGATTCCATCAAGGTTTTGAAGGGCTTGGACGCCGTTCGCAAGCGGCCGGGCATGTATATCGGCGACACCGACGACGGCTCGGGCCTGCACCACATGGTTTATGAGGTGGTCGACAACGCCATCGACGAAGCACTGGCGGGCCATGCCGACCTGGTGACGGTGACGCTCAATCCGGACGGCTCGGTGACGGTCATCGACAATGGCCGCGGCATTCCGACCGATATCCACACCGGCGAAGGCATTTCGGCGGCCGAAGTGATCATGACGCAGCTGCATGCCGGCGGCAAGTTCGACCAGAACTCCTACAAGGTGTCGGGCGGCCTGCACGGCGTCGGCGTGTCGGTCGTCAACGCACTGTCGGCCTGGCTGAAACTGAAGATCCGTCGCAACGGCCAGATCTACGAGATGAGCTTCACGCATGGCGATGCCGACGCGCCGCTGCGCATCACCGGCAGTTATGAACAAGACAAGGTCCCCGGCACCTATGAAGGGCGCAGCGGCAGCGAAATCACGTTCTTGCCGTCGTCCGAGACCTTCACCATGGTCGAGTTCGACTATGGTACGCTGGAGCACCGGCTGCGCGAGCTCGCCTTCCTGAACTCCGGCGTGCGCATCGTTTTGACCGATGCCCGCCATGCCGACATCGTGCGCCATGAACTGCACTATGATGGCGGGCTGGAAGAGTTCGTCCGATATCTCGACCGAACGAAGAAGCCGTTGCTCGACAAGCCGATTTCGATCCGCGCCGAGCGCGACGGCATCACCGTCGAAGTCGCCATGTGGTGGAACGACAGCTACCACGAGAACGTGCTGGCCTTCACCAACAACATCCCGCAACGTGACGGCGGCACGCATCTCGCCGGTTTCCGGGGTGCGCTGACACGCCAGATAACCGGCTATGGCGACTCCTCGGGCCTGACCAAGAAGGAAAAAGTGGCGCTGATCGGCGACGATTGCCGCGAAGGCCTGACCGCGGTGCTGTCGGTCAAGGTTCCCGACCCGAAATTCTCCTCGCAGACCAAGGACAAGCTGGTGTCGTCCGAGGTTCGCCCGGTGGTCGAAGGGCTCGTCAACGAGGCGCTCGGCACCTGGCTCGAGGAGCACCCGACCGAGGGCAAGGCGGTCATCGAGAAGGTCATCCAGGCCGCTGCCGCGCGTGAAGCCGCGCGCAAGGCACGCGACATCACCCGCAAGAGCTCGCTCGGCGTCACCTCGCTGCCCGGCAAGCTGGCCGATTGCCAGGAGCGCGATCCGGCGAAATCCGAGATCTTCATCGTCGAGGGCGACAGCGCCGGCGGCTCGGCCAAGGGCGGCCGTTCGCGCCAGAACCAGGCCATTCTTCCGCTGCGCGGCAAGATCCTCAATGTCGAGCGCGCCCGCTTCGACCGCATGCTCGGCTCCGACATGATCGGCACGCTGATCACTGCGCTCGGCACCTCGATCGGCAAGGACGAGTTCAATGCCGACAAGCTGCGCTACCACAAGATTATCCTGATGACCGACGCCGATGTCGATGGCGCCCATATCCGCACCTTGCTGCTGACCTTCTTCTTCCGCCAGATGCCGGAACTGATCGAACGCGGTCATCTCTATATCGCGCAGCCGCCGCTCTATAAGGTGACACGAGGGAAGAGCTCGCAATATATCAAGGATGAAGCCGCCTTCGAGGAATTCCTGATCGGCTCGGGGCTGGAAGAAGCGTCGCTTGCGCTCAGCACGGGCGAGGTGCGGGCCGGACAGGATCTGCGCAGCGCCATCGACGATGCCCTGGCTGTCCGCCAACTCATCAACGGATTGCATACCCGCTATAACAGGGGCGTGGTGGAGCAGGCAGCGATTGCCGGCGCGCTCAACCCCGAAATCTTCACCGACCTCGGTCGCGCCAACGAGATGGCCGAGCGCGTTGCCCGCCGTCTCGACATTATCGCCGAGGACACCGAGCGCGGCTGGACAGGCCGCATGTCGACCTCCAACGAGGGCGTCGGCGGCTATGTATTCGAGCGCACGGTGCGCAGCGTCAAGGAGTTCGCGCATCTCGACCTGGCGCTGATCAATTCCGCCGACGCACGCCAGCTCGACCGCTATGCGCCGCGCCTGGCAGAAATCTATGGCGAGCCGCCGGTGCTGCGCCGCAAGGATGTCTCCGAAACAATTTCGGGGCCGCTGGCACTGCTTAATGCCGTGTTTGCCACCGGCCGCAAGGGTCTGACCATGCAGCGCTACAAGGGCCTTGGCGAAATGAACGCCGAGCAGCTCTGGGAAACGACGCTCGACCCGAATGTGCGCTCGCTCTTACAGGTCAAGGTCAATGACGCGACTGACGCGGACTCACTGTTTTCGCGACTGATGGGCGACGAGGTTGAGCCAAGGCGCGAATTCATCCAGGAAAACGCGCTGTCGGTCGCCAATCTGGACATCTGAGCCGCCATCCAGAATACCCAGCCTGCAGGCATGAAGTGCATTGGTGCATCTTGGCGCACCGACGCCGACTGCTGCACCGCAACAAAGATCACCGAGGATCTCCCGGAACGGAAAGTCTTTCAAGGCATTGTAGTTGATCACAATCGCCGCAGGAGGCATTCATGGGACGTGGCATTTTGCTCTGGCTTCTCGGAGTCCCGATTCCGATCATTATTCTGATTCTGCTTTTTGCAAGGTAGGAGGCTTCCATGCCGTCCACCCTAACGACTACCGAGGTTTCCGCACCGACGGAATCCTCATCCCCCGCCGTCAGCTGGGGACCAATCGTCGCCGGCGCCTTTGCTGCGTCGACGCTTACCTTCATCTTGATGCTGCTCGGCTCCGGGCTTGGACTTAGCATGGTGTCGCCATGGTCCGGCTCGGGTGCGTCAGTCACAACTTTCGCCGTTTCCACCGCCGTCTGGCTGATCGTCGTGCAGTGGCTGTCGTCGGCCCTCGGCGGCTACCTCGCCGGACGCCTGCGCACCAAATGGGTCGGCATCCACACCGATGAAGTCTTCTTCCGCGATACCGCTCACGGCTTCCTGGCCTGGGCGCTGGCGACGCTGCTCGTCGCCGGCGTGCTCGGCACGGCGCTTTCGGCCGCGATAGGTACCGGTGTCCAGGCCGCTTCGACTGTGGCATCCGGCGCGGCAATGGGCGCTTCGGCAGGTGCTGCTGCAAACGCTGGTGGCGCCTCGACTGACAACGCCACATCGTATTTCGTCGATACGCTGTTCCGCCCGGCCGATCCGGCAAGGCTCGCTGCCGCCAATCCGGAGAGCGACGCCGCGGCAACGGCGCAGGCATCGCGCATTCTGATCGCGAGTGCCGCAGCAGGCGAAATATCGGCCGACGACAAGACCTATCTGTCGCGGCTGGTGGCCGCCCGCACAGGCCTGTCCGAAGCCGATGCCACCGCTCGCGTCGATGCGGTAATCGCCAAAGCGCAGGAGGCCAAGGTCAAGGCCCAGCAGGCGGCCGACACCGCCAGAAAGGCAGGCGCCACCTTCTCACTGATTGGCGCGCTGTCGCTGGTCGTCGGGGCTTTCATTGCCAGTGCGGCTGCAGCACTTGGCGGCAGGCAGCGCGACGACGAGGAAGCGATTTTCCTGACCAATCGTTGATCGGCGCCTAAGCGAACTCGGTCCGCTTCGAAGATTACCCCGAAGCGGACCTTGCTTTGAGCTGTCGGCGCAGCATTGTCGTGCGTTGCTCGCCACCGACAGCTCAGTCACCCAGCTTGCGGCCGAGATCGACCGCATCGCGCAGCACGGCAAGGTGCGAGCGCGGCACGCCGGACGGTGCGTTGGCCTCGACGCCGCTCGCCGTCAACGACCAGTAGAGAGTGTGCGTGAAGACGCGGCCGAGCGAGCCGCGCAGCTCGACCTGGATGTTTTCCACGCCCGGACCAAAGTTCTCCGTCATCGGCCCGGAGATCGGGTCGCCGGTCAACCAGCCATTGCCTCTGTCGAAAATGTTGGTCCAGCGCATCGCGGCAAACATCGCGCCATGATGCACCGCCCGCTGTGGCTTGCCCGAATGGCTGCGGCCTTCCTGATAGAGCATAGTCCCGCCCGCCGCCCTGTCGGCGATCGGCGGGCATGCCGAGAACAGCCGCTCGGCGATGCCGCGCCTGAACTCGGCAAGATTGTAGGTCACCAGAAACTCGCTGTGGGTCAGCGGACTGCCCAGCGTGACGAAATCGCTGATCTTCCACGGCAGCGGATGATCGGCGTCACTGTCGCGAAGCTGCCGGTAGAGTTCCCATTGGCCGCGCCGGAATGCGGGGAGGTCATCGAGGCGGTCGGGCCAGGCGGAAGCATCGGCGGCCAGCGTCGCCTTATCGACGGCGTGGATCGCCTTCAGCCTCGCTCTGTCGCGAATGGCTTCCAGCTTTCGAGGCCTGAAATCGGCCCATAATATCTGCAACAGATCATAGGCTATGATCGACCCCAGGCTGTGCGAGACCAGCACGATGCGGTCGTAGGCGTCGTCCACCATAAGGCGCTTCAGCAGCTTGAGGCCACGCTCGCGGACCAGCGCGCGCTTCTCGACCGTCGCCGCTTCGGCCCGCACATAGGCGGCGACATCGCCGAAATAGGGCAGGCCAAACTGGTCCACCGACCAGATAACGAACGACGCCAGGACGGTGACAAGCACGCCGGTCGTCCAGGAGATATAGCCTTGCCAGGCCGACGTTGCGAGCGCCAGCGCCGCGCCAAGGACGACGATGGTGGCCAAAAGCGTGACGACATAGAGTTTGCGCACATCGCGCGGAATATCGGCGGGCTTGCGCCAGAGCAGGGTCGTCACCCAGGCAGCAAGGCGGCTCCGGGTCGTGCCCTGGGTGATGTCGGCCCAGTAAAGCTCGTAGAAATCGGTGCGGCGGCCATCGACATCATACGGTGTGGTGATCCGGCGAAGCTCGTGCGAATTGGTCCGGCTGTCGGGCGTGATCCAGCTCTGGTTGATCTTCGCACCCATTGGGTCGGCCGGATCAGCGACATGGGCATAGAACGGAGCACGGGCCGGATCGTGGCTCCAAACGGCCTGGACAAATCCCCTCAACGTGTCCATGGGCCGCTGTTCGCCCATACCGTGCACGACCACCACCGCCTGGCTGCGCTTGCGCGGCACCTTCTCTGCTGCGGTCAGATCGGCGGCCGGCGACGCGGCAGAACCAAGGTCGGGCACCAGCACCTCCACCGATGACGCCGTTAAACAAGACGACGGGTCGCTATCGTAGCTTCAGAACCGGTAACAGCCAAGAAAAAGCCCGGCGCGGAGCCAGGGCTGTATTTCGACGACCGGCAGTGAGTTGGCAACGACGCCGTTTCAGTGATCAATCGCCTTGACGATCTCCTCGGTCATCTTCTTGGCGTCGCCGAGCAGCATCATGGTGCCGTCGTTGTAGAACAGCGTGTTGTCGATGCCGGCATAGCCGGACCCGAGCGAGCGCTTGACGAACAGGCAGGTGCGCGCCTTGTCGACGTCGAGGATCGGCATGCCATAGATCGGCGACGATTTGTCGTCGCGGGCGGACGGATTGGTGACGTCGTTGGCGCCGATGACATAGGCGACATCGGCCTGCGCGAACTCAGAGTTGATGTCCTCCAGCTCGAACACTTCGTCGTAAGGCACGTTGGCTTCCGCCAAGAGCACATTCATGTGGCCGGGCATGCGGCCGGCCACCGGATGGATGGCGTATTTGACGTCGACGCCGTTGGCCTTGAGCTTGTCGGCCATTTCGCGCAGCGCGTGCTGCGCCTGGGCGACGGCCATGCCGTAACCCGGCACGATGATGACCTTTTGCGCATTCATCATCAGATAGGCGGCATCCTCGGCAGAGCCCTGCTTGACGGTGCGCTCGATGCCGTCGTCGGCAGTGGCTGATGTCTCGCCGCCGAAGCCGCCGAGGATGACCGAGATGAAGCTTCGGTTCATGCCTTTGCACATGATGTAGGACAGGATGGCGCCCGATGAGCCGACCAGCGCGCCGGTGATGATCAGCGCCAGATTGCCGAGCGTGAAACCGAGTGCCGCCGCTGCCCAGCCCGAATAGGAATTGAGCATCGATACGACCACCGGCATGTCGGCGCCGCCGATCGGGATGATGAGAAGGACGCCGAGCACGAGCGAGGCGGCAACGATCAGCCAGAACACCAGCTTGGACTCGGTGGTGACGAGCAGCATGATCAGCACAATGAGCGCTATGCCCAGGGCTGCGTTGATGAAGTGACGGCCGCCGATCATGATCGGCTTGCCCGACATGCGGCCGTCGAGCTTCAAGAAGGCGATGACCGAGCCGGTGAAGGTGATGGCGCCGATGGCAACGCCGAGGCTCATCTCGATCAGCGCCTGGGCATGGATATCGGCGACGGTGCCGATGCCGAAACTTTCCGGCGCATAGATGGCGGCGGCCGCCACCATGACCGCGGCAAGACCGACCAGCGAGTGGAAGGCGGCGACCAGCTGCGGCATCGAGGTCATGGCAATGCGCCGTGCCGTGACCGCACCGACCGAGCCGCCGATGGCGAGGCCGAGCACGATCAGCGCAAAGCGGCCGGCGGAAGGGGTGGCCAGCGCCAGCGTCGTGACGATGGCGATGCCCATGCCGATCATGCCGTACATGTTGCCCTGGCGGCTGGTGGTCGGATGCGACAGGCCGCGCAATGCCAGGATGAACAGGATGCCGGAGACCAGATAGAGGAAGGAGGCGAAGTTGGCGTTCATAGCGGCCTACTTTTCCTTCTTCTTGTACATGGCCAGCATGCGCTGGGTGACGAGGAAGCCGCCGAAGATGTTGACCGACACCAGCATCAGCGCAACAAAGCCGAAGCCGGTGGCGATGCCCGAGGCCGAGATGCCGACGGCAAGCAACGCGCCGACGACGATGACGGAGGAAATGGCGTTGGTGACCGCCATTAATGGCGTGTGCAGCGCCGGCGTGACCGACCAGACGACGTAGTAGCCGACGAAGATCGCCAGCACGAAGATGGCGAAGCGGAAGACGAAGGGATCGATCGCGCCGCCGGACAGCGCGTGCGCGGCGTCACCAGCGGCCTCGGTGCCGGGCGCGGTGGCCAGGTTCTGTACCGCAAGGCGGACGGCAGCTGTGGCCTGGTCGAGCTGGTCGAGGGCTTTCTGCAGGGTCTGATCCATCACGCGATCCCTCCGGTGGTCTTGGGCTTCCTCGAAGCGGCCGGCCTCTTCGCAGCCGGCTTCGCCGAAGCCTCGGCAACCATCGTCTTGGCCGGAATGGCCGGCGGTTCGACATGTTGGCCCTTTGGCGGCTCCTGCTCAGCCCTGACGAAGGCGGGATGCACGACCTTGCCGGCATCGGTCAGCATGGTTGCCTTGACCAGCTCGTCGTCGCGGTTGATGGCAAGCGTCTTCGTCGCCTTGTCAACCAGCGTCTCGAGGAAGGCATAGAGGTTTCTCGCATAGAGCAGCGAGGCGGAGGCGGCGACGCGACCGGGAACGTTGAGATGGCCGACGATCTTTACCCCGTTGGCGGTGGTCACCACCTGCCCCGGAACGGCGCCCTCGACGTTGCCGCCACGCTCGACCGCAAGGTCGACGATCACCGAGCCGGGTTTCATCGAGGCGACCATTGCCGCAGAAACCAGCTTCGGCGCCGGCCGGCCCGGTATCAGCGCGGTGGTGACGACGATGTCCTGCTTGGCGATGTGCTCGGCGGTCAGCGCCGCCTGCTTGGCCTGATACTCCCTGGACATTTCCTTGGCGTAGCCGCCGGCCGTCTCGGCCGCCTTGAATTCCTCGTCCTCGACCGCCAGGAACTTTGCGCCGAGCGAAGCAACCTGCTCCTTGGCAGCCGGGCGCACATCGGTGGCGGTGACCACGGCGCCGAGGCGGCGCGCGGTGGCGATGGCCTGCAGACCGGCGACGCCGACGCCCATGATGAAGGCCTTCGCCGCCGGTACCGTGCCAGCCGCCGTCATCATCATCGGCAACGCCCGGTCATATTCGGCAGCCGCGTCGATCACCGCCTGATAGCCGGCGAGGTTCGCCTGGCTGGATAGAACGTCCATCGACTGGGCGCGGGTGATGCGCGGCATGAACTCCATGGAAAAAGCAGTAGCACCGGCCCTGGCCAACGCGGCGACGCCGGCATCGTTGCCATAGGGATCCATGATGGCGATCACGGCAGTGCCCGGCCGATAGACTTTCAGCTCGGCATCGCTCGGCCGGCGCACCTTCAGCACGACATCAGCCCTGGAAACATCGCCGGCCTTGCCGATCGCGGCGCCGGCCTTGGCAAACTCCTCGTCGGGAATGCGCGACGCCGCGCCGGCGCCAGCTTCGACGACCACGTCGAAACCCAGCGCCGCCAGCCGCTTCACCGTGTCGGGCGAGGCCGCGACGCGCGGCTCGTTCGCGTCGAGCTCACGAGGGATGAAAACCGTCTGTCCCACCGCATGATCCTTTCGGCCGCAACCCGTTACCGCAAGACGCCGGCCGGCCCCCGGCGGCGTCCTCGACAAAAATTGGAGGAGTTATCGGAGAATAAAGGCGCCGACGGCCAGGATCAGAACGAACAGGATGGTCCCCGAGAAGAAGCCGCCCACAAAGAAGCCGAACGCCATGGCCAGAAGCACTGCGGCGCAAAACAGCGACCCGTATTTGGCCAGCATCAGGAAGCCGGCATAGGTGCGGTCGTGCTCGGCATAGTCCATCTTCGCGCCCAGTTCGACAGGACCGGTCGGCGTGTGTTCAGCCATAGGAATACCCCTTCGAAGACATCTTTCAGGCACATAGCGAAAAGCCGCGTTAAGGGCAATGGCGCTATTGCCGCATCGCCGCAGCCAACAGTCTCAAGCGAAACTTGAAATCGCTGCGTCAATGATGTGCCGCAACGTGCGCAGCGGCTATGACTGACCCAACCCCTGAAACGAGGCGGGTCGGAGCGCGGCGATACCAATCACAATGGATGGCAGGTCCGCTATTGCCGATGTCGTTAGCTGGCGAGATGCGGGAACAGCCCGAGCAGGCCGACAACGATCAGATAAAGGGCGACGATATAATTGAGCAGCCGCGGCATCACCAGGATCAGCACGCCTGCAATCAGCGAGATAAGCGGGGTAAGGGCGAGTGTCGAAATGGTCATATCGGTTCCTTGGATCGGATCGCTATCGAAGCGATGCTTGGCGGATGCCAGCCTACCACCAGCACCTTGCCCAGAACGCCGAAGCTACCGGAAGGCTCCATGGGCTCGTTCAGGCGGCTTCGCGAAAATACTTGGCGGTAGGCAGGATGGTCAGCGGAGCGAGTTCGCCGGCACCGGGCGCATTGAATAACATACGCTGCTCCATTGGCGTCGAACGGAAGAATGGAAAGCGCGACAGCGACCGTTCGCGAATAGCGCCAACATCAGCACGGTAGAGCACGACCTTGTTATAGACGCCAGGATAGGCACGAGGCTCACTGATCTTCTCGGCGTAGTAGATCCGCTTGTAGAAGCCGGCGTGATCCTCGCGGATGGTCGAAAGGCAATAGGGCGCGTTGAAGTGAAAACATGCCATGCCGGCGAGCCGCAGCGTGAGATAGGGTATTTGCGGATAGACGCGCGACCATTCCGGGTCGGAGGCGAACCGACTGGGGCAGACGAAGCTCATGCCCTCCTCGAGCATCGGCATGACGATGTCACCGAAAGCTTTGGTGGAAGGCGATCTTGGCGTCGACAGCGTTACGTGATGAATACGCAGTGTGCTGACGAGTTCCTGGTCGATGTAGACACCGAACCGGAAGACGTTAGGCACCTCGTCGAGTTCGTCGTGAATGGTGTGGTTCTCGTTATCGGGAACCATATCGTTGGAACGGTACGACTTGTAGCGCAGGCGATAGATGTCCTCGAGATCCTCGCCCTTGTCGCAACGGCGGTATTCCGTCCGCTCCAGCATCGCCGAAACATTCCTGGCGAAACTAGACATAGTTTCGGACGAATTTTCACCGCCCGCGCTCGCCGCATGGCCGAGCGAACTCAACTGGGCACACATGAACTCTATTCCCCGCGATTACCGCCACCAGCCGACACTACGGACGGGTCATGAGATGTAAAGATGAAAATAAGTACGAGCTCGTTTACCGCTCGTTAAGGTTAACAATTAATAAAATTACACTAAAATACGCGGTTTTCAGCGCAAATCAGCGCCGCGGCGCCTTCCTTGCGGTCTGGATGTCTTTGGCGAATGGCCAGACGGTGCTTGACATCGTCTCGATGCCGGACGCGCTGAGTGCCGACCCGAACAGAAAGCCCTGGACCAGGTCCGGCTTGACCTGCAACGCCAGGATCTTGAGCTGTTCGAAGGTCTCGACACCTTCGACGGTAACCGAAAGTCCCAGCGGCCGTGACAGGTTGACGATGCCCTTGAGCAATTCGAGCGACCGGCTGTTCTGGGTAACGTCGATCAGGAACGAGCGATCGATCTTGATCTTGTCGAGCGGCAGTTTGTGGAGATAGCTGAGGCTCGAATAACCGGTACCGAAATCGTCGAGCGCGATGCGAACGCCGAGCCGCTTCAATTCCTCGATATATTGGCGTGTCAGCGACTTGTCATCGAGCAGCGCCGTCTCGGTGACCTCGATCTCGAGGCGGTCGGCCGGCAGACCGGAACCGGCCAGCGCATCGCGAACCTTCTGGATGACATCACGATTGCGGAAATCCTTGGCCGAGAGATTGACCGACACGCTGGTCTGGGCCGGCCATTTGGCGCATTCCGTGCAGGCCGCATGCAGGACGAAAGTGCTGATGTCGGAAATGATGCCCATTTCCTCCGCAAGAGGAATGAAGATACCGGGGGAGATCGGCCCGAGGTCGGGATGATCCCAGCGGCACAGCGCCTCGCAACTGGCGATCCGCATCGTGTTCATCGCGACGATCGGCTGGTAGACGACTCGCAGCTCCTTGTTTTCCACCGCACTGCGCAGATCCGCCTTCATCAGCTGGCGGCTGCGGAAGGCAGCGTCCATGGAGGCCTCGAACAGCCGCCAGCCGTTCTTGCCAAGCTCCTTTGCCTTGTAGAGTGCAAGGTCGGCCTTGACGATCATGGCATCGACGTCGGTATCCCTGACCCGCGAGAGCGCCGCACCTCCGCTGGCCTGGATGCGCAATCCGTGGCCGGCGACATCGACCTCGCCCTGTAGATTGACAAAGATCTCATCAACCTGGCCGGTCAGATGGCTTTCATCTTCGATGCGTTCGAAGAAGATCATGAACTCGTCGCCGCCGAAGCGGCTGACGGTGATACCTGGCCCGGCGATCGCGGCCAGCCGCTCAGCGACGGCGTAGATCAAACCGTCACCGACCGGATGGCCGAGCGTATCATTTACGCTCTTGAAATCGTCGAGGTCGAGCACGACCAGCCCGCAGAGACGGTCCGGATCGCCCGAGGCCATGGCCTCCACGACCAGCTCATGGAAATAGGCGCGATTGGGCAGACCGGTGAGACTGTCGTAGCGCGCCATGAAGCGGATCTTGTCCTCCGCCTCGACGCGGGCGGTCACATCCTCGAAAGTGATGACGCCCAGTTCCTGGCTGCCTTCCCGGGCAGAAAATTCATAGTGCTGGCCGTTGGCGAGCGAGACCAGAACCTTGCGGTCGCGGCCCTCGCGCAGGGCGCGCGTCAGTTGGGCTTCGATGTAGCGGCAATCCTTCGGCGCCAGCATGCCGCCGGCAACGCCGCGCATCAGCAGACCGTGGATCGACCGTCCGAGCAAGGCATCCGGCGATTTGAGCGACATCAGGTGCGCGGCTTCGGCATTGGCCACCGCTACCCGGCCGTCCGGACCGAGCATGACAAGACCATGCGACATGGTGTTGAGGGCGCGGTTGAAACGCTGTGCGATGCGGTTCGCCTTTTTTTCCTCCGAGACGGCGGCAAAAAGCACGTCGCGGACCGTGTCGGCGAATTTGCGAATAGCAAACAGGAATGGGGCGGACAGGAGCCCGAGAAGGATGTGGTAGATATCGCCACGTAAAAGGAACCCCAACGAGATCGGCCACGTCAAGGCAAGCGTCAGGATGGTGACCATGCGCGGGGAGCCATAGTTGCGCCCGGCAATGGAGGTGGCCGTGGCCAGCGTCAGGCAGACGGAGGCGATCTCAGCGAAATTGTCGCGCGCAAAATAGATGCCAAGCAGGCAGAAGGCGCCAAGCGTGAGCCCGTGCAAGGAGCCATAGAGGATGTAGTCGTTCTCGCGCTTGTGCGCCTCTTCCCAGGTCGCCGGCGGGGGCAAGCTGTTGTATTTGCGGAAGTTTCTCATACGGAAGATGCCGACGAGAACCATCGCGATCGCGACAAGCAGATAAAGCGGGTCGCCGCTTTTCCACCAGACAAGGCCGATCAGGAAGGTCTGCGCGACAATGCCGATCGAAAGCGTAACGCCGTCGCGAAACAGAGTTTCCACGAACGGAATGTAAACGTCGACCGGAATCTCGTTTTGTCTTTTCAGATTCACGCCTGGATCCCAACCCTTGGGAACCCAGCAGTGTCACATTGGCCTTAAGAAAGGTTTAGAGAGGCGGTTAGAGACCTGCCGGGATCCCCCGCTGACGCTGCGGAAACAGGGAAACTACCGTTCAGGTAAACAAGGCGTATCACGGTGCGGAATCATTCGGCGGCTTGAAGCTGCGGCCGCAGTGGCGCCGTCGAAAGGCGGTCGAGCAGACGCTGGCGTTCGCCGGCGGCTTTTTCGGCACTGGCCCGCTTGACGTGGCCATAGCCGCGGATGAGCGCCGGCACCGAGACAAGCGCGGCAGCGGCCTCGATCTTGCCCGGTGCCAGCGCGCCGGCGACAAGCTCCAGGTCGGCTTCATAGATGGCAAGAAGCTGCCGCTCCATACGCCTCTCGGCGCTGTAGCCGAACAGGTCGAAAGCGGTGCCGCGCAGGCCCTTCATCGCCGCCAGCAGGCGGAACCCGTTCATCATCCACGGACCAAAGCTCGATTTCTTCGGCTTGCCGTCACTGCCGCGCCTGCCCATGATCGGCGGTGCGAGATGGAATTCGAGCCTGTCGTAACTCTGGAACTGCTTTGCGAGATCTGCGGCAAAGGAGCCGTCGGTATAGAGCCGCGCCACCTCGTATTCGTCCTTGATAGCCATCAGCTTGAACAGGTTCTTTGCGGCAGCTTCGGTCACCACGGTCGAACCGGGCACGACCTTGGTTTCGGCCTTACGCAGCGCTGCCAGTCTGTCGGCATAGCGCTTGCCATAGGCGGCGTTCTGATAGGCGGTCAGGAAGGCGACGCGGCGGGCAATGATGTCGGCCAGCGTCTCGGCAATCGCGGCAGGCTGCGTGGCCTTGCCCGGCTGGGTGAGAAGGCCGCGCACGAAATCCGGCTGGTGGGCGGCGCGGCGACCCCAGCGAAATGCCGCGATATTCATCGCCACCGCCTCGCCGTTGAGCTCGATTGCCTTCTCGACCGCCTCGTCCGACAGCGGCAAGCCGCCATGCTGGAAGGCAAAGCCGAGCATAAACATGTTGGCGCCGAGCGAACTGCCGAACAGCGCGGTGGCGGTGCGGGTGGCGTCGAAGAAATGCGCCTTGTCGTCGCCCGCGGCAGTTCTTATCGCTTTCTTCAGCCGCTCGATAGGCAGCGAGAAATCGGCCGAACGGGCGAACTCGCCCGGCATGATCTCGGCGGTGTTGGCGAGGAAGATGGTATAGCCTTCGCGCACCGCGGCCAGCACCTTCTTTGCACCCGAAACGACGAGATCGCAGCCAAGCACGAGATCGGCCTTGCCGGCCGATACGCGAATGGCGTGGATGTCGTCCGGCGTGCGGGCAATACGGACATGGGTGAACACGGAGCCGCCCTTTTGTGCGAGGCCGGCCATGTCGATCATGCCGCAGCCCTTGCCTTCGAGGTGGGCTGCCATGCCGAGCACTGCGCCAATGGTGACGACGCCGGTGCCGCCGACACCGTCTATGATTGCCGCCCAGCCTTGTTCACCGAGCGTAAATTGCGCCGGCGCCGGCACCCCCGCGAGCGGGTCGGCCGCGCCGGCTATGCCTTCGGCTTTCCTGATTTTGGGGCCGTGGATGGTGACGAAGGACGGGCAGAAACCATTGACGCAAGAGAAGTCCTTGTTGCAGCTCGACTGGTCGATCTTGCGCTTGCGGCCGAATTCGGTCTCGACCGGCTGGATCGAGACGCAATTCGACTGCACGCCGCAATCGCCGCAACCTTCGCAGACCAGCTCGTTGATGAAGATGCGCTTGTCGGGATCGGGGAAGGTGCCGCGTTTGCGGCGGCGGCGCTTCTCGGCGGCGCAGGTCTGGTCGTAGAGCAGCACCGAGACGCCCTTGACCGAACGCAACTCGCGCTGGACGAGATCGAGGTCGTCGCGGTGGTGGATGGTGGCGCCGGCGGGAAATTCCACCTTGCCGGTATATTTGTCCGGCTCGTCGGTGACGATGGCGATGCGCTCGACGCCCTCGGCGCGCACCTGCCTGGCGATCATGTCCACCGTCAGGCCGCCCTCGTGCGGCTGCCCGCCGGTCATCGCGACGGCGTCATTGTAGAGGATTTTGTAGGTGATGTTGGCGTCGGTCGACAGCGCGAAGCGGATCGCCAGCACACCCGAGTGGTTGTAGGTCCCATCGCCCAGATTCTGGAAGATGTGCTCGCGCTTCGAGAACGGCGCCTGGCCGACCCACTGCGCGCCCTCGCCGCCCATGGCAGTGAAGCCGACGGTGTTGCGGTCCATCCACAGCGCCATGAAATGACACCCGATTCCGGCGGCGGCGAGCGAGCCGTCCGGCACCTTGGTCGAGGAATTGTGTGGGCAGCCGGAGCAGAAGAAGGGCGTGCGCGAGGCGATGTCTGACGTGTCGGCCAGCATCGCCTGGAACTGGCGCAATTTCGCCACCCGCGCGGCAATTTCTTCCGACGGGCCGATCGTTAGCAAGATCCGCTCGCCGAGTGCGATGGCAATGTCGTTGGGGTCGAGCGCGCCCTTGGCCGGGAACAGCCAGTCGCCGCGTTCGTTTTTCTTGCCGACGATGACCGGCTGCGTGGCGGTGCCGTAAAGGTTCTCGCGCAGTTGCACCTCGATCAGCGAGCGTTTCTCCTCGACGACAACGATGGTGTCTAGGCCGCGAGCAAAGTCGGCGATGTGCTGCAGGTCGAGCGGCCACGGGCAGCCGACCTTGAACAGCCTGATACCGATACGATTGGCGGCCACTTCGTCGATGCCTATGTCTTCGAGCGCCTGCCGAACGTCGAGATAACTCTTGCCGATGGTGACGATGCCAAGCTTCGGGCTGCTGCCGCCTGAATAGACGATCCGGTTCAGCCCGTTGGCGTGGATGAAGGCCGAAGCAGCGGCGCGCTTGTATTCATGCAACCGCTCCTCCTGGCCGAGCATGTCGATCTCGTTACGGATGTTGAGGCCGCCGGGCGGCATGTCGAAGTCCGGGATGACGATATCTAGCCGGTCGAGCGCGGCATCGACCGAGGCCGTCGATTCGATGTTGTCCTTGACGCATTTGATCGCCGCCCAGGTGCCGGCAAAACGCGACATGGCAAAGCCGTGGAGGCCGTAGTCGATGATCTCCTGGACACCGGCCGGATTGAGGATCGGCACCATGGTGTCGACAAACAGGAACTCGGTGGCATGCGCGTTGGTCGAGGATTCGGCCATGTGGTCGTCACCCATCAGGGCCAGCACGCCGCCATGTTTCGACGAGCCGGCGAGATTGGCGTGACGGAACACGTCGCCGGAGCGGTCGACGCCCGGACCCTTGCCGTACCAGACCGAAAAAACGCCGTCACGAGTGCCCTCGCCCAGCAATTCGGCCTGCTGCGAGCCCCAGCAGGCGGTGGCGGCGAGCTCCTCGTTGAGACCGGGCTGGAAGACGATGTCCGACTGCGCGAGCTGGTCCCGGGCCTTCCACAGCTGCATGTCGAGGCCGCCGAGCGGCGAGCCGCGATAGCCGGAGACGAAACCGGCGGTGTTCAGGCCAGCCCGGCGGTCGCGCTCGCGTTGCATCAGAAGCATGCGGATGACTGCTTGGGCACCCGACAGGAAGATGCGCTCCTTTGCCAGGTCGAACTTGTCGTCGAGCGCGACATTGTGCAGCGTCATCAGGCATTTCCTGTGCGGAAGCCGCACCTGGAGGGTGCGCGGCCAACGTCGGAGTCAAGTACCTATAGTCTTTCTTCCCTTGCCGGGGAGGTCAAACAAAATCGAAGCCGCCAGGCGGTCCGCAACAAATCATCAACGCCGCGCCCGCCGGCGTAAGAAACCGCGCGTCGGCTGTTTTCGACAGCAATAAAATTCCGCGCCATCCGATGCCGTCGAAAAATGCGTCAGAGACCTTTCGAACAGTCGGGCTTAGGTTCGTTCGGCAACTTGCCGTCCGGGTGGCCGGCAAGGTCCGGATTGGGCGTATAAAGCTGATCGATGACCAGCGGCCGGTCGGGCAGGACGGACTGGTCCTCCGTCGACATCAGAGTGGTGTCGATCTTCTGGAGGATCGTGCCGTCAGCGTCCTTGATGCTGATCGCGATCGCGTAAGGCTTGTCCTTGACGACGCATTGAAGCGCCGGACTCTCCAGCGTCACCTTGTCGAGCTTCGGCCAGATTTTCTGCTCGACTGCCAGCGGCTCGCCGCCGGCCGGGTTTTGGAAGCTGGCGACCGCGACCTGCCCCTCCCCCATCGGCCGCAACGGCCGCAGCGTAACGAGGTAGGTCGCCCTGGCGAGGCGATAGTTGAACACGAATATCTTGCCTGAAATCTCGAACAATTTGCCATCGCCGTTGTCGTCCGTGCCCGTCTCGCGACAGGCGCCGAGCGCTGCAGCCACAATCAGCGCAACCCCGACAACGATCGAGCGCGAAAACAGCCTAGCCATTCTGGACCTCGCCATTGTGGACCTCGTTCGCCGCCGTCCGGCGGCGATAGTGACGGTTTGCCTTCTGGCGGTTGCCGCATACCGCCATGTCGCACCAAAGGCGGCTGGAATTGCGGCTTCGGTCGACAAACAGCCAGCTGCAGTTGGGACAAATCCTCAGCCTGGCGATGGTGTCGCCGCGCAGCAGCGACAGCGCCGAGACCGCCAATGCCGCCTCAAAGGCGATCGGCGTCGCCGGGTCGCCGAACGGTTTTCCAAGCGTCCCGATTTCGGTGCGGCCATGGGCGAGGCCGTCGGCGCAGGCTTCCAGGAATTCAGGCATGTCGGCGGTGGCGATCGCACCTTTCGACACCGCGCGGCGAAACAGCCGATCGGTGGTTTCGCGGATCGACAGTACCACCGGCGCGATCTTGTCCGGCGACGGGGCCTCCAGCCGCCTGCCGCCGAGCTCGGCGGCGCGAAAGCCGCTGGCGGCTTCGGCAAAGCGGGCAATCTCGGCGGGATCGTCGAAACGGTCGAAGGTCTTCTCCGGATGGTGCCGCAGCACAACGGTGTTCGCCGTGTCGAGCGCAAGCATGCCGCCGGTGAAGCGGTGCGGAGTCCAGGATACCGTCATGCGATGAAATCTAACCGATAAATCGCATTTGACAAGTTAGATTCCGAGTGCAACGCTCTTCACGGCTGCGAGCGCCGCGGCTTGTAGCACTTTGATTTTGTGCATGATCCCAGCGAAAGTCGATTTCCGATTATTCGGAGCCATGCACCGAGGATTTTGCATGCTCTATTTCTTCCAGCAGGTTCTGAACGGGCTGCATTCGGGCGCGCTCTACGCACTGCTTGCCTTCGGCTATGTGCTGACTAACGGCATCCTGCACCGCACCAATCTTGCCTATGGCGCGCTGTTCGCCTTTTGCGGGCAAACGATGATCCTCACCGCGGCATTCGGCTATCAGGCACTGTGGCTGACGCTGCTTGCATCGGTCGCGCTCGGCATAGTTGCGGCGTTTCTCTACGCGGCGCTGATCAGCCACGTTCTGTCACGAAGCATCTTCGAACCCTTGGCCGACCGCTCGCCCAATGCGATCGTGGTGACAACGCTCGGTATATTGCTGGTCTTGTCGGAAGCCAGCCGCATCGCCGCCAACACCCACGATCTGTGGTTGCCACCGATGCTGGCCCAGACCATCGTCTTCGCGCAGAGTGCCAGCTTCAAGGCGACGTTGACGCTGATCCAGTTGCTCGATTGCGCTGCCGTGCTGGCGGCCATTGCGCTGGCTGCGTGGGGCTTCACACATTCGAGCTTCGGCCGCAGTTGGCGCGCCGTTTCCGACGATCCCAAGGCTGCTGCGATGTGCGGTGTCGATGTCCGCGCGGTGTTTCGGCGTGCGGTGCTTTTCGGCGGCCTTTGCGCTGCGCTGGCCGGCGTGCTCGCCGGCTTCTACTACGGCAACATCAGCTTCGGCACCGGCCTGGTCTACGGGTTGAAGATCCTGTTCGTGACGGCAGTAGGCGGCTATCTTTCGCCGCTGCGGGCGGCACTGGGCGCCGCCGCTTTCGGCATGGCCGAATCGCTATGGGCCGGCTATTTCCCGCTCGAATGGCGCGATGCCTGGATGTACCTGTTCCTCGTCGCCATGCTTGTGCTGATCGGCGCCGGCCGCGACCAACAGAAGATCGCCTGAGCCGCACCCGACTTTGGTTGGTGAAAGAGCCGCATGTCCTTGGACATGCAAAGGACGCGGCAGCTTTTTTGCCGGTCGTCACCTCACAACTGTGTTTATGCGGGCAGGCCCGTGTTGACCCGCCGAACCACGCACTGCATACCGTTGGTCCACAGCGGCGCAACGGACAGGGAACCGCCGCGCTCTGACACAAGGGAGGAATGCATGGCAGGGCTTCTCGCTCTTTCCAGAACCATTGACCGTTTGAACGAATTCATCGGCAAATGGGTATCGTGGCTGATCCTGCTCGCAATTCTGGTAAGCGCCGCTAACGCCGTCATCCGCAAGCTGTTCGACATGTCCTCGAACGCCTGGCTGGAATTGCAGTGGTATCTGTTCGGCGCCGCCTTCATGCTGGCCGCCGCCTACACGCTGAAGCAGAACGACCATATCCGCATCGACATCGTCTACGGCATGTTCTCGCGCCGCGTGCAGCACTGGATCGACCTTTTCGGTCACGTCTTCTTCCTGATGCCGTTCGTGACATTGATGGTGGTCTATTTCGTTCCCTATGTGTCGCTGTCGTATCGCAGCGGCGAGATGTCGAACAATTCCGGCGGGCTGATCATCTGGCCGGCGAAGGCGATCCTGCTGGTCGGCTTTTTCCTGCTTGCGCTGCAGGGCATTTCCGAAATCATCAAGAAAATCGCCATCATGCGCGGTCATATGGACGATCCCACTCCATTCATATCGGTGCATGAACAGGCCGAGCTAGAAGCCAAGGCGCTCGTCGAAGAGGTGCGCTCGTGATCGAGTTCATCGCCCAGAACATGGCGCCGATCATGTTCGCCTCGCTGATCTTCTTCCTGCTGATCGGCTACCCCGTCGCCTTCTCGCTTGCCGCCAACGGCCTGATGTTCTTCTTCATCGGCGTGCTGCTGTCGCCCTATTCGGGCGGCTCGATCAACCTCGCCTGGCCGTTGCTGCACGCGTTGCCGGACAATTTCTACGGCAGCCGGGTGATGTCGAACGACACGCTGCTGGCGATCCCGTTCTTCACCTTCATGGGCATCGTGCTCGAACGATCCGGCATGGCCGAAGACCTGCTCGACACGATCGGCCAGTTGTTCGGACCGGTTCGTGGTGGCCTGGCCTATGCCGTGATTTTCGTCGGCGCGCTGCTGGCCGCGACGACCGGCGTGGTGGCGGCTTCCGTCATTGCCATGGGGCTGATTTCGCTGCCGATCATGCTGCGCTACGGCTACGACCGGCGGCTGGCATCCGGCGTCATCGCAGCATCGGGCACGCTCGCCCAGATCATCCCGCCGTCACTGGTGCTGATCGTGCTGGCCGACCAGCTCGGCCGCTCGGTCGGCGATATGTACAAGGGGGCGCTGATCCCCGGGCTCATTTTGACCGGCATCTACATGCTCTACATCCTGCTCATGTCGATCGTCCGGCCGAAGTCGATGCCGGCACTGCCGCTGGAGGCCCGCACGCTCGGTCACGGTGTGCTGTCGCTGCTGGCGGCGCTGCTGGCGGCGGTGGTGGTTTCCTATGCCGCGTATCGCTACCTCGCGCCAAACCATGGCGGCAATGCCGATATCCTCGGCGCCACCATCGGCGTGATCTTCATCTATGTCGTGGCGATCATCGACCAGCGCCTGAAGATCAACCTGATGTCGAGGTTGGCACAGCAGGTGATCATCGTGCTGATCCCGCCGCTGGCGCTGATCTTCCTGGTGCTGGGTACCATTTTCCTCGGCATCGCCACGCCGACGGAGGGCGGCGCCATGGGCGCCGTCGGCGCGCTGGCGATGGCGGCGATGAAGGGGCGGCTGTCGCTCGACGTGGTCAAGCAGGCGCTGGCCTCAACGACGCGGCTGTCGTCCTTCGTGCTGTTCATCCTGATCGGCGCGCGGGTGTTCTCGCTGACCTTCTACGGCGTCAATGGCCACATCTGGGTCGAGCACCTGTTGACGTCGCTGCCGGGCGGTGAAGTCGGTTTCCTGATTGGCGTCAACATCCTCGTCTTCGTGCTCGCCTTCTTCCTCGATTTCTTCGAGCTCGCCTTCATCATCGTGCCGCTTTTGGCGCCGGCGGCCGACAAGCTCGGCATCGACCTGATCTGGTTCGGCGTGCTGCTCGGGGTTAACATGCAGACCAGCTTCATGCATCCACCGTTCGGCTTCGCGCTGTTTTATCTGCGCTCGGTCGCCGCACGCGTGCCCTATCTCGACCGGCTCACCGGCAAACAGATCGCGCCCGTCACCACCGGGCAGATCTATTGGGGCGCAGTGCCGTTCGTCTGTATCCAGGTGATCATGATCGGCCTGACCATCGCCTTCCCGCAGATGGTGATGCACTACAAAGGCGCCGTCGTCGATCCAGCGACGATCGACATCAAGGTGCCGGAGATGCCCAGCCTGTCGCCGCTCGGCACGCCGCCGGCCGGTGGCAGCACGGCACCCGCTGCGCCCGGCGCGCAGGACCTGTCGCAGCCGCCAAGCTTCGACGAAAAGCCGCCCGCGAAACCGGCGGCACCGGCAACCGATCTGTCGCAACCACCGAGTTTCAATTGACGAAGGCCCGGCAGCCATGAAGGCGGTGCGACTGGAGCGAGTGGGCGGCCTCGCCGTGTGCGAGGTCGAGAAACCGACTGCCGGACCGGACGAGCTGCTGGTGCGGATCGAGGCGTGCGGCGTCTGCGGCACCGACCGGCATCTTTTCCATGGCGAATTCCCGTGCACGCCGCCGGTGACTCTCGGCCATGAATTCTCCGGCATCGTCGAGGCGATCGGACCTGCCGTATCCGGCTTTGCCGTCGGCGACCGCGTCACCGGCGATCCCAACATCGCCTGCGGCCGGTGCGCGCATTGCCAGGCCGGCCGGGTCAACCTCTGCGGCAATCTGCGTGCCATCGGCATCCATCGCGATGGCGGCTTTGCCGAATATCTTGCCCTGCCGCAGAAACAGGCTTTCGTCCTGCCAGGCGATCTGACGCCGACGCATGGTGCGTTCTGCGAGCCGCTCGGCTGCTGCCTGCATGGCGTGGACCTTGCCGCGATCAGACCAGGTTCGTCGGTTGCCGTGCTCGGCGGCGGCGTGATCGGCCTGCTCACCGTTCAACTGGCAAAGCTCGCCGGTGCGACGACCATCATCCTGTCGACGCGCCAGGCCTCGCGGCGCGCCCTTGCCGAGGAACTTGGCGCAACGGCGACGGTCGATCCCAGCGCTTCCGACATCACCGACGCGATCGTCGGCCGGTCGGGTTTGATGCCGGGCGGCGTCGACGTGGTGTTCGAATGCGCCGGCGTGAAAGACACCGTCGAGCAGGCGATGCGGCTGGCCAAGGCGGGCGGCACAATTGTCGTCGTCGGCGTCATGCCGCAAGGCATGAAAGCGGCGTTCGAACCGTTCGACCTGCTGTTCCGCGAGTTGAAGGTCCTGGGCTCCTTCCTCAATCCCTTTACCCATCGCCGGGCCGCCGATCTCATCGCCTCGGGTGCGATCGAGGTAGACCGGCTGATATCGCGACAAGTCGACCTCGACGAGGCGGTGGCGATCATTGCCAACCCGTCGGCACCAGGTGAGGTCAAGGTCCTGGTAGTGCCTCAGGGCTGATCGATCGGGCCAGTTGCCACCGGCGGGGCGACCGGTTACAGAAACTACGCCGAAAAAGACATTGCCGGTTCGGTAGTCCGGCTCTTCCCGTCCTGAGCACGATGCTCGGGGAAGCCTGTTCGCCACATTACTTGTGGGAGAACCCGCGGCCGGCAAGCGAGGCGAAACTCGCGAGCCGGTCGGGTCACGTCCGGATTTTCGGATGTAGCGGTCCCGCCGGTTTGCGCTCTTCGGTCGAAGCCTGTCCGCATTCAACCCGTGGCAGGAGACGCATCATGAAACTGAACCACATAAATCTCGTCACCACCGAAGTTGCCGGCCTTGCCCGCTTCTTCACCAGCCATTTCGGCTTTGAATTTGTCGCCGTGCGCGGCAAGGACGCCTTCGCGGTTCTGCGTGGCATCGATGGCTTCATCCTCAATCTGATGAAGCCGGGGAAAGGCGAGCCCGCCAGCTATCCGGACGGCTTTCACGTTGGCTTCTTCGTCGGCAAGCCGGAGTTTGTGCATGCAAAGCGAGCCGGGCTTGCCGATGCCGGCCTGCAACCGGGCGAGGTCCAGCAGCTAATGCGCGGCCGCATCCAGTCGACGACGTTCTATTGCCATGCGCCGGGTGGAGTACTGGTCGAAGTCAGTGCGTCCGAAGGCTGACAGGGAAGGACCGCGGGGCGTGGCTCGCGGTCCTTTGACGAGATCCATCAAACGCCTGGAGCGGAATGCATTCAAACCAAACGGGACATCCGCTTTGTTTTAGCCCTTTTCTGCGACGCCGAGTGGAGCCACTCGGCGTCGCAGAATATTCTAGAGCTTGCCGTTGCGCTGCTGGACCATCATGAAGGTGTCGTAATTGTACTCGGCCACCTGCGCCCAGAGATAATGCTCCTTGCGGAACGCCTTGATCGAGTCCCAGATCTTCTTGAACGGCGCGTTCGAGGCTTCCATCTCGGCATAGACTTCGTTGGCCTTTTCGAAACAGGCGGCCATGATCTCCTGGCTGAACGGGCTCAACTTGGCGCCGCCGGCAACCAGCCGCTTCACCGCCGCCGGGTTGAGGTAGTCGTATTTCTGCAGCATGTTGGCGTCGGCCGCTTGGGCGGCAGTGTGCACCAGCGACTTGTAAGCCGGCGAAAGTTCGTCGTATTTCGCCTTGTTGAACATCAGATGGACGGTCGGTCCACCTTCCCACCAGCCGGGATAGTAGTAATAGGGCGCAACCTTGTAGAAGCCGAGCTTCTCGTCGTCGTAGGGGCCAACCCATTCGGCGGCGTCGATCGTGCCTTTTTCCAGCGCCGGATAAATGTCGCCACCGGCGATCTGCTGCGGAACTACGCCGAGCCTTTGCACCACTTTGCCGGCAAAACCACCGATACGCATCTTGAGGCCGGAAAGGTCGGCGACCGTTTTGATCTCCTTGCGGAACCAGCCGCCCATCTGCACGCCGGTATTGCCGCCCGGCAGCCCGAACAGACCCTGCGTCGCCAGGAACTCGTTGAACAGATCGATGCCGCCGCCATGATAGTGCCAGGCGTTTATGCCGCGCGCGTTGAGCGAAAACGGAACCGCCGCCCCCAGCGCCCAAGTCGGGTCCTTGCCCCAGTAATAGTATGCCACCGTATGGCAGGCCTCGACGGTGCCGGCAGTGGTGGCGTCGGCGGCCTGCAGGCCGGGAACGAGTTCGCCGGCGGCGAAGACCTGGACCTGGAAGTTGCCGTCGGTCGCCTCCGACAGCATCTTGGAAAACACTTCGGCGCCACCATAGATCGTATCGAGCGACTTCGGGAAGGACGACGCCAGCCGCCAGGTCACTTTCGGGTTGGACTGGGCGATGGCCGGCGCAGCAAGTGTCGCGGCAGCGGCCGCGGCGCCGAAACCGGTGGTGCCGGCCTTGCGGATGAACGAACGACGATCCATGAAGTTCCTCCCTTTTGGATCAACTGACCGACATTCGGGACGCTTCGGGGCCCGGATCGGCTTCGAGCCCGACAATACACAGGCAAGGAGTCGAGTCCAGCGTGGCAGCCCGGTTTGAGTGGCGCATTTCGGGGAAATTCACGGCGTTGGGGCAGATCTTGCAACTATAGTCTAAGGTCGATTAACTGGCCTACGCGACACGCCGAAACTTGCCATGGAAATGCGCCTTCGGATCGCCTATTTTGCAGGCAGATAATTCGTTGCACCCGATGGGATCCGGACCAAATGCACGAGCCGCTCGTCGCCATATCGACCGACGTCCGCCAGTTCGACAATTACATCTGGCATGCCGCGCCACAGCAATATCTTGAAGCGGCGCTTTCGGGTGCAGGCGTGTTCCCGCTGCTGGTACCGTCCTTCGGCGACCGGCTCGACTTCGATGAACTGCTTTCCGCCGTCGACGGCGTCATGGTCACCGGTTCGAAGTCCAACGTTCATCCCTCGCTCTATGGCGGTGACGCCAGCGAAGCCAATGGTCCTTACGACTCCGCCCGCGACGCGACGACGTTGCCACTGATCCGCCGGGCGGTGGAGCGCGGGGTACCGCTGCTCGCCATCTGCCGCGGAATCCAGGAGATGAATGTGGCACTGGGCGGCACGCTGGCGACCGAAATCCAGGAACGCGTCGGTTCGCTCGACCATCGTGCGCCGGCAAGCGACAATCAGGACGAACGCTTCGCCATCCGCCAGAGCGTGTCGATAAAACCCGGCAGCTGCCTGGCCGGGGTCTTCGGCGCCGGCGACATCCTGGTCAATTCGGTGCATCGCCAGGCCATCGATCGGCTTGGCCCGAAGCTGCAGGTCGAAGCGGTCGCCGCCGACGGCACTGTCGAGGCGGTTTCGGTCAAGGACGCCCGCGCCTTCGCTGTTGGCGTGCAGTGGCATCCAGAGTACTGGGTCGAATCTGACAACATCTCGGCAAAGATTTTCCGCGCCTTCGGCGACGCTGTACGTCTGCATCAGGCGGCGAAATCGGGCGCGCGCGCAGCGGCAGAATAGCGCTCGTCAGTTGCCGGCCGACGCCAGCGATAGCAGCGGCAGCGCCGGCGCGTAGGATTCGTAACCGTCGCCATCGGCGACTGAGAACATGACGATTGGATCGGTGCCGTTGGCGCTGAATGTGACCGTGCCGTCATTCTGCTCTCGCCAGAACTTCGCCTGCTCGACACCGGGCAACACCCGGCGGCAATTCGCGGCGACCGTCAACAGCGACAAGCCTTGCGAAATCTCGGCGCCACGGCTGACCGCACAAGACGCCTCGTCACCATGGGCTACCAGCCGGTAGTTGCCGGATGAAGGTGGTGACTCACTGGCTGCACGGCTTTCACCGCTACCGGCATAAAACAGCTGGACGCTGCCGAACAGCACAGCAACCGCCATCAATGCAGGAAGCGTTTTCATCCTGTTTCTCCGCGCATTTCAAGCGCGCCGCGTTCGAAGAGATCAGGAGGCGCGCTTCATCTTGCTGTCATGTGCTGTCAGGCGGACAGACACTAGGAAGGGACCAGAATGATTCCGAAGGGTTAAGCTGAAGTTAATAGATATGGCAGCCCGCTTACGGCCTTGCCTTGACATTTGCCGTCTCCGGCACCGGCGTCAGTGCCTTGCGCTGCGAAAACCACGAGACCAGATTGTCGACGCATAGGTCCGCCATGGCGCGGCGGGTGTGCTGCGAGGCGGAGCCGACATGTGGCAAAAGCGAGGTGTTGGGCGCGGCAAGCAACGCCGCTGGCACATTCGGCTCGTCGGCAAAGACGTCTAGCCCGGCAGCGGCGATGCTGCCGCTGGCAAGTGCGGCGGCAAGGGCTGGCTCGTCGACCGTGCTGCCCCGGCCGATATTGACGAAGACGCCGTTCGGCCCAAGAGCCGAGAGGATTTCGGCATTGACTGCCCTTTCCGTCGCGGCCCCGCCGGGCGCCACCGAGATCAGTGTGTCGACCGCCTCGGCGAGACCTTTCAGCGTCGGGTGATAGTCATAGGACAGGCCTTCGACGCGGCGCCGGTTGTGGTAGGCGATGGGCAGCCCGAAAGCGTCGAGCCGGCGGGCAATGGCGAGGCCGATGCGGCCCATGCCAAAGATACCGACATGGCGCCCGCGCAGGGTCAGCCGGCTCAGCGGATAGTTGCCTTTGCGCAGCCAACTTCCGTCGCGCAGCCAGGCCTCGGCGCGCGGCAGTTCGCGGATGGTGTTGATCAGCAAGCCGAGCGCCGTATCGGCGACCTCTTCGGTCAGCACATCCGGGGTGTTGGTGACCATGATGCCGCGCTGTACGGCGTGGCGGACATCGACAGAATCATAGCCGACGCCGAAATTGGCGATGATCTCGAGCTTTGGCAGCGCGTCCATCAACGCGGCGCTTATGCCGCCGAAGGCGGCTATGCCGCGCACCGTACGGCGCATGTCGTCGGTGACCAGCGACGGATCGGCGCCTTCGATCCGGACGCGGCTGAACGCCCCGTCGATGCGGCCGACCGCATGGTCGTTGAACTGGCCCGGCACCAGAATGGCGACAGCTTGCTGTTCGGTTTTTGTCATGCACGTTCCACCGGTTTGCCGGTCGACTGGCGCACATGCAGTTCCGGCTTGATCAGTTCCTGCGACGGCCGCACCGTCTGTCCGTTGAGTTTGTCGAGCAGCGCGCTGGCGGCGCGGCGGCCAACCTCGCGCTGGCCGTTCCAGACCGTGGTCAGTGCCGGCGTCGCGATCGCCGCTTCCTCGAGGTCGTCATAGCCGGTAACGGAGATGTCGATGCCCGGCACCAGCCCCGCGCGCGCAATGCCGTTCATCAGGCCGATGGCGACGAGGTCGTTCCAGCAGCAGGCCGCGGTAGGCCTGTCTTTCAGCGCCAAGAACTGCCCGGCAGCCTCGAAGCCGGCCTGCTTGGTGCGCGGGCCGGCGATACGCCATGACGGCCTGACCTCGAGCCCTGCCGCCTCCATGGCGTTGACATATCCCTGATAACGGTCGCGGCCGGTCGACGTCTGGTCGGTACCGCCGATCATGGCGATGCGCTTGTGGCCAAGCGAGATCAGATGATTGGTAGCAAGCCCGGTGCCATAGGCATCGTCGCCGCGAAACACCGGCACGTCGGCACCTTCGACGGTGCGTGCAATCAGCACTGCCGGGAGACCGTTCTCCTCGGCCATGATTATGTCTTCGGGCGGCGTGCCGATGGCTGGCGACATGATGACGCCGTCAGCGCCGAGCTGCAGAAGCGTGTCGATGAAGGTGCGCTGTTTCTCGAGTTGGTCGTAGTGGTTCGACAGGATGAAGGTCTGCCGGCTGCGGTCGAGTTCGCTCTCGATCGAACGCAGTATCTCGGCAAAGAACGGGTTCATGATGTCGTGGACGACGACGCCGACAATGCCCGAGCGTGAGGTGCGAAGGCTGGCGGCGCGGCGGTTGTAGATATAGCCGATGGCGCGTGCATGTTCCTTGATACGGTCGCGGGTGCCGCCGGCGACCAGCGGGCTGTCGCGCAAGGCCAGCGAGACCGTGGCCGTGGACACGCCGAGCGCATCCGCGATGGTCGAAAGCTTGATCTTCTGTGCCAGCGCCCTGCGCTCCCGAAGCAATTTAAACTGTTTAAAGGCCGGCTCTTATGCCATCGATCCCGAGCAAATCAAAGTTTTTTTGCCAGCGCTTCCGCCTCCGCGTCCAGCGTCGCGCGGTTGTGCAAGCGAAGCCGGTGCTCGCGGTGGACGATGTAGAGGCCGCTGGCGACGATGACGGTGGCACCGACCAGCGTCCAGCGGTCGGGAAACTGGTTGAAGACGATCAGGCCGGAGATGATCATCCAGATCATCTGCGAATAGGGATAGGGAGCCAGGGCCGTGGTGGTGGCAAGGCGATAGGCCTGCACAAGAAGCCAATGGCCGATGGCGCCGAAGACGCCAAGCATCAGCAATATGAACCAGTGCCAGCCATCCTGCGGCAGCGAAAGCGAAAACGGCAGTGTCGGCAGCAGCAGCACGGCCGGCGCCAGCGCCGAAAACAGGATGAGACTTTCCGAGGTTTCCGTCGCCGACATACGGCGCGTCATGATGACGTAGAAACTATTCGATAGCATCGAGCCGAGCGCAAAGAGATGGCCGACGCCAAAAACCCCGATGCCCGGCCGGGTGATGATGAGGACGCCGACAAAGCCGCTCATGATCGCCAGCCAGCGCCGCCAGCCGGCCCATTCGCCGAGCAACGGACCGGCAAGCGCGGTGATCACCATCGGGCCGAAGAAGTAGATCGAGGTGGTTTCCGCCAGCTGCAGCGTCCGCAGCGCCAGAATGTTGAACATAGTCGATCCGAACAGGAGCAGACCGCGCGTGAGATGCGCCGGCAGGTTGGCGGGACGAAAACGCAACGGCTCACGCCATCCGCGCAGAAAGACGCCGACAAGCAGGACATGGACCGCGAAGCGGGTCCAGGCGACGATCAGCGCCGAGACGCCAGCCAGCACAAGGTACTTGCTGCTGGTGTCGAGGAAGGTGAAAAACACATAGACGGAAAGCATGCACAGGATCGCCGCCGGCGACGTCGCGCTTTCGTCTTGTCTTGGGGGAGCATTCAATTTCAGGCCGGACGGGAAGCAAGGCAGTCCCTCACCAATGCGGGAATTGTCGCCAGCGGGCAAGCCAAAAGAGGCTGGCACACCGACAGGCGACGACAGGCTCAGTTTTGTTCCTGGTGGCCGGAGAGTCAGGTGTGCATGCGGGCACCCTTGGTGATCTTGTCGACGAGCTTCTTTTCGGCGCGAAGCGCGATGCCGACCACCTTGGCATCCTCCGGCGCAAATTCGGCAAAGACGGCACGGTTGGCCAGATCGTACCCAGTCGAAAACATTTCCTCGACATAGAGCGAAACCGTCACACCACGCTCCAGCGCCCGCCGCTGGATCGTTCCGAGCGCCTGGCCGTCTGCCGAAAGCACGATGACCGGCTGGATCGATAGCGGGTTGTAGATATTGCCGGCGCGGTCACGGTAGGGCTCGCCGATGAGGTCGGGAAACTGCGCGACGATGCCGCTGGTCAGAAAGGCGGTGACGTTGAGCTTCTGCCAGACGGGAAGATCGTCCCTGAGCACGATTGCAAATTTCGTATCGAACATGCGACAGTTTCCAATCCGAAAGGGGGCCAATCCGAGGCTGCGAGTGAAGCGATGCCGCACGGTCTAGACGGGGAAGCCTTTCAGGGTCTTGGACGTTTGTGCGTGGATGCAGCCGAGAACTGCATCGTATCGGCACCCGGTACTGCCGGCATGGAACGCATCGAGGCCCGGTTCCACGGCAACGCCTTCGATCTCCATCGCCACGACACCTATGCAATCGGGGTGACGCTTTATGGCATACAGAGCTTCCGCTATCGCGGCGCGACGCATCAGAGCCTGCCTGGCCAGATCATTATCCTTCATCCCGACGAAATGCACGATGGCGGCGCCGGCACCGAAGACGGCTTGCGATACAGAATGCTGTATTTGGAGCCATCCCTGATGCTCGATTGCCTCGGCGGCGGGTCACTGCCGTTTGTCGGGGATGCCGTGATGACAGACCGCGATTTCCGCGCGACGCTGCTTTCGGCGCTCGGGCCGCTGGATCAGGAATTGGACGAGCTGTTTGTCGTCGATTTCATGACGCAGCTGATGCAAAGCCTGGCCCGGCACGCCGGTCAGCCGGCGAAACCGATAGCGAAAACTGCGTGGCGTGCCGCCAGTCTGGCGCGCGACTATCTGGAGGAAAATGTCGCGCGGATTGTACGTTCGGATGAATTGGAGGCGATCACCGGGTTGGACCGTTATGCCCTGTCACGGCATTTCCGCGCCACCTTCTCGACCAGCCCGCACCGGTTCTTGTTGATGCGCCGGCTTCAGCGAGCCCGTCGGATGATCGAAGCCGACGAGCCGCTGGCGCAAATCGCCATCGCAGCCGGCTTCAGTGACCAAAGCCATTTCAATCGGCATTTCAAGAAGGCGTTCGGCGTCACACCCGGACGCTGGTCGGCACTGACGCGGCGGCCGTCAGCGGCGAACGCGTGACCTATTCAAGGATCTTGTCCTCGATATCCAGTTCGTCATCGGGGAGCACCATTTCGCCGTTCGAAAGATTCGCTTCGACACGTGCAAGCAGCTTGAACAGCGATTTCTGATCCTTCTTGTCGAGGCCCTTCAATGCCTGCTTTTCGGTCTTCTTCACCGATTTCTCGATGGCGTGGATGATTTCGCGGCCGGTGTCGGTGAGGAAAATATGAGCCTGGCGGGCATCGGCGGAGGAGGCGCGCTTTTCCAGAAAACCCTGTGCCTGCAGCCGGTTGATGGTCTTGGTGATGGTCGGCGGACGCACGCCGAGGCGGCCGGCAAGATTGCCGGGCGTCTGCCCGTCCTCGCGATCGAGCGCCAGCATGATCTGGTCCTGGCCGGCATAGAAGCCATGCGCCAGAAGCCGGGCGGCGAGCGCCGTGCGCGCCAGCCGCGCCGCCGAATGCAGCCGGCTCATTGTTGCAGTCTTGTCCGCCTTGGCCATGCTCATTCCCTCCTCGGCCGAACCGGTGCGGACAGCATAGAAGCAGGCCGCCGATTGGCAATGACGATCGAAAACATTCCGGCTCGGAAAATAGCTTTGCCGGCAAGCATCGCGGTGTTCGCCGTGGCTAATGCCAGATGTTTATTTCAGTTAGATGACAAACGACTTTCCGCGACGGCTGGATGGCGACGTGACGAGGTGTTCTCAACCAACCCTCACCGCGACCACCATCAAGGCCTGATAGGCGTCCGCCATTTCCCGCAGCGCTGCCTGCGACGGCGGCCCGGCCTGCCGCGCAATGGCGTCCCGCGTGTTCGATGTATCGCGTTTGCCGGGGCGATCGTCATAGGGCGCGACGGTGGCGAATATCTGCTCGCTCAAGCTGTCGGGGAAGAACATCTGGCCGGTCATCGCGGAGCGTTCGTCGGGGAAGATCTTGAAATGGATGTGGGTGGTGCGGCCGCGATACCAGCCGGGATAGATGGTGGCGAAAGAAGCGATGCCGCTTTCATCGGTTCTCTGCCAGCCGCGCAGAAAGCTCTGGCCGGACGTGTCGATATCCTGCCCGTCGCCCTGTCCGGGATAGCCGGAATAGGCGCCCTGGGCGTCGCAATGCCAGATATCGACGCGTGCGCCGGGAAGCGGCCGGCAGGCGGCGTCGACGATTTGCAGCCGCACATTGAGGGCGACGCCCTTCTTGCCCTCGGTGATATCGGCGCGTTCGAGCTTCGGGTCGAAATAGAACGGTCCTTCGGTGACCGCGGGCGTGATGGCGCAGACGCCGGCACCGGCTTCGAACAAGGCAAGCCCGGCATAGGGCGAGACCTGCCCGGCCCTTGCGCCGGCGGGCAGGAATATGCCGCCGGTGGTGACCGCTATAAGACCGAGAGCCTGCCGCCGGCTTAGTGGCAAGGACTTGTCGGACATCTGGCGCCTCCTCAGTGCGAACAACCCCTCGCCCTATCTAGGCCCCACCGCCAGCCCGCGCCAATGAACGTACGGCAATGTGGGGAAAGTTCGGCAATACCGGCCTCTTTGGCCCATCGGTTTGCCTCGTGCAAAAGCCGAGCACACATCCTATATGGAGCCGACAATCCCTATTCGAGGCACAATATGAGCGACGCACAGACGCAGATCCCCGTTACCGTCCTTACCGGCTATCTCGGCGCCGGCAAGACGACACTGCTCAACCGCATCCTTTCGGAAAACCATGGCAAGCGCTACGCCGTCATCGTCAATGAGTTCGGCGAGATCGGCATCGACAACGAGTTGATCGTGGAATCCGACGAGGAAATCTACGAGATGAACAATGGCTGCATCTGCTGCACCGTGCGCGGCGACCTGATCCGCGTCGTCGAAGGTCTGATGCGCAGGCCCGGCCGCTTCGACGCCATCGTCGTCGAGACCACAGGCCTCGCCGATCCCGTGCCGGTAGCGCAAACCTTCTTCATGGACGACGACGTGCGTTCCAAGACCAGGCTCGATGCGGTGGTGGCGCTGGTCGACGCCAAGCACCTGCCGCTGCGCCTCAAGGATTCCCGCGAGGCCGAGGACCAGATCGCCTTTGCCGATGTCGTCGTGCTCAACAAGACCGACCTGGTCACCCCCGAAGAGCTGAGCAAGGTGGAGGCGACGATCCGCGCCATCAACCCGGCGGCACGCATCCATCGCACCACACGCGCCGGCGTGGCGCTGTCCGAGGTGCTCGATCGCGGTGCGTTCGACCTGTCCCGGGCGCTGGAGAACGATCCGCACTTCCTCGAGGCGCATGACGATCACGACCATCATGATCATGATCACCATGATCACGAGGGCCATGATCATCACGATCATGACGGGCATGACCATCATTACGCGCACCCTTCCGACATCCATGATGTGACGGTGCAGTCGGTGTCGCTGCGCGGCGGCGAGATGGACCCGAAAAAGTTCTTCCCGTGGATCGAGAAGGTCACCCAAATGGAAGGCCCGAACATCCTGCGGCTGAAAGGTATCATCGCGCTGAAAGGCGATGACGAGCGCTATGTCATCCAGGGCGTGCACATGATCATCGAAGGCGACCACCAACGCGCCTGGAGGGACGGCGAGAAGCACGAGAGCCGGCTGGTGTTCATCGGCCGCGAACTCGACGCCGAGCGGCTGAAGACAAGCTTCCAGGCCTGCCACGCCGCTTGATTTAGCTGCCCTTTCCCCCTTCTCCCCTTGTGGACCTGTTGCGCAGTCATGAGCAAAAGCTTGCGGCGGCGGGGTTGCGGCGGTTGTTCGCTTGTTTGCGGGGGATTTGACGTCTTGTTT
>NZ_JAMYMA010000033.1:0-42453 GCF_040318275.1 Mesorhizobium sp. M1217 | reverse complement strand
GCGCCCGGGATGCGCTTTGATCTCGGACCCGTGTTGGTGTTCTACGCCAAATCCGGCAATCCTCATCTCGATGAGGAGGAAGCACTATGAGCCCAAAGGTGCACCAGTGAGCTATCCCAATCTCGACCAGATCTGCGCGGCAATCAAAGCCGATGATGCCAAATATCTTTACTCGCTGTCACTGGCGACCCGAAGCCGCTATCAGACGGGTAGAGACCAGATTGGCGGACCTGAACCAACGCATCGTCGACACCCTGGCCCGCGCCTTTCGAGGACCGCTCGGCCGATTGCTTCCCAGCCCTTGCTGTTTCGTGCCGCAAATGCCGTGTGGGCTCGACTGCGCTGACCAACCTCTTCGGCATCGCGGGATTTCCGTCCTCCAGCCGGTCAAGACTGTCATGCGGTTCGAGGCGCTTGGTCAATCTGGCGCGCCCTGGATCGTGCGCCGATCACCGGAAATGTCGAATGCGAATGCCTGCCTGATGGTATCTTCGATTCTGTCCGAGCCTGTACTGGCGCGGCAGTCGGCCGAAGAACAAACTGAGCTACTGACAATCGGAAGGTAGCAGGTGCAAAATTCTGCCCCAGAAACCGGATATTGCGCACAACCAGCGTTCACGATCGCGATGGTGCACAAGCTTCCAACCAGACCCGCGCAAAGACAGCCCGTCGCCTGAAGATAGTCGGCGAGGGCCGCCAAATCCCTCGCAAGCGTATCCTCCGTCACATGCACGCCGTCTTCGCCGACAATGCAGACGCTTGTCTCGTCGAGAGATAAGTCCAGCCAGGGTGCTCCTTCAGGATTGCGTGTTTGCTCGGCTACGGAGCCGCCCCTCAGTTCCCAATCGAGGAGCGATCCTACAATTCACATATTTGGAGATCGCTCGCTAGGTTCCCCGGTCTGTGAACCCTGCAAGCCGAAAATTCAGATGCCGCCCATGCAGAGATATTTCATTTCGAGGTAGTCCTCGAGGCCATGGCGGGATCCCTCCCGCCCGATGCCGGACTGTTTTATCCCACCGAACGGCGCCGCTTCTGAAGACATCCGGCCGGTATTTACCCCGACCATTCCATATTCCAAGGCCTCGGCCACACGCCAGACACGCTTCAGGTTGGAGGCATAAAAGTAGGCCGCGAGGCCGTAGATCGTGTCGTTGGCCTCACGCACGACCTGATCCGCATCTTTGAAGCGAATAATTGGTGCCAGCGGCCCGAATGTCTCTTCTTGCGCGACGGTCATCTCGCTGGAGACACCGGTCAGGACTGTCGGTTGGAAAAACGTGCCATTCGTGCCGATGCGTTTGCCCCCGCATCGAATTGCGCCGCCTTTGGTGACGGCATCGGCAATATGGGACTCGATCTTGGCCAAAGCGTGCTTGTCGATGAGCGGTCCGATGTCCACTCCGGGAGCGAAACCGTCACCAACTTGAAGTTGGCGAGCCCGTTGCACGAATTTCTCGACGAACTCGTCGTGAACGCCCGACTGGACGTAAAGGCGGTTCGCCGAAACGCAGGTCTGGCCGGCATTGCGGAACTTCGCCTGGATCGCACCGTCAACCGCGGCATCGATATCGGCATCATCGAAGACGATGAAAGGTGCATTGCCGCCGAGCTCAAGGCTGACTTTTTTGATCTGGTCCGAGCACTGGCGCATGAGAAGGCGCCCGATCTCAGTCGACCCGGTGAAGCTGATCTTGCGGACCTTGGGATTGGTGCAAAGTTCGCGGCCGACCGCGTCACCTTCGGACGCATAGATCAGGTTGACGACGCCTTCGGGAAAGCCAGCCTGATGGGCGAGGGCGAACATTGCTCCCGCCACGAGCGGCGTCTGTTCAGCGGGCTTGAGGACGATCGTGCAGCCCGCCGCCAAGGCTGGCGAGATTTTGCGCGCCACCATCGAGGCCGGGAAATTCCATGGCGTTATCGTGCCAACAACTCCGATGGGCTGCTTGATCACCAGCATTCGGCGGTCCATCGATGGTGCGGAGATCGTCTCGCCATAGACGCGATTGGCCTCCTCGGCGTACCATTGCAGATACGCCGCAGCATGCGATATCTCCGACTTGGCTTCTGCAAGCGGCTTGCCCATCTCCGCGGTGAGAATCTCGGCGAGATCGTCGGCGTGGTCGATGATCAACTGATGCCATCGCCATAGAACGTCGCTGCGCTCACGTGCGGTCAGCCCTGCCCATCTAGGCTCCGCGACATAGGCCTTGTCGATCGCAGCGCATGTCTCCTCGACACCCATGTCGGGTAGTTCTGCCAGCACTTCGCCAGTCGACGGGTTGAGGACCTCGAATGTCCGCTCGCTAATCCGCGTGCCAAGTGCCGGCAGGCGATCAATGGGTCCAAACAGGTCGGGGGATCTCAGGTGACGGATCATCGGCAGGCACAGGGGCAATACCGGATTCCTCCTCAACGCAGCAGGTATATGTAGCAGGTGCGGTGTGTACTCCGCGACGTCCGGGTTCCTTATAGGGCCTCGGCCAGACAGCTGGTAGACCACGGTACCCGACTGGAAAGGGAGAATACCTGAATACGCTAGAAGATGCCTCGCGGTGCTACTAGTCGAACGATTAAACAACGGACATCGGCTTCGCCAGCCGCGCGGAGTGGATCCCGGTGGCCTGCGCCTACATCTGCGGACCACGAATCGGCGACTCTATCCACTCGAAGAGAGGCTGGCCTGGGGAGGAGCGCACCCCAATGATGACGCCTGAACCGGCAAATGCCTGGCAAGGTCCGCGAAAACCGCTCCTCGCGACTTTAAACAGATCCCGTTTACCCGGCGAGCGCCCGCAAGATGAGAAAGAGGATGGAGAGGAACAGGGTGGCGAAGGCGCGCCAAGGGAAGACCGGCCGGCGCATTTGCATGGGGATGGAGCTCATGATCAATTCCCCGCCTGTTGCTGCGGCAAAAGATAGCCTGTCGTCGAATGGTCGAGCACCAGATAACGCGCGGCGACCGCCTTGACCTCGTCGGGGGTGACCTTGCGGACGCGGTCCGGCCTCTCGAGCACGTCCTTCACATTGCCACCGGTGGTGAGCGTCTTGCCATAAATGTTGGCGATGTGGTCCAGATCGTCGTGCGCAAAAATCACCGAGCGGATATAGCGGTCTTTGGCCTTGTCCAGCTCGTCGCTGGTGACGCCATCCTTCGCGATCCGGGCGACTTCGGCAACGGCCGCCGCTTCGAGATCGACGAGCTTTGCATCGCCGCGCGGCGAGCCGGAGATGGTGAAATTGGTGTCGTCTAGCATGGTGCCCTGGAAGGAGGCGCCTGCCGCCGAGGCTATGCCTTGCTTGACGACAAGTTCCTGATATAGCCGGCTGCGGTTACCGCCGCCGAGGATCTCGGCCAGCAGGTCGAGCGCCTCGGCCTCGCCGGGCTCTGCCGTATGATAGGACGGCACCACCCATTTAGTGGAAAAGCTCGGCACCGAAACGCGCGCATCGGTCAGCGTCACTGTGCGCCTGGTGTTCTGCTCCGGCTCGACCGAACGGTTGCGCGGGGGCAGGTCCGGCCCGCGCACAACCTTGCCATAGGTCTTCTCGGCCAGCGCCTTCACCGTCTCAGGCTCTACGTCGCCGGCCACCACCAGCACGGCGTTGTTCGGTCGGTAGTATTTGTTGTAGATGGTGAATGTGTCTGTGCCGTTCAGCTTCTCCATCTCCTGCATCCAGCCGATGACCGGAATGCGGTAGGGCTGGTTCTGCCGCAACGTCGCGTTGACCTCCTCGTCCAGCAGAGCCTGCGGGTTCGTCTCTCTGTGCCAACGGCGCTCCTCCAGGATCACGTCGCGCTCGGTCTTGATATCATCGTCGTTGAGGATGAGGTTGAACATGCGATCGGCCTCGAAGCCCATCATCTCACCCAACGCCGAGGGCGCCACCGTCTCGAGGAAGGTGGTGTAGTCATAGGCGGTGAAGGCGTTATTGTAGCCGCCAATGGCTGAGACGGCTCGGTCGAACTCGCCGGCGGGGTGGTTGATCGTCGCCTTGAACATCAGATGCTTGAGGAAATGGGCAAGGCCGGATTTGCCGGGTGGCTCGTCGGCGCTGCCGATCTTGTACCAGACCATATGAGTGACGATCGGCGCGCGGTGATCGGGGATGACGACCACTTCCATGCCGTTGTCGAGCAGGAAATCGGTCACCTTGCCGCCGTCGGTGGCGGCCAGAGCCGGAGCGGTCGTCACCAGGGCCAGCGCGGTGGCAATGAACGCGTTGCGCAGCCAGGCGGACGATCGATGGCTCCGGTTGTGGTGGCTGGTCGAAAGGCAAGGTTCGAGGCAACGTGATTTGTTCCTCATTTTGATGAAGGCGCTGCGTCCCCGTCTCCCTGCGTGGGAGGATCGGCGGGCAGCGCCGAGCCAGATGAATAAGCTCTTCATGGTGCCAGGCCTTACTCGAGCCTCATCTTTGGATGGACCCAGGAGACCTGCGGCAGTATTTCTTGGTGAAGTGATCATTGGACGGATTCTCCTTGGTCCGCGACGGCCTTGCGAAGACCAAGCATGCACCGTGCCAGATCAGAAAACCGTTCGAGGCATGTGGACAAATCGGGCTCTGCCATGTTGCGCATCCGACATTGTCGGACATCGGACAGGGCCGAACGCGACGCGCGCGCGGCTGAGAATATCTTCTTCGTTCGGAAGACGATTGGGCGCGCTGCCGGGGGAGGGGTATAGGATGCGCTTCGAATGGCCGCTGCACTGACGGTGAGAATGGAGATGTTGGTCGCCCCAGCGGAACCCTGTCCTCGACAGCCAGACCGGGTCGATGCTGAAGGGCAGAGGCGTGAGCAGCCCAGCCAACTCGAGCGCGGAGCCTGCTCGCGCGCGAAGACGGATCTGATCAAAGATCGGCGAGTTGGGCGATATCCGCGAGGCGCTGGAAAACGAAGATCGTAGGACTCGGGCCGGAAAAAACGATGCGGTTGCGCGCTTCTGGCGTAATGCGCCCGCCGCGAGGCCGTTGAGCCTGATGAGTTGCTGCGGGAAAGGGGAGTGTTTGCGCGGGACCTTGGTCAAACGTAAGAAACAACCGTCGAGCTCGCCGTGGATGGGGGCATGCAGGCACGTTTGTCGCTGGAGGACAGCAGCACGGAAGGTGTCTGCGCTTGCCGTCGTCGCTGGGTACCAAACAGGAGAATTTGGCGGTCGCGCTCGAATTCATCTGCGTAAATACCGCCTGGCTGTGCTCGGTTTGCCGGCGAACAGATTTTGCCTTCTTTGCAGCTGCAAACGCATCGCTGGCGGCGTGGTCCCTAAGAGTCCGTTTTGAAATTCAAGGATGAGCGTTTCGGCGGATGAGGTTTGCGCCCATTGCGACGAGGATCATTGCGTGAGAGACGTCGATGCGCTGCTCGTAGTCGCGCACGAGGCGGCGCCATCTCGTCATCCAGCCGAAGGTCCGCTCGACGACCCAGCGTCGGGGCAAGACTTCGAAGCCCTTCTGGTCATCGGATCGGCGGATGACCTCGACCACGAAGTCCAGATAGGCGGCCTTGTCCATGAGCATTAGCCGATCATAGGCGCCGTCGGCGAACAGATGCTTCACCCAGGGCCAGCGCTGGCGGATACCATCCAAGATCGCCTGAGCGCCGGCGCTGTCGGAGATATCGGCCGGCGTCAAGTTGACCATCAACAGCCGCCCATCCGTATCGACTGCGATATGGCGCTTGCGTCCGACGATCTTCTTGCCGGCGTCGTAACCCCTTGTTCTTGCTTGCGGAGGCTTGACCGACTGGCTATCGATCACCGCCGCCGACGGGCTCGCCTCGCGCCCGGCCCGCTCACGATCCAGCATCAGCGCCACGTCGTGGATGGTCTGGAACAAAAATCGCCGCGCCAGCTCTCGAAACCAGCCATAGACCGTCTGCCAGGGTCCAAAGTGGATCGGCAGCATCCGCCAGCCGCAACCCGAACGGACCAGGTAGCGCACCGCATTGATCACCTCGCGAAAATCAACCTCGCGCGGACGGCCACGCCGCCCAGGCTTGGGCATCAGCGGCGCGAACTGCTCCCACTCCTCATCCGTCAAATCAGACGGATAGCGCTTGGTCTTCTTGGCGATCTGGGCCATCCGGCCGCGGCTCTGCTTTGTCCACATCCACAGCTTGAATCATAACCCAGCCTCAGACGAAACCCCAGCAAGCCGATTTTCAAAACGGCCTCTTAGCTTAGGTCAAGAGCATCGGGTGAGTAACAGCCTGATCCTGCTCAATCTGATACGCGCCAACCGCCTCGCCGGATTGTGGAACCGCTGGCGGGTAGCTTCTACCACAAACAGCAAGGTCATGAAATCAAGTAGGAAGTCATCGATCGCTTGGGCGATTGTTTCTGACTTGCCCTTGAACTGGTCCAGCAAAACGCGCGCGTTATCGATCGCTTCCACGCTGGTGGCATCGATTAACTCCTCGACCCTCTTGAAACAATCCAATTCGAAACTCCTTCAAGCGCTTGCCAAGCCGTTATGCACGAAGGTAGCTCCGTGAACCACCCGGCCTTTGACCTGGCGGCACGAGCAGCGGTCGGCCTTACGTCCCGTGCCTCCAAGCACCAGCCATAGACGTGGCGCTGAGGAGCGTTGGAAGGATCGGGCGCTTCCGGCCATGCTCGAGCGGTAGTGAAGGACACTGCTTGCTGGCGACTACGGCCAAAATGGAGTGCGCCAGCTGATCGGGGCTTAACAATTTTTCGCTTTTTGCTGCGCCCAAGTCTCGGCTATGAGTCGGGCAGGCCTAATGGCCTGCCCACGTTGCAATTGTTAAGGAGGAACACGTATATGCCTACTGGAACGGTAAAGTGGTTCAACAGCACCAAGGGGTTTGGATTTATCCAGCCCGAGAATGGCGGTCCGGATGTTTTCGTCCACATTTCGGCTGTCGAACGTGCGGGCCTCTCGACCCTCGCTGACGGCCAGAAGATCAACTATGAGATCGAGCAGGATCGCCGCACCGGCAAATCCTCCGCTGGCAGCCTCAGCAAAGCTGGTTGAAACGTCCTGGCAAGAGTGGGCGCGTAGGTCCGGAGGTCCTCACGGCCGATAGGAGCGAGCAAAAACTGAGGGCAGCAGATTGCTGCAGGCGTCGCGAATTCCTCATGAAACAAAGTTGTTTGAAAGGAAGGCGGGGTTGGCCCCGCCTTTTTATATGACGCGCAGATTAAGCCGATGGCTGCAACGCTCCAGAACGAATCTCCATTGCCGAAATCAAGCCGCGACCTTCTTGCGGGTTCGCTTCGTCGGCGCCGGCTCCGGCGCTTCCGGCGCTTTCGGTTTGCGGCCGAGCCCCATTGTCTTGGCCAATGACGAGCGCGCCGCGGCGTAGTTCGGCGCGACCATGGGATAATCCGCCGGTAGGCCCCATTTGGCCCGATATCCATCCGGCGTCAGCCCATAGTGGGTCGACAGATGGCGCTTTAGCGATTTGAATTTCTTCCCGTCTTCAAGGGAGATGATGTAGTCCGGTGTCACCGACTTCCTGATCGGGACTGCAGGCGTAAGGGCAACCGGCTCTTTTGCAGAGACACCTTCCGCCGTCCCTTTCAGAGCCGCGTGCACTTGGCCGATGAGGGCAGGGAGATCCCCCACCGGGATCGGATTGTTGGAGACATAGGCTGAGACGACATCGGCCGTGAGCTCGATGAGGGTGTCGATGTTTTTTTCGGCTTCTTCTGTCATGAAACTCTCCAGGCGGCGTGAAACACAGTCGGCGAAGCGTCGCTTCATAGTGGCGGTCGCCGCTGAAAGCAACCAAGGTCTCGACAGGGTTATTGCGATGCTCGTCCAGCAGCGAGATCTATAGCGCGGTATCGCGCCGTCATGACCGTTGATGCGTTCCGTTGTTGGCGACCTGCCGCGGTGCTTGCGCATTTTCAGGCGCGTCTCGGCCGTAAGCTTTGCGCCAGACGACCAGCAATCTCGAAACGAAGCGGGCTGTTTCTGTTCGCCATCCTCTCTTTGGCTGTGAAATCGGTGGCAGAGCAGTGGCCGCTGATTTTCTCAACGAATTGCCAGAAGATCGCAGAGACCGGATCTACGAAGCCGCCCTCACGGCGTGCTTTGATGCATAGAACGGACGAAAACCTGCGAGCGCAGCGCGCAAGACTCTTTTCCGCTTTGCGAAACAGGTCGTCATATTGGAAGATGCAACCTCCGCGATGCAATGCCTCGCTGCCGGCATGTCGGGCAGTGGAAAAGCGCAAGTATAGGCGTCGCAGTCGTATCTGAAGCCGGAGCGGGAACGCCGACGAGGTTATTGTATCGAGATTTCGCCGGCATCTGGAGCGTACTATAGCGAACAGACAATATTTTGCGCGCTATGGCGACGTTAATCATCTTGTTGTAAACCAGCTTCTCGCGACAGGACTGCAACGCTTCCGGTGTGAAAATCACTGCGTGAGACTTGGTTCCCTCAAATTCATGATGGTAAATTGCCGTGTAGTTATTGCAAAGCAGTTGTCCCATTGAAGCAAGATGATAACGAAGCCAAAATTGTGCTCCATCGTCTGCCAATATTCGCTTGATGGAGGCTATAGGCCTCACAAGCTAATCAAAACAGCTACTTGGGCGCCCTTTGAAATTCGTTTAATTTCGCTCACCCCAAACGGCCCTCCACAGTCGAAAATAAGATTGTCCCGCAAAGGGTGCTACAAGACGCGACCGCGGATCGTTTGGGCCAACGTCGATCTGGCGAAGGCCCGGAAATGGAGCAGGACCTGCAGCGGAACAGATAACCGGCCCCCAACCGAAATCTGACACGGCGGCGGACCCGATTTCTTCTTGGTAGAAGGCGCGGAGAACCGGAGCACGGCTCCGGCGCCGAAGGTTGCCGAGCAGGGATCCTCCTCCTCCTCCCTGAAGTCCAATCGAGAAGAGCGATCACTTCCAAGAGGGTCCCAGCTCTGCCGCGAAAACAGGTGTCAGACCCCGGTCCTCTCCCGCAGCTGATCTAGCGCAGGGCGTTCATGAGCCGCATATCCCAGAGTGGCTGCGTGCACGATGCAGCGAGATCATTTATGAAAATCCTATTTAGTACGATGGCTGTCCCCTTGCTGGCAGCCACCGCTTTTGCTGCGGATTCGATCCCCGCAGACCTCAGAGAAACGGCACTGGCCACCTTCAGGGCTTTGCCATCCACCACGCCGGCAGTCGCCAACAACCCGATCACCCCGGAAAAGATCGCTCTCGGCAAGGCACTGTTCTTCGATCCACGCGTTTCTGCGTCAGGCGTCTTGTCGTGCAACTCGTGCCACAACCTGGCCACCGGCGGCGACGACAATCACGAAACCTCGATCGGCCATGGTTGGCAGAAGGGGCAGCGCAACGCGCCGACTGTACTGAACGCTGTCTTCAACATCGCCCAGTTCTGGGATGGTCGTGCCGCAGACCTGAAGGCTCAGGGGAAGGGACCGGTCCAAGCCGGCATCGAAATGGCCAATACACCGGGCCAAGTCATCGCCACGCTCAAGTCCATGCCGCAATATGTCGAGTGGTTCGATGCAGCTTTTCCGGCTGAAGCCGATCGGGTCACCTTCGACAACTTCGCCAAGGCAATCGAAGCCTTCGAGGCGACACTGGTCACGCCGGCCCCCTTCGACAGCTTCCTGAATGGTGATGAGCTTGCCATGACTTCCGAACAGAAACAGGGCCTGGCGCTTTTCATGGACAAAGGCTGCTCGTCCTGCCATGCCGGCATCAACGTTGGTGGGGAAGCCTATTACCCATTCGGCCTCGTGGAACAGCCCAGCGCCGAGGTCCTGCCGGAAAAAGACAAGGGCCGATTTGCGGTCACCAATGCAGCCGACGATTCCTATGTTTTCCGCGTGGCGCCGCTGCGCAACGTTGCACTCACCGCGCCATACTTTCATTCGGGCAAGGTTTGGGATCTGAAACAGGCCGTTGCCATCATGGGAACCACCCAGCTTGGCGTGGTACTGGCGGACGAAGAAGTCGACCTGCTTGTTGCCTTCCTCAACTCGCTGACCGGAAAGGCACCCGAGTTCGCCTATCCCATCTTACCCGCCGAAACGGCGACAACACCCCGGCCTATAACGCAGATCTTAGGAAAATAAACGGCCAGCTGACTGCGGAACATCGCAATTGACAATGATTGCGACTTTTACTGGACGAGACGAGTCGCGACGTCCATGAGAACGCAAATGGCTCGTTTCCAAAGTGCAGACACTGCTTCCGTCACCAGCTCGTTGCGATGGAAACATGTTTGGGATCTGGCGTGCGACATGCCAAGGAAGGCGTCTGACGCATGAGGCTCGCGCGCTGTCGATACCGCGCGGCGGCCGGCCATCGCGCTGGCGGCCGAATTGCCGCGCGCCGAAGTGATCGGCCCCCTAGGGCGAAGGGGCAGCCACTCCGTCCTCCATGTCCAGCGATTCTTCGACTGCTTCCGGATTCCGGGCGAGGTCCAAAGGAGAGTATTCGCCGCTGCATCCGGTTTCGAGCGACCTTGCTCCCAGTTTCGAAGCGTTGCCAGATCGAGGCCATACCTCACGGAGAATGCCTCCTGAGAGAGCTTCGTGCGATCCCGGACTTCGCGAACACTTATCGGCCGCGGCGCATGAACCTTCGCGATCACGCCTGCGGACGATAGTTCATTCTTCAGTGCCAATAGGTCGTCGACGCAAGGAACCGTCACGAACGCCTTGCCGTGATCGACCATCTCCGTGAGTATCGCGTGGGCCGTCCTGAGCGGCAGCTGTCTCTTAACGAGAATCCGGGCGGCCTCAGGAGTATTCGCGCCGTGAAGAAAACTGAGGCTCAGTCGGACGGGAGAGCATGACGACACCGGGGCGACGTCCCGGGTTCGCACCCGTTGTCCGTACCGCTCCATGAATTTCGATTTAGTCGACATTAAGCTTCTCCGCGATCACTCGACCGAGCTTGCGCAATTTGGACCATCCCCACTGGAGGCATCGCGATAAAAGTACGCCAAACAACGCTAAGGGAGAACAAGCAGTGATCTGATTTCGTTCGACGCTCGTTTTCGAGAGCCGTTCTGGGTCGTTCGCAATCAACTGTGTAGGCCAGCGGAGCGAGCAAGGAGCGCCAGATCCGGACAGGGCTGAGTGGGGTGTTTCTCCGAAAGGTGGGCCATGCCCTAAGGGACACGAGATGTAGTGGACTCGTCGATCCACGCGGTTTCGATTCGCGCACCCGGGCACAACGCTTGGATAAGTCCCATCAAATGCTCTCCGGTGCCCGTCATCTGTATAGCTGACATTGGGCCGAGGGCTTCCAGCACGAGCCACATGGCGCGGGTATCGACCGTGACCCATGGTGCGCCGCCCCTGCCGCCAGTTCCAGCGGCGGCACGTGACACCGGAATCATCGCACCAGATGACTTCGCCCGGTTCGGGATGCTCGGTTACCATTTCACCTTGCTCGATCGTGTCGAATGGCTCCGCTCCCTTCGCAATTAAAAGTCTCGGGACCCCTGGTAGAGATCGAGATCTTCCCCGCCAATCGGAACGCCATACAACACGCTGACGGCATTGTAGGCATCAACCAGTGGGGAAATCCGCGGGAGAGAGCCATCTTTCCGCACCCGCTTGAGAAGCGCGGCGGCCGAGCACGGCGTTCGATTGGCCTTTGTGCCGAAAGCCTCGTAGGCAACGGCCCACGCCGCAAGACGCGCGTCCCTTTGGGCGTCATCGCGAAGCGCCGCCTGTTCCGCCGCCGCAATCGTGTCGTTCAACGCCTGTGCATCCGGCACGTCGATTCCAGCGTTCCGCACCACGATGCTGATCAGATGAAAATCCCGGTAGCGGGCCTTGATCTCGGGGCAATCAATCGCGTGAAAGACATGGGATGCTCTTTTCTCATGGGGAGGCTTTGCGCTGCGGGTGGTTCGGGAAATGTTTCAAGAAAGGTGCTTGTCGAGCGTCCAGATCTTCTGGCGTCGGCATGGTGCATGCCGCACCATGCGCTGGATAATTCCATCATTCGGCGGTGGACAAGGCCTGATAGAGATCGTCGATTATGTCTTGCGGGTGCTCGAGCCCACGTCCGGCAACAAGCTACGCCTCCTCCAGATCCTCCATTTCATAGAAGGCAGCGGGCGCGATATGGATGTGAAGCAGCTTTCCTTGCCGGGTCATGCATCGCTTTCGGAAATTCGTCTCGCACGAAAATCTGCCGCCAAACTGGCCTGATCAATAGCATGGTATGGCGTTTTCCCAGTCCAGTTGGCTTTGCAACGAAACGCGGTTCAGCCCAAGGGTCGGTTTCCTCGCCAGCACGCCACGTCCCCGCCGTTTTAGCCACCGTGTCCCGGCAACGCGTCTTGTACCTGCCTGACAACCGCTCGCAGGACCTCAACGCCCTTCTCGATCTGCCGAATGCTCAAGGCGGCATAGCCCATGACAAGCCCCATGCGATCGATGTGGCCTTCGTCCGACTGCCGCTCGTAAAGGGGCGAGATCAGGTGTAGCCCCAGGCCCGCGCCTCGGGCGGCTTCGACCAGGGTCGTTTCCCGCGATCGCGGCAGTTCGTCGAACCAAACGACGACGTGCAGACCGGCCTCTGCTCCCTGGACAGCGATGCGATCTCCGAAGCTGCGCCGCAAGGCGCCCAACAACGTCCCCCGACGCTCGCCGTTCAGCCTGCGCACGCGCCGCACATGGCTTTCGTAGCCGCCACTCTCGATCAAAGAGGCCAGAGCCTCCTGTTCAGCCACCGGCGAATGCCGGTCCGCGAATTGTTTGGCGGTTGCGAAGACCTCCTGCAATTCCGGCGGGACGACGAGGTAGCCGATACGCAGCATCGGCGAGAGCGTTTTGGAGATCGTGCCGAGGTAGATGACAGCCCCGTGGTCCTCGATAGTGTGCAGCGGAGGGACCGGATTGATGTCGTAGCGATATTCGCTGTCGTAGTCGTCCTCGATCACATAGGCGTTGTTGTGCCTCGCCCATTCCAGAAGCTGGTGGCGGCGCGCGATCGGCATGACGCCGCCCAGCGGAAACTGATGCGATGGCGTGACATAGGCCAGTCGCGCCCCGATCCCCGCCAGCAACTCCGTCTTCATCCCGTCCTCGTCGACGGTGACCGGGATGGGCGAGGCACCCGTGCTGGCAAAGACCTGACGCGCCATCCTGTAGCACGGGTCCTCGATGACAAAGCGGTCGGCGGGATCGAGAAGCAGGCGCGCGCACAGGTCGAGGCCCTGCTGCGGACCGTTGACGATGATTATTTGCTCGAGGTCGCAGCTCAGGGTTCGGGCGCGCCAGAGATAGCCCTGGAGCGCCTGGCGCAGCCGGCGCGAGCCGCGCGGATCGTCATAGGCAAGACGCAACGGGCGCTGCCCCATCGCCTCGTTCATCGCACGTTTCCAGACCAATGCGGGGAAGTCTGACGGCGCCAGGTCGCCATAGCGGAAATCGACCTTCAGCCCAGTCGGCAGATAATCCGGCCAGGGCGGCGTGACGCGCAGTCGGCCCCCATAGGCGGACAGAAGAACCGGGCCGACCCGTTTCGCAGGCGTGCGGCTTGTCCCAGGACCGATCAACGAAGATGCAACGCGGGGTCGTGCGCCTTGACGGACGTCGATGAAACCTTCTGCGGTCAGTTGGTCATAGGCGACCGTCACCGTCGTTCGCGAAACCCCAAGGTCATTTGCCAGGCCGCGGGAGGACGGCAGCTGACTACCGGTTTCATAGACGCCGCCGAGGATTTGCTCGCGAAGAGCCTCGTAGATCTGGCGTGCACCCATCGCGTGCGAGCGACCTGCAGAACCGGCACTTGAAGACTGGACCATTTCATTCATCGCCAACTGGATATTTCACATTGGCCAGTTTGCCGTCAATCTTTCGGAAACCCAAGAAAGATCTTAGAGGCCGAATGACCCGTTCCTATCAATCCGAAACCGATGCTCTCACGCGGTCGCTCAACGACACCGGTCCCGGATTCGCCACTCGGGCGATCCATCATGGCTACGATCCGGCCGGCTTTTCCAATGCCGTTCAGCCGCCAGTCTTCTTGACCTCGACCTATGGATTCGAAAGCGTGGCAGCGAACGAGGCCGCCGCCGCGCTTGGCGGAAGGCTCTATGCGCGCGAATACAATCCGACGACGGAGATCCTCGAGCAACGGCTCGCCAATCTGGAAGGAGCCGAGGCAGGTTTGGTCGTTGCCTCGGGGATGGCGGCTTTCGGCACACTGATCTTGTCGCTCCTGTCCCAAGGCGATGAACTCATCGTCCACAAGACGCTTTATGCGAACACGCTTGCCATGGTCGAACAGGCGGTCCCCCGCTTCGGCATCAAGGTCGTCGCGGTCGACCTGTCCGATCCTCACAATCTCGATGCCGCGATCACCGAGCGGACCCGGCTTGTTTTCTTCGAGACGCCGGTGAATCCGCTGAGCCGCATCTGCGACATCGCTGCCATTGCCGAGCGCGCCCACGCGCGCGGTGTAAAGGTTGCAGTCGACAGCACCTTCGCCTCCCCCGCGCTCCAGCGGCCGCTCGAACATGGGGCAGACCTCGTGCTCCACTCGCTGACCAAATACATCAATGGGCACGGCGATGCCCTTGGCGGGGCGATTCTCGGCGACGCGCAAACGCTCCGCACGCTCCACGAAACGGGCCTGCGCTACATCACCGGCGCAGCGCTCTCGCCCATGTCAGCCTTCCTGATCCTGCGCGGTCTGAAGACGCTCACGCTGCGCATGGAACGGCACAGCGCCACTGCCCTTGCGGTGGCTCAGGCGCTCGAGGCGCACCCGGCGGTGGCATGGGTGAGTTATCCCTTCCTCGACTCGCACCCTGATCAGGTGACGGCGCGAAAGCAGATGTCCCAAGGCTCGGGCATGTTGGCCTTTGGCCTCCACGCTGGGTTCGAGGGCGCGCGCCGGATGATGGACCGGCTCAACTTGATCACCCGGGCTGTCAGCCTCGGCGATGCCGACAGCCTCATCTATCATCCGGCAAGCCTGACCCGTGCTCGTCAGCCGATCCGCAAGGATGCCCATCTGGCCGATGGAGTCGGCGAGGACCTCATGCGTCTCTCGGTGGGTCTTGAAGAGGCCGATGACCTAATCGCCGACCTGCGGCGGGCTCTGGACGCCTTGTGATGACCTGTCGTCCGGCCAGTCCTGCGCTCACGCACAAACCTGGAGCCTTGCCATGGCATTCCTGAGCGGTCTTTCCGCGTTTCCCATCACGCCCGCCGATCGTGACGGCCGCGTCGATACCGTTGCTCTGCGCAGGCTGATTGCTCGGCTTGGCGCCGCTCAGGTCGACTCCATCGGTCTTCTCGGCAGCACCGGCACCTACATGTATCTGTCGCGCGAGGAACGGCGACGGACGCTCGCCGAGACCTTGGACGAAACCGGGGGACAAATGCCGGTCGTGGTGGGTGTGGGCGCGCTGCGCACCGACGAAGCAGTGAGGCTCGCGCAGGACGCTAAGGCCCTTGGGGCTGCCGCGGGGTTGCTTGCCGCCGCCTCTTACACCCCGCTCACTGATGACGAGGTGTTCGAACATTTCTCGACGGTGGCGTGCGAGAGCGGCCTGCCGATCGTCGTCTACGACAATCCAGGAACGACGCATTTCCATTTCACCCCAGCACTCGTCAGCCGCCTGGCAAAGGTAAGTGGGATTGTCGCTATCAAGAATCCGACAGACAAGGGCGATGCGATCAAGAGCCATCTGGCCGACCAGAGGCGCACTGTGCCGGAAGGGTTCTCGATCGGCTACAGCGGCGACTGGAACGCTGCAGAGGCCATAATCGCCGGCGCCGACACATGGTACAGCGTCCTCGCCGGCATCCTGCCCGAGGTCTGCGTGAAGATCGTCACGGCGGCGCAACAGGGCGATGCGGCCGAAGCGCGACGGATCGATGCCACGCTTGCGCCGCTCTGGAGCCTCTTCAAGGAGTTCTCGAGCCTTCGCGTCGTCTATGCACTTGCCGAATTGCTCGACATTTGCCGTGCCGACCCCCCGCGTCCCATCCTGCCTCTGCCCTCAGCAGCGAAGCGCCAGATCGCCGCCGCGTTGGAACGCTTGCCATCGGATGTCAACCGGTGAACAGCGAACCCGGCGGCCAGTGAAGGAACCTGTCATGTATGTACCCGCGCATTTCGATGAACCGAGCCGAAAAGTCCTTTACGAACTGATCGAGAACAGCGCACTTGGCATGCTGATAACCCATGGCCGGAGCGGTCTCGACGCCAATCACATCCCCTTCGAACTCGACACGTCACAGGGAGAAAACGGTTCCCTTTATTCCTGCGCGATTAGTACACGTGCCGAAGGAAAGTGCACTCTCTCGCTCGAGTGACTTATTTCAAAGGATGTGATCGCGTTTTGGCACATTCACGGCCCACATGCGGCAGCCGCTAACTCACCACATGGTGAGCAACCAGGAAACCTTCCGGCCTACACTTTCTCCCGGAGCGCGCGTGCTGCAGCAACCATGTTCATGAGGGCAGGGCGGACCTCCTCCCACTTGCGGGTTTTGAGGCCACAGTCCGGGTTTACCCACAGTTGGGCATCGGACAGTCGCTCGCGGGCAAGCATGACGAGATCCGAAATCTCGCCGACTTCCGGGACCCGTGGTGAGTGAATGTCGTAGACTCCGGGCCCGATTTCATTCGGATATTTGGAGCTCGTGAAGGCGTCCAGCAGTTCCATTTTCGAGCGCGACGTCTCAATCGAAATGACATCCGCATCCATTTCAGCGATCGCGTCGATGATCTCGTTGAACTCCGAATAGCACATGTGGGTATGGATTTGAGTCGCGTCCTTTACACCCGTTGAAGCGATCCGGAAGCATTCGACAGCCCAGTCGAGATAGTCGTTCCAATCAGACTGGCGCAGTGGCAATCCTTCGCGAAACGCGGCCTCATCGATCTGGATCATCCTTGCGCCGGACCATTCGAGATCCGTCACTTCGTCGCGGATGGCGAGCGCGATCTGGCGGCATGCTTCGGAGCGGGGTACGTCGTCGCGAACAAATGACCAGTTGAGAATGGTCACTGGGCCTGTGAGCATTCCCTTCACAGGGTTTTCCGTAAGCGACTGGGCGAACTGCCACCAGCGCAGCGTCATCGGATTGGGCCTCGATACGTCGCCGAAGATGATGGGGGGGCGCACGTAACGCGACCCATAGCTCTGCACCCAGGCATGCTGGGTGAAGGCGAAGCCGGACAGCTGCTCGCCGAAATGCTGTACCATGTCGTTTCGTTCGAACTCACCGTGCACCAGCACGTCCAGCCCGATCTCTTCCTGCCAGCGAATTGCAGCCTCGATCTCCTTCTTCAGGAAGGTCTCGTAGTCGACATAGCTCAGCTGGTCCTTCGCATGAGCGGCCCGCGCCCTGCGTACCTGCGGCGTCTGCGGGAAGGACCCGATGGTCGTCGTCGGGAACGGCGGCAGCCCGAGCGTGCCGGCCTGGACTCTGGAGCGCTCGGCAAAAGCGCTCTCTCGTCGCTTCATGCTGTCGTCAATGCTGGCGATCCGCCCCTCAACCAGCGGGTCATGGATCTTCGTGGATGTCACGCGAGTGGCGGCAGCCTCGGCAGACGCTTTCAACGCGCCTGCCACCGCATCCCTGCCTTGGGACAGGGCCCGGGCAAGCAACACCAACTCGTCGGTCTTCTGGGCCGCGAAGGCGAGCCACGACCTGATGTCCGCGTCGAGTTCCGTCTCCATGCGGAGGTCGATCGGCACATGCAGCATCGAGCAAGAAGGCGCGATCTCGACGCGGTCCAAGGGCCAGCCGGCGACGATCGGTTTGATGCGGTCGAGAATGGCGGGCAGGTTCGCACGCCAGATGTTGCGGCCATCGATCAAGCCAAGCGAGAGCACCAGATCCTTCGGTGCGAGCCGACCCACCGTTTCCAGCTGCTCGGGAGCGCGCACGAGATCAATATGCAGCCCGGCCAGGGGCAGAGAAACCGCGGTTTCGAGATTGTCTCGCAGCGGCCCGAAATAGGTAGCCAGCATGATCTTCAGCTCGGGCGCGGCTTTCGACAGCTGGCCATAGGCGAATTCGAACGCAGCTCGTTCGTTCGGGTTCAGATCGAGGACAAGCGCTGGCTCATCGATCTGCACCCAGTCGGCTCCAGACAGCTTCAGCCTCTGCAGGAGTTGCTCGTAGACGGGCAGCAGCCGCGGCAGGAGCGCGATGGGATCGAAGCCTTCGGCAGGCGATTTCGCCAGCTTGAGGAAGGTGATCGGTCCAAGGATGACTGGGCGTGTGTGAACGCCGAGAGCTTTAGCCTCGATGAAGTAATCGACCGGTTTCGTCGACGAGAGGGCGAACGTCTGATCATCGTTGAGTTCCGGCACAATGTAGTGATAGTTGGTGTCAAACCACTTGGTCATTTCCATCGCGGTTACATCAGACCGATGAGCCGCCTGCTGGTGACCAGCGTGTCGACAATCCTCCGTCTGACCCTGGTTGCCCCGCGCCATTGCGAAGTAGATGTCAAGTGGAACCTCGCCGCTATTCCAGCCGTAACGGGATGGAACGGCGCCGACCATGGCTGCGGTGTCGAGCACATGGTCGTAGAGCGAGAAGTCGTTCGACGGGATTTTCGACACGCCGCGATCGTGCTGCTCCTCCCAGCTAGCGGCACGGAGCGCCTTCGCGGTCGTGAGAAGGTCGGCAGCGGACGATTTTCCGGACCAGTAGCTTTCAAGCGCGAATTTCAGTTCTCGCCGACGACCGAAGCGCGGCACGCCGAGCGTTGCTACAGGAATTTGCTGAGAGACAGTCATGCATACCCCGATGGTTGGGGCGTCGGTGACAAGGAAGGCGCTAGCAGGCCGGCACGAACGCCAGGCTGCAGCGGCCATCGAGACACCCCGCCCGTGGACGTAATTCGCCGTGGCAGGTCTCCTGGCTCGCGGGGTCATAGCCTCTACCCGTCTTCCCAAGGCTATTCGCCTCAGTGACATGAGTGGGGTTGGCTCGCCGCTAACAGTTGCGGGGGCAGCGCCGGCATCGCACCGGCTTCCCTCTTAGCTCCGCTGCGGCAGCGCCGTACGGAGAACCACGACACGGAAGACAATTACCGCAGTTCGCTTCTTTGTCAACGCCGCATAAAGAAATGTTTATGTCGTTATGTTAAATTTCCGTTGGCATGTTGCCAAAGGTCGCCTTGAAAGCGAAACTATGGAAGCCTTGAGCGGCCGGTAAATCAAAGCAATAACGCACAGCGGTCCAGGAGGATAGGAGTTCGTCGGCTGCCGGCGGCAAACTACCGGCAAGCGCCGTGGTGCTGCTTCCCGCATCATGCGAACGCCACCTCGGTGTCGAACTTCGGCTCCGAGCTTCCGACCGCTTCGTTGGTGATCTGCTCGCGACCACATCCGGCTCAATGGCGAGGCTGTTGCCCATGTGGAAACTGTTGGCCGTGATGCCCTCGGTGATACGACAGAACGATTTCGAGGGGAGCACCCCGAGGCCCGGCGCAGCGGCCTGTTGCGAAGTGATCGAGGCCAATGTCTCGAACTGCTTGTTCGCAGCCCACCGGCTCAAGGTAACCCGGCTCAAACCACCGGGCCAGCTCAAGTCCTGTCCAAATGAGGCCTGAGCGGCAAATCGTCGTGCACGCGCACGGTTTGGCGTTCGATCTTGTGATGGGTCTTGGGCGGACAATCGCCACGGTGCAGCGCGCAGAAGCGGTTCCCCAATTGGAAGCCGAGGGCGGTGAGGGCAAGCCAGCGCCACCGCGGAGGGGGACTTGGACCTGTTTGCCCTGCTGGACCACAAGTTCGCGACACAGGGCCTCAAGGAGAAGACCAAGAGTGATTATGCGCGGGACCTCGCCAAATCATCAAAAGCAGCGGGCAGTCAAAGTTCGGCGCCGATTGACATGGAGATAGCCATCGCGGCGACCCCCAGGCGGACCGCAAGCCGGAATACAACCGGGTGCAGGCGGCCAAGCTCGTCCACAAGATGGCGTCGGGCACATACCGACGATGGGGAGAGCGGACCGTGGAGTGCAGGAACTTCACGCCTATCCACGCTCCCGTGGACGTGTCCTGCGGCACATCGGCAGCGATATTGAGGAGGCAGTTGAGCTTCTGGTCGAGCACTCTTACCTGCCACTACCTACGCTTCACTTCATCTCGCACTGAAAACGCAGCACGCAAGGTCGAGATGTAACATGTGGCCTTCGTGGATGATTCTAAGCTTCCTCGGGCGCGGTCAATCTGTGATAACGGTCGCTTGGAACCTCCATCACCGCGACGCGATCAAGGTTGGCGTATCGCGCTCGGTAGTAACCTTCTTCCTCCACTTCGGCGAAACTACACTGGGGAACGTCAAACGTCGCAGCTTCCAATCCGAAGAAAGTCGTAGTGGTTTCTTCATCCAAGAAGTTCCACTCATCTTCTCCGTCGTCATACGTGACGCGAACATAGGAGGCCATGCGCACGGCTTCCTGATCACCCATCTCTGCGATGATGGCATCGCATTCTTTCTTCAGCTTTCCTGAAACCTCACCCTTATCCCAGTCATCCAAAGCCCGATAGATTTCTGGATGATAATACTCTGGCATCTCCTCTACATCGTCACCGATAAGCTCAATGGTGCGGACATATTGCGGATTGATCAAGAGTATTTTGTTGTCAAGACTCCAACAATACAGCCATGGCCTGCTTGTGCTATTTCTACGAAGATTATGAAGTTCCTTCAACTGATGTAAAATCGATTCACGCGCCTTTTCATCGATAGGATATTGGCGGCTGCCAACAGTCGTCTTGATTCTGAGCGTGCCGTATCGCGTTTCGGCATCGGCAATTGCAAACGGGCTCGTGCGCCACTCCTCGACATCAATCTTCCAGCCCAGCAGCTCCTCGACTGTGCATTTCAACGTGAGACAAAGGTCCTTGATCTGCTCGACGTTCAACTGCGTTTTGCCTGTTTCCCAACGGGCCACAGTCTGTTGCGTCGTTGCCATCTGCTCTGCCAAATCTTTTTGAGTCATGCCCAGTCGAACCCTAAGTTCTTTCATGTTCATAACTCACCTCGCGTGTGCAATACACGCATTGTGGATGAATTAATCTAACACGTCAAGCGTGTTCAAAAATCGCAGCATGTGTTTTTAGGGCGTCTTCGAGGCTCCGACAGCCGTTCGTGACCACTTGCCCAAGACACAGGGCTGGTACACAGCACGAATGGGCGATCAAAAATTACTGCTGAAATTCAGATAATTATTGTGGGCGAGTCTGGATCTCTCTGATCGACACGATAGTCGACCATCACCATGATCGGACCGCTTCGTGGCCGCAGGTCAAGTTGCAGCGTCGGTTCGCTGAACTTGTTGGTCGGATCCAGATTGAGCGTTTCAAAATCCGGCTGACGCAGAAGGATGCCCATCAGTCCCCCAATCACAAGAACCATGCTGGCGGACGAGCAAGGCTCCCGAAACACCTTGGACATCCGCCAGTTCGCCCCAAAGCCAGCTTCCCGCCGCCATGCCGCCGAGGGAGAAGATCATGTAGGGGAGGGTGGTCGATGACTGGACGAGCGCCACCATTCCATGGGAGGTGGCGATGCTCGTCATCAGCCAAGCTGCCGCCACACCTTCCACCAGGGTGCCAAGGTTCGAAACGAGTGCAGCCGACCATAGCGAACGGAAGGTCTTGTGCTGAAAAGGAACGAGTGAAGATGTTCTCTTCGCCATTGTGGGAAGCTTCGGGATCCACCGCGGGGCTGGATTTGGTTCGCCTCGCTCAACCATGGCCTCGCCAAGCTGCCACAGTGGCGCGCCTGCTAACCCAGAAAACTTGGCGGCCTTGCAGGCATGCGCAGGACGCGCGAAGCCGCTCAAATCTCCCCAGATGGGTCAGCCATCGAAGACCGGCATCACTTGCCCGTTGAGCGGCTATACGATAATGCTCCGCGCTAAGCAGGAAGCGCCAAAAATTCGAGCGGCGACTTCATTCTCCTATTCAGGAAGGAACTATGAGGCGGCAGACGCGACCATTCACCGTGGAAGTCAAACAAAAGCGCAATTATCAAAAATCCGCACGTTCCATCTGGGGCAATTTCGACATCGCCGCGGCGATGGCCGAGACAACAAAGGAAGTCGAGCCGTTAAATCGTCAGCTTGTTGACTCTACTGTAGTGGCCCTTGATGCTGAACCTTTGCAAAAACCGCGAGTGGAGCATTTCATGGCCAACCCCCTGGAAACCGAGTCAGCAGTAGTTCCTAGCGCACCGGCAGACAAAGCGGAAACGCCAAAACCGAAGACGAGAGCGCGGCGGTCGAGGAAGCCAGAAGCTGAGGCGAGCGCGCCTGCCCGCAAGGAGGGCGCCAAGCCGATATCCGCGACCACTGAAGCACCGCCGTCAGCGCGAACAGGCCGAAAGAGCTACTCCGCGAAGGATCGTGCCCAGAAGCTGGCGCAAATCGAGACCTCAATTGGCGGCGGCGCTACTCTCAAGAGCGCGGTGAAGCAAGCCGGCATCTCGGAACAGACATATTATCTTTGGAAGAAGGCGGCGGCGCCGGCGGCGGACAGTGACGGGCTGAAGGATCTCGTCGCGCTCGAGGAAGAAAACAAGCGGCTAAAGAGCCTGCTTGCCGATCGTCTCCGCAAGGAGAATGCGGAACTGAAGAAAAGGCTCGGGCTGGATTAAGGAGAGTGGGCAGCTGGTTCTTGGCTCGCCACCTACAGTAATCCCGCCTGCTCCGCCTCTCGGCGCAGATTCTGCCCTGGCCTTGGGCCTATCTGCTGGATGACCAGCCCGGCCGCCAGCGAGCCGAGATCGCCGCACTGCTTCAGGCTGCGGCCTTGCGTGTAGCCGTAGAGGAAGCCGGCGGCGTAGAGGTCGCCGGCGCCGGTGGTGTCGACCAGCTCGCGGATCCTGGTCGCCTCGATGGTGACGGTCTCGTCGCCGCGCACGATCACCGAGCCCTTTTCCGAGCGGGTGACGGCGGCGATCTTGCAGTCCTTGCGGATCCGCGCCAGCGCTTCGTCGAATGACGCGGTCTGGTAGAGCGACTTGATCTCGTGGCTGTTGGCAAAGACGATGTCGACGGTGCCCGAGCGCATCAGGTCGAGGAATTCGTCGCGGTAGCGGTCGACGCAGAACGAGTCCGACAATGTCATCGACACTTCGCGCCCGGCGGCATGGGCGAACTTCGCCGTCTGCCGGAACGCTTCCTTGGCGCGCGGCGGGTCCCACAGATAGCCCTCGAAATAGGTGACGGCGGCGCCCGACGCCTTGTCGGCCTCAACATCCTCCGGGCCGAGCTCGACGCAGGCGCCGAGATAGGTGTTCATCGAGCGCTCGCCGTCCGGCGTGACGAAGATCATCGAGCGCGCCGTCGGCGGTTCGCCATCGAGCGGCCTGGTGTCGAAGGGGACGCCCTGGGCATGCATGTCATGCGCGTAGATTTCGCCGAGCGCGTCGTTGGAGACCTTGCCGAAGAAAGCGGCGCGACCGCCGAAGGAGGCGACGCCCGCCGCCGTGTTGCCCGCGCTGCCGCCCGAGGCTTCAATGGCCGGGCCCATGCGGCTGTAGAGCAGTTCGGCGCGCCTCGTGTCGATCAAATTCATCGCGCCCTTGATGATGCCGTTGGTCTCCAGGAACGCCTCGTCGCACTGGGCGATGATGTCGACGATGGCATTTCCGATACAAAGCACGTCATAGTCCGGCATCAATTCATGTCTCCGCCAAAAACCCACCGGCTTTCTGCCATGCCGGGGCGCGGGCGGGTCTGGCCAGTGGGAATGGGCTTTGCGCTTGCCAATTCGGCGCCAGCCCTCACGGGGCGGCAAGTCCTGCCTCGCGACGCAATTCGTCGGCCCTGTCTGTCTTCTCCCAGGTGAAATCAGGCTCTTCACGGCCGAAATGGCCATAGGTCGCGGTCTTGCGGTATATAGGGCGTAAGAGATCAAGCATCTTGATAATGCCCTTCGGTCTGAGATCGAACAACTCAAGAATGAGGCGCTCGATCCTTCTTTCCTCTACCCTCGCTGTTCCGAACGTGTTGACCATGACAGAAACCGGACTGGCCACGCCGATTGCGTAAGCAAGCTGCACCTCGCAGACGTCCGCAAGTCCGCTAGCGACGATATTCTTTGCGACATACCGGGCCGCATAGGCAGCTGAGCGGTCAACCTTGGACGGGTCCTTGCCCGAAAAGGCGCCGCCGCCGTGACGACCCATCCCACCATAGGAATCGACGATGATCTTGCGTCCAGTGAGACCGCAGTCGCCGCGCGGCCCGCCGACTACGAACCTCCCCGTCGGGTTGACCAGAATTCTGATGCCTTCCGTCTCCAGGTGGGTCGGCAGGACAGGCTTTATGATTTCCTCAATGACGCCCTCGCGGACCGTCTCTTGCGAGACCTGCTCGTCATGTTGGGTCGATACGACGATGGTATCCAGGGCGACCGGGCGCAACCCCTCATAGCGCACTGAGACTTGGGATTTCATGTCAGGACGCAACCAGCCAAGCTGTCGTGCTTTCCGGACATCTGCCTGTTGTTTCGTCAAGCGATGAGCGAGCTGGATCGGCAAAGGCATCAGAGTATCGGTTTCGCGGCATGCGTAGCCGAACATGAGGCCCTGATCTCCCGCTCCCTGTTGGAGGTCCTGCCCTCGTCCCTCGTCAACGCCCTGGCTGATGTCGGGCGACTGCTCGGTGAGTGCATGAACGACGGAGCAACGCCGGCCGTCAAAGCCGACGGCCTCGTTGTCGTATCCAATATCGAGAATCGTATCGCGCGCAACTTGGCTATAATCCACCTGCGCATCGCTGGTAATCTCGCCAGCCAGAACGACCATCCCTGATTTTACCAACGCTTCACAGGCGACGCGCGCCTTGGGATCGGTGCGGAGGATGGCATCGAGGATGGCATCCGAGATGTTGTCGGCCAACTTATCCGGGTGTCCCGCGCCAACCGATTCGGAAGAGAACACGAACTGCCTAGCCATGAAATGCCTCGCTTCGGGTGTTGGAGTTGTATGGGGCATTTTGCTTAGCCCACCTTACCTGTCGGTGAGGCCCGGGACCTCGAACGCAGCGCACAAGTCGGCAACGTCTCTTCGCACGCAGGCATGGAGATCTTCGTCTTCTGGCGCGCCGGAGGACGGAGTCCATGAAGCCAGCAATTTGCACGGTTTCCACATCGCGCAAGCCCATTGACGTCACTGCTGGCGCCCGCAGGCGAATTCCGCTTGTGACCTCAGGATGGCGCGGGTCCCCCGGCACCATATTAAAGTTCGTAATGATGCCTGCCTTCGCTAACCGCTCGGCATAGGCCTTGCCTGATAGTGGTCGATCGCGAAGATCAAGGATCAGCATGTGATTGTCAGTGCCCCCGGTGACCAGGTCATAACCTCGGTCCAGAAGCGCGTGGGCCAGAGGCCGCCAAGCGAGACCGTCCGCAAGTGTCGGGCGGCGCGATGGCGCCGTCGGCGGAGTTGTCCATGGTGGTTTCGCGCTCCAATTGGATCTATTTCACGGTCAAGCATGCGATCCCCTTCGACGGCGCGTCTTGTGTCGCTTCGAGCCGTTGAAGGTCTCGTTTGTGATAGTCATCGCCGTGGGGCAGGAGATCAACCAACAACTGAACCAGCCCGCCGTCCTTACCTGCTGCTTTGAGATGGTACGAGCACCACGGGCGTTGTTCGTTGCAGTAAAGAAAGTCGGCTCTGGCCAGTAGCCGGACGTGTCGTACAACGTGCTCACGACGCAGACCCAAATCTCCGCTAGCTGGCAGACAGTTAGGTCCGCGTGCGCGCAAAGACCTAGGATTCGAAGGCGATCTAAATGCGCTGCCGTCCGTAGGCGACTGACCAGTGTCAGCATTGGTCAGGACCAAGCCACTTGGAAAGCCTGGGCACTCGTCCTACTGAATTTGTCATTTCGCGTTCTCCACAGATGTTGCGGCTTTCGAACCAAATTATATGGTTGATTGTCCACCGACCGGACAATGTCGGTGGCCGTGAAGATACTGTTTTGAGCCGATATGGCTGTGTCGAACAAACAAGATGGGCGCTCTTCTTGCCATTGCCTTTAGCCGAAATTGCACGCAGTTCGGCGGGTCGGAGAATAAGCGGCGCTACGGTTTGGACCCCACTGACCTCAGACGTTGCAATAAGCCTACCATTCACAGCGAACCGGAGTTGCTAAGAGTCAATGAATTTCCTTGAAAGATCTGTTGCAACGTTTGCCCGGCCCGCTCGTGCTCCCGGTTTGCAGCGGTCAATCTCGAGCAGACTGACCGTGATGCAAAGATGACAAAGAAGGTTGCCTTTCAATCCGATCTTCTTCCGGCGCCAAGGGATACGGCCTGTCCCCTTGTAGTAAAGCGTAGTGAGAAGATTCCATGTGCGGTCAGCTTGATCCTGGATTTTACGCTCGCTGGACTGCTTCGCGGGGAATGGTGACCCTATCGTCCAGCACGTCCTCCCAAACGAGCTGAGCTCAAGGAGGCTCATGCCGTCGAATGGTGAGATTTTGCGGGGCTCATCGGCTTTGAAATATGTGTCGATTAAGTGCCGCATATCAGCCTCGTAGGCCTTCAGATCGAGGCTTTCGTTGCTGGCCAGACGCACAGTGTCCCGCGCATTCAGGTAATGCTCGACCTGTTTCTTGATGCGGGCAAGGTGGGCGTTGTTGTAGCCTGCGGCATCAAAGGCTCGGAGTTCGTCTCCCGCGACCTCGACCTGTGGGCCTACACCAGGGGCGTCACGCTCGACTTCTCGCGACCGGGAAAGCCAACGGACAACGCTTACATCGAAGCCTTCAACGGCCGCTTCAGGGCGGAATGTTTGAACGCCCACTGGTTCCTGACGCTTGCCGACGCGGCCGAAAAGTTGGAGGATTGGCGCAGATACTACAACGAGGTGCGCCCCCATGGCGCAATCGGGCACAAGGTTCCGATCTCGTTGATCAATCCCGATGGCGCCGTCAGCCCGCCATCGTGAAACAGCCGGAAAACTCCACCTTCCGGCGGTCCAAAGAATGGTATCGGATCAAAACCCGCCGAGGCTCTAACTGCAGCCGGATGAAAATTCAGTGGCAGGTCACCATTCATCCGCGATATTAGCATACGCCCGCAGCAGCCCGCGGTTGCCTTGTACAGGGCCGCGCGCTGAGGTTCGCGCTCTTTAAGGTCTGACGCGATTTCGGTGTTGCCGCAGGAGAAGTGGATGTATTCCAGTTCTCCTTTCGGCGGCTCCACACGCTCGCAAAGCAGGACAATGCGTTCCAGGGCTTGATCGAGACGTTCTTTTCCTTTTTTCAGACGGTCCTTGAGCAGCACATCCGGAGCCGGCCCGTCGTCGGAATGATCAAGTTCCGACGTATAGACGGCGATCGCACTCTCAACCTTCTTGAACAGGCCCTTGTAGGCGACGATACAACCGAAATCCTTGTCCTCGCCGTCAAGCCGATTGGTCCGGCAAATCGCTTGGAACAGGCCGTGGTCCTGCATAGACGTGTCTATGTAGACATAGGTGCAGGGTGGCGCATCGAAAGCTGTGAGCAGCTTGTCGATGACCACCAGCAGCTTCATGTTCGCCGGCTCCTTGGTGAAAAGAGCCTTGGCCGCCTCCTCGTACACCTCGGTTTTGGACAAACCGCCCTTGGCCTCAACGCCCTTCAGCAACTCGGTGTAGGTGTTGTAAATGACCTGCCGGTCGGTATCGGTGTTGGCGCCCGTCTCTTCCTTTGTGATGTCCTGCGCATTCGGATTGTACGATTGGATCAGGGCGCACTTGTTGCGGAACGGGATCTTTTGAAAAAGCTCGAAGTGCTTGCAGGCTTCGTAGATGCTGGAGGCCACGAGAATTGCGTTGCCGCGTTGGCTTGACAGGCGGGGCTTCACGCTGAAATCGAAGACGTGCCGCTGACGACACGATCCTTGCGGGATCGCGAGCTGAGCACGTTTTACATCGTGCCCCATTTCTTTTTTAGCTCATCCCTTTGCCAGTCATTCAGGGCCTTGGTTTTGGCATCGAACCACTGATCAATTTGTCCTCTGAACCCAGGCGCTGGTCGATATCGCGTGCTTCATAAAAAACGAGGTCGAGAACGACTTCGTCCTCCACCGCCTCGCTGAATTTGTAGGTGTGGATGATGTATCCCTTGCGCACAAGGTTGCGCCGGAGTTCGGCTTCGGCGTTGCCGCGGAAGAGAACGCCGTGCGGCAGAATGCAGGCGCCCTTACCGGCGCTCTTCAGCGACCGGACGATGTGTAGCAGATAGGCGTAATCGCCCTGCTTGGCGGGCGGTACGCCGAAACGACTTAAAGCGATCAGCTCATCATGAAGCGGGTCAAGCCCGGTGCTCCAGCGCTTGTCGCTGAAGGGCGGATTGGCGACGACGTAATCAAAGGTCTTGAGCGCATCGCCGTCGCGGAATTTGGGATCGGTGAGGGTGTTGCCCTGCATGATCATCGCGGTGGGTGCGTTGTGCAGGATCATGTTCATGCGCGCGAGACCGCTGGTGGCCGAATCCTTCTCCTGCCCGTAGAGCGTGACATTGGTCCCGGCCTCGTCGGCCACTTTCAGCAGCAGCGATCCCGATCCGCAGGTCGGGTCCTAGACGGTGGTGTCGCCGCTGGTCTTGGCGGACCGAATGCCGATGATCTGCGCCATGATGCGGCTGACTTCGGCGGGGGTGTAGAACTGGCCTTTGCTCTTTCCGCTCTCAGTCGCGAAATGGCGCATCAGATATTCGTCGGCATCGCCGAGAATGTCGTCGCCATCGGCGCTCGTTGCTGCCGAACTGGTAACGTCCGGTCATCAGCACATCCGGGGCCATGTCGCCGGGGCATCGCTGCCCCCATATTCTTCCGCGGCCTTGCGGAATAGCCGCCATAACATCCTTTGGAATACCGCTTCTTTTCATCATCCCCCTCAATCACGTACATTCACTGCAACAGGTTCAAGTCGAGCAGCGACCGGGCATACTTTTCGATAAAGCGCCGGGCATGCTTCATCCCGTCTCTGAGTTCCGCTTCGCTCATTTCGTGAGCGCGATGGATGATCCCGTCACGCCGCCCGACCAACGCACTCAGATTGTCGCGGTGGGACAGCCGTTGCGGCGCGTGCAGCACCCCGATCCGTTGCAACGCAGCCTGCAGAGCGCCGAGCGCTTCCCGGGGGCCGAGCGTCTCAGTGCCGTTTTCGCGGAAGGCTGACAGCGCCAAATCTTCCCGCCGCTCAAACAGCCCATAGAGGAACATTTCCACAGCATGCACGGTCGCTATGGCAGCAAGCCGCCGATTATTGGCGCCGCCTTCCAGCTGCAGCTCTTCTGCCTTGCGGAAGAAGTCGCGCGCCATCAGGAGAAAGCCATCGACCTGCGGCAGCATCTCGTTTTGGCGCGCGAGATATTCAAGCACCAAGGCCGCGACAAAATCCTCTGCCCACGGCTCTGCCTGCCTGCCTCCGAGCACGGTCTGACCGGAGACCAGCCAGGCATCTCCAGCCGCCAGCTCGTGGGGCACGTTATCGACAAAATCAGACCGGCGAATAGCCTCCATCGCGAGTGTCGTGGCGATGACCTCGGGATCGTCGTCGCCCGCGTCGCGCGGAAGCGCGCCTGTGTCAGGAATAACTCGTGTGATCAGCCATGACACGGCTTTCCGAATTGCGTCGTGGTAGCGGTCATCGCCAAGCCGCTGAAGGGCGACTGTCGCCGTGGCGCGCAGGCCGGGCCGGGGAACCCCTTCTCTAGTTTCATTCCAGTAGCCCCCACCCTCCTGGCGGCGCACGAGGCGATCAGTCAGGACCGCAATTTCCCGGCGCAGATCGCCGATAAGTTTCGGGCTTCGCGAACAGCGCCAGAGTGCGTAGCCGATATTTTCAACCGGGCCGGCAGCTTCTCCCTCGCCAGTGCCGAGCGCGATCATATGCGTTGCGCATTCGGCCAGCGCGCCGTCAAGGCGCCCCGCTTCCGTCGCGCTGCCGTAAAGGTCCAGGAACCACGCCAGCGAATAAGACCAGTCGGCAGGCAAGTCCTGCCCATTGTGATCCCTTGCGACGACGGCCACGACGGCGTTGCGGCCTTCGGGCGTGCGGGGCTCTATCCCAAGGATCGGGTATAATTCGGGTGTCGGCTGCTGAAGGATACGCGCCGGCACGACAGTGCTTCTCCAGCGAGGGAGGAAAATCCTCCAGTTCTTCGGCCAGTTCGGCAGCTTCTCTCCTTCGTCCCTCGCGGCGCGCTTCTACATATTCTGCCGCAACCACGGCAACGGTGCGCTGCGCCCGTTCAGCGGTGCTGGTGGCAATCAGCTCGGCCGGAATGTCACCATCCTTGATCGCCCAGTGCGTAGGGTGCTGTTCGAACTGTTGAATGCCCAGCCGGTCCGCAATCTCAACACCGCTGACCGGTCGAGAAAGGCATGTTTCGGATCGGGCTCGAAGGTGAAGGCCAGTTCGTGTCCGCGCCGAACGATATTGCGTATGCGGCTGTGCCGGACCACGCGCGCGTGCGGGCCTCCCGCCCCGACTTCGTACATCAAAAGCGCCGGGATTTCCTCCAGCCGGCGCAATGTTTCAGGGCGCGAGGTCGATAGCCTCGGCCTCGGCGCCGCTAGATTCCTTGAACCGGTCAATGGTTGACGTGAACGGCGGCGTTTCCCACCACTCGCCGTGGCCCGAGACAAGCAAGTTAAACATGGCACACCACCGACCTCACGCCGCCTTCTCCATAGACCACTTCACCCGTTCGGCGAGAAAGGCGGCGAATGATTTCACATTCATATTGCCGCTCGCCTCCTCCAGCCCTGCGAGGTAGGCCTTCCGGTCATCGACTCTGACGATTGTCCAGGGGTAACCGCCTGAAGCCAGCATCGCGTTCATGAGGAACCGCGCCATCCGTCCGTTGCCGTCCGGATAGGGGTGCACATAGCCCACAAGCCAATGCCCCAGCACGGCACGCACGGAGGCCTCCTTCTCCGCCTCCAGCAGGTCGAACAGCTCATTCATACCATCGGCCACCGCTTCGGTACGCGGCGGCACGTGCTGCGAGCCGCGCAGGTACACAGGGTGATTGCGATATCCCGCAAGCGCGCTGGCTTTAAGGATGCCGGCGGTCACTGACGGCGCGAACAGCTCCCGGTACCACTCCCGGTGAGTGTCCCGCGTCAACGCGCCGGCTGGCTTGCCGTTGATGATCGCGGCAACAGAGTCTTTGACCTTCTGGAATGCGAGGTAGTAGCCACGCGCGGCAAGCGCATCCCGGTTCTTGCGGTCCTCTTCATCAATCTCCGGATTCCAGCTCCCCTCGCGCACCCGGTCGATGAGTTCCGGGGTGACGCTGTACCCTTCTATCGACAGCGAATGGTAGGCGTCGCTTTCGTAGATATCCTCGACGAACTTCATATAGGCGTCTTTGTCGGACGGCAGTCCGGGTGCCTTCGGGAATATCTCGATGATGGCTTCGCGCTGCGATTGCCAGATCGCGCGCAGGCGGGCGACCAACGGCGGTACGCCCGCCGCAATGGTTGTCACTCCAATTTGTGCCGCGAACGGATCGGATTCGCGCACGTCATAGCCGGCGGCTTTGAAGGCGGCCACGATTTCATCGGCAAAGGAGTCGCGTCCTACGCGACGGAAGGCCCCCGCAAGCCGTCCCGCCACGGCGGAATGGCCGCCATCAAGCAGCAGGGCCAGAACGGTTGATACGTCGCGCACCGACGCCATGGCGATCTGCATCTCGATAGGGGCGCGCTGGAAGAACGCTTCCGGCACCCGGGTAAGGGCGGCCTCGACAGTGAACACGCGCTGGCCGTTTTTCTCTGTCAGTTCGGCCGGCATCTCCTTGACCTTGAGGTCATAGAGCGAAGTGCCGAACAGCAGGTCGATTTTGTTATTCGTGCCTTTGGGGGCGTTCACCACCACCTGAGGCGGAATAGTGGGCGCTTCCGCGTGCAGAAGCAGCGACTGCTCCGGTGAGAGGAACCAGTCCTTGCCGAACCGGTCATTGCAGTAAAGGGAGCAGAACTCCCAGAAGCTCGCGTACCAAGGGGTGGTGTCTTGCTGCCGTGCCTGCGGGCCGGTCGACATGAGCCAGCCTTTGATAACATCGCGCAGGAACCCGTTCTGCAGCAGCCGCTCCCGGTGGACGCGGGTCAGCTCATTTGATTTGAATATGCGCCGCCCACCCTCCTGCAGCTCTTTGAGGACGGCCAGTGATACAGCGAGTTTTTCATGGGGCTTGGCCATGGCCGTGCCTTTGCAAGTTTTTAGAGCTGTGCGATTACAAGTATATAGTGCTGATAGGCGACAAGTCAATGATGCTGTGGAGTTGCAAGTTTTTTTAGTCGTGCGATAACAAGTTTTTTATGCGATAATCGGCAAATGCGATCGTTTCCATAGCCGCGCGAAGGATCGTTACCCGGATGGGCCGAGACCCAGCTCCCCCGCAGGCTACGCAGGGGCTCGGGGCGAGCCCAGAGCCTGGCCCTCCGAAGCGCTTCGAAGGAAGACGCGCCTCTTTGAAAAACTCGCCCGTTGTGCATCGTGGGTACCGGTAAACGCGAATTCTCAAAGAAAAGACGCTCCTTACCTCTCCCTCCCGCCACGATCATCACGGCCGCGCCCGCGCTCACTACGCCGCGACGCCCGCGAGATCGCTGCACGCATCTGATCGGCCACCAGACCGGGTTGCAGATGAAGGATGTCCGTGACGCTGTCGTGTGTTTGCACCGTCACCGCAGTGACGGCAAGGCAGCTGCGCACGCCCATGGAGGAGAGCGTCTCGATATCGCGCGCGATTCCGGCACCCCCACTGGAGTCCGATCCGCCGACGACAAGTACATGCGATGCCTGCCTCAGCGCCCTTTCATCCGTTAGAATGAGCGTTCGAAACGCAGGATTCCGCCGACACTGCTCTTCTTGTTGGCGTTGGTCCAATTCATGTTGGAAGCGCCGTCCACCTTGCCGACGGCGAAGTTACCGTATCGGCCATAGTCGAGTTCCGCCGTAACTGTGAAATCTGGAAGAAACGCATAGGCGACGTTTGCAGCGACACCATGGTTCTTGAGCTGATCACCGGAGAGCTGAAGTTTGAACGAAGTTGTCTCGTTGAGCTTGTAAGTGGCGCCAGCCCAGAAAGCCCAGTTCCCGCCCCAACTCTTATAGAAGCCGCGACCATGAGCGTCGATGGCGTTCGTGGAGTCGTCGTTGAGCTTGCCGTTGGAACCGTAGCCGAGCATTCCGAACAGCAACAGTTCGTTGGTGACATTGATGTCGACACGGACCTTGGCGGCCACCGATTCGTAGTTGCTATCATAAGCGGCAACGCCGGTGATCGCGCCCCAGCCATGTGTGTATTTCAAGCCGCCGACTACGTGCGGTGCGTAGCTGTCGATTGTGCCGACCACGCCCGAGCCTTCTTCGAGCGAAACCACGGCCGAAAAGCCGTTCCCGGCGTCGAAGTAGTACTGAACCACATTGGTATCGAAAGCGCCGTACGGAACCGGCGTCTGGTTGAGTACGTCACCCGCGCCGCCAATAAACATGTCGAAGGCCGACCAGTCCTTACCAACTCGGAGGCCACCAAGCTGAATCCAGGCGAAAGTCAAGGTGCTGTCTCCGTTGAAGGCATGGGACCGAGAACTGTCCGAAACCGAAGTGTGGCGGTTGCCGAAGTTGATGCGGGTTTCGGTGTAGGTCTTCAACGTGCCGAGTTCGGTCTCCTGGCCGGTCCAAGTTTTCAATGTGAAGCGCGTGTTGTTTTGCCATGTGCCCTGATGCTCACCAGTCCTCACAACCGAGGTTCTTGCGTGATCAACCAATCCGACATGGCCCAAGCCGACGTCGTAACGGACATAGCCGCCGATGCGCACGCAGGTCTCAGTGCCTGAAATGTAGACGTAGCCCGAGCCGTAGACGTCGCAAACTTTAACGTACTCAGTCGGGTCAGGCTCGGCAACGGCGGTCACGGCGCGAGCGTCGGAAACGGCAATCAGTGCCGCAGTTGAGCCGAGGAGGAGGCTCCTAATGTTCATTGTTGATCTCCGTTCAAAGAGCAAAAGGAATGGACGTCAGTGATGAACTCTTGCTAAGGAAACAGTCGATAACGATGCGCATTGAGTTGAATTTGAGCAGTTTTGATGCGCTCGTCACGCCAGATATTCATCAGAAATTGAGAATATGATGAGGTGTTATTGTTACAAATATGCGATTGTTATTACAAATATAATAATCGCCGAAACGACGCCATCCAACATTTCTGTACAAATCATCCCCGTCATCTCCGCTAGTTGTGGGCGGGCCGTCACAAAGGCTCCTACTGCAAATGACGTGCCATCCTGACGACGCAGCTGCGGCTTGAAGCTCAAGTGTGCCGGCGGACCTTGGTTCGCTCTTCCTTCCTTTTTGCCTTGCGGATCAACCCAAGCACGAACGGCAAACGTTTCGGCTACGGTTCGTCTGTTCGCTTCGCGACAGTTTCGTTCAATGGCGACAGCTTTGTTTGCTGTGAGCCCCGACGTTGAGACATCATGCGGCGGCACCGCTCGGTACGACGCCGTCATTTTGGCGAGCGCGATGATCGGTAATCACGCGCTGACGCGCAGCCTTGCCTCCACCACGGAGTCAGTAGGCGCGCCGGCATTGGCATTGCGGCCGACCTGACGGTCGCGTCGAGCAGCCTCTCGTCCTGATAGACGGCGCGCCACAGCTAATGCTTCTTGCCAGCAATTCACACAACGAGCTCATCGAGATGCCAGAGATCACTATGGGGCTGCGCTAGCTGGCGAGCAAAGTCTGGTCCCAACGCCGTGTTATCTCGTTGGATGCGGCAGCCGCGCTCAGCAGAATCTACTCGACCAGGCGCAGGCTGAAGGGAAGGGATGGTGGAACCAAACGGTGCGCGTGAGGGTCGCGGCGGGAACAGCCATGGCCAGTCGCTGACCGTCCAGCCAAGACTGAACGGCCGCTATTGCTGAGAAATACAACTTTCGAGCCCAAAGCGGAACGGACTGACATAGCGCAAAGACACAGGCGAGCGCAGCGGTAAGGTTGGTGGTTATCAGCATGGGACGGTAACCGTTGCAGACCACAAAATATCGCGAGGCCGGCCTGCCTTGGTACACTATCTATCCGACTGTGTCGGAGTTCTCTGGGGCGGTCGGCGCCGAGGCTTATGAGGAATGGCTCAGGAACCTGCCGGCGGACGATCCGGTGTCGCTCTATTTCCACGTTCCGTTCTGCCGATCAGCTTGCTGGTATTGTGGCTTCCCCACCACCATCACCCGCCATGATGCGCCGATCCTTAACTATCTGGCGGCCCTGCGTGACGAGATCCGTTTGGTCTCGGAGCGAGCGCCGCAGACGCTGCCCGTGAGCGACATGCATTTCGGCGGCGGAACGCCGTCTCTCATAGGACCAGCCGAGTTCCTGGCTCTGATGGAGTTCCTGCGACGCCGCTTCGCTCTCACGAAAACAGCTACGGTTGCCGTCGAGATTGATCCGCGCACGTTCACGGTCGAGATGGCCGAGGCCTTAGGAGCGGCCGGCGTGAACCGTGTGAGTCTCGGCGTGCAGAGCTTCGATCCCATTGTTCAAAAAGCAATCAACCGGGTTCAGAGTGAGGCGCAGACGTCGGCTGCCGTGGAAATGCTGCGGCGGCATGGAGTAAGCCGCATCAACTTCGACCTCATCTTCGGTCTCCCGCATCAAACGGTGCAGTCCTGCGTCGAGACCGCGAGGGCGGCGGTCGCAATGCGCCCCGACCGGCTTGCGGTGTTCGGCTATGCGCACATCCCGTCGCTTATAAAGAATCAGCGCCTCATCGAGGAGGCAGTTCTTCCGGGCAGCGCTGCCCGCGCCGAACAGTATGCGGCCGTGGCCGCGACGCTGATTGCCGCCGGCTACCGCGAGATCGGGCTCGACCATTTCGCCTTGCCGGACGACGAGCTCGCGCTGGCACAGAAAACGGGTCGCCTGCGGCGTAACTCGCTGGGCTACTCGGCCACCACCTGCAGAACCCTGGTCGGTTTCGGCGCGTCGGCTATCGGCCGCGTCGGCGAGGGGTACGTCCAAAACGAAGTTACACGGGATTCCTACATCCAGCACATCGCAGCTGGCCGTCTGGCGACGTCAAAGGGCTATCGCCTCACCGACGACGACCGCGTGCGAGCCGCAATTATCGAGCGACTAATGTGCGATCTCGAGGCCGATGTGCAGGCAATCTGTGCCGCCCACGGATTTGATCCGATCCGTCTTCTCGATTCAGCTGAACGCTTGGCGATGCTGGCCGAGGACGGGATAGTGGACTTCGAAAACGGTTTTGTCCGCGTACGGCGGGAGCATCGCTTTGTGATTCGTGCTGTCGCTGCCGCGTTCGATGCTTTTCTCGATCGGGATGGCCGTAAGCATAGCCCCAGGTGAGGGCAAGCATCCAACCGGAAGCTAAACTCGACGCCCTTGGCCGAGGCCTGTCATAAGCGCGCGTCAAGGTGCGAAAAGCAGAGCTGATCCGCCTATTTCATCTCATCTTCAATGACATCGACCTCGTGGCTGGCACCGAGGCGTTTCCACTTGATCGCGGTAGGTGCGGGATATCTGGGTGTTTCGCCGTCAGCGCATGAAGATCCACGCCATGTGATGGGTCAGGAGATCGCGGTGGCTGCGATCAGCCCGTCCATCGATGACAGACCGCGGCCACGCCGCTTCGCGAGGCCCGTCAGGTCGCCCCAGGCCAAGGCAACCAGTTCGTCCACCGGCAGGACTCTCGACTCGAAGCGCTGCGGCAGGTTCCGGGCGAGCCATTCGGCCAGTGCGTCACGTTGCGGACCTTTGTCCATGAGGGCAGCGCCGCGCCGGATCTCGGCGATCGACACAGACCCGCATTGACCCTACGCGGCTGGTCTTCCTGGATGAAACATGGGTCAAGACCAACATGGCGCCGTTGCGCGGCTGGGGTGTGCGCGGCAAGCGGCTGATGGCCCACGCACCATATGGCCATTGGAAGACGATGACCTTCATCACCGCGCTGCGGCAGGATCGGGTGGAGGCGCCTTGGGTCATTGACGGACCCATCAATACGCAGGCCTTTCGCGTCTATGTCGAAACCGAACTCAACAAAACACTGAAGCCGGGCGACATCGTCATTCTCGACAATCCCGGTTCTCACAAGGGCCAAGCCGTCCGCGACATCGTCAGGGCTGCTGGCGCAAGGCGGGTCAAGCCCGCGAGAGCGGCAATTTTGTTCCGGCTATCACCCTCTCGTCGAGAACGGCGTGACGGAAGCGATAAAGTTGCGCCGGCCGGCCGCCGGTTTCCGCGGTTGTCTCACCGGTTTCCTCGACCAGCTCCTGCTGCTCGATTAGCCGGCGAAAGTTCGGCTTTCGTACGAGCCTGCCGGCAAGCGCCTCCACGGTGCGCTGCAGCTGCAAAAGCGTGAAGACCGGCGGCATCAGTTCGAATACGACCGGCCGGTATTTGATCTTGGAGCGCAGCCGCGCAATGCCGGTCGCCAGGATGCGACGATGATCGGCGATCATCGATCTGCCCGAGACCGAGGTGGGCGCAGCGGAATGTCCGGCGCGTATTGCTTCCTCCACCAGGGCGGCTTCGTAGAGCAGCTCATAACGTTGAAGCGCGAGTTCCTCGTTCCAATGGCGGTCGTCAAAGCCGAAGGCGATCGCCGCCCGCCGTCGTCGGTCGAGGCGTGTCGTACTGTGGTCAGTGCCATCCGCCCATTCCATCAGGCGCGGCCGCAATTCGTCCAACACGACCGCCGGTGTGCCGGAGCGGTGATCCTCCCACGGGAAATAGTCGTACCAGCTTCCCCAGTGTCGCCCGGCCGGGTCGCCAGCTTCGTCTTGGTGGGTGAGCGCCAGATAGCTGATAGAGACCACGCGGTCGTCAGCGCCAACCCTGTCGCGATCGGCGAAGGTGTAGAGCTGTTCGATATAGCCGAGCGGCTGGCCGGTCTGTTGTTCCACCCATCCCCTGAGGCCCGACTGCAGCGAACGGTGAGCAAGCTCGAACGGGCCCGAGGGCAGGGCGTTTGCCTGCGGGATGGTCAGAACGCAGGGGGCGCTGCTGTCCATGGCGACCACAACGGCGATCAAGTCCGCATTGACGTCGTTGGCCTTGCCTCCAGCTCCGCCTTTCCTAATCCCTTTTGCGCGTTCGTCCATGGTCCCCGAGGTTGTTGAGCAGAGCCCCGCCGCGTAAGCGGCTGAACCGATTGAATTCCGTTTTTGTCTGATAATTGTCGGCGCGTCAACACCACCCGTCGTGGCGATTTTAGCTCTTCGCAGCTGCACAAAAAGTGCCAACGCGACATCCGTGCTTGGGGAAGGAGGCCCATTGAGTGCGCCGATTCAAAGCTCGTCGATCGACATTCCGACGTTGTTCTCGTCGGCGACAGCGCGGCATGGTTCTCCACGGCTTGGCGTCGACGCTGGGCGTGACGCTGGAGATGATAATCATGCACGGTCAGGCCTGCGCTCCTGGAGCCGGCGCAAATGGTCGTCGACCCGCCGTTCGGTTCCTTTTGAAGAAACCCGGAGCAGGCTTTCCGCAATGCCTGATAAAGCCCTTCCAGTGCGCCCGCGCCAGCATCATCGCACTCGCACTCCAACACAACCTATGCGAGTCAGTAAATCGACTCGCCGGCACTATTGTTTCAGGGGAAATGAATCTAGTTTCAAAGGGTTCGGCCGATAGGCCGGGCACAGCTGCGGCCTTCACGGCCTTTTTGACATAAACGCGTCGCCCGATTGAGATTATCTTGACGGTAGCGCAGTGCGCCATCCATGCCAGTCGAGATGATCATGGGCAAATATCGAGACCATCGCGAGCCACGCCGGCATCGCTATGACGATGACCCCGTTTCCTTTTCGGAACGGACTTCCGAGCCAAGCTATTTTCAGCGCCCGCCGCCCGTGACGGCAGATCCTGTCGATGCGGAGGTATTGTGGTTCACAGTCAGCAAGGGTTTTGGCTTCGTCAAACTGTCGGACGGCACGGAGGCCTATCTGCACGTGCGAGTGTTAGAGGCGGCCGGAAGCCGGGATGTTGCCGCGGGGACGCCTCTCAAGATCACGGTCGAAAAAAGTCCAAAAGGTCATCAAGTCGCGCAGGTGCTGGAGATCGGCGATCACCGCTCGAAAACTCCGTCACATACGCGCGTCGCTGGAGGGACCTTCGTTGAAACCGGTGCGCAGCTGGAGAGGGGGGGCACGGTCAAGTGGTACAAACCCGAAAAGGGCTTCGGCTTCATTGCTCCTGACAACGGTGAGAAGGACGTCTTCGTTCATGCCAGCGCCCTGACGCGCTCAGGGCTCAGCGTGCTGGTGGCGGGACAGAAGGTGTTTGTCGAAGGCGGGCAAGGCAAGAAAGGCTGGGAAGTCCGGAGCATTCGCCTTGCCTAGACGGCGATGCATTGCTCGCCTCGAAGGAGATGCCGGAGAGCGTCGGGCGGCCGCCATACTGCTATCCTATTGGCGCCCCATCGGGTTCCCGGATTGAGCAAGTCCGGATCCCTATTTTATGCCGCTGCCAGCGTTGTGTTCGCCATGTGCACGCGCGCTGCCGCTGCCAGCAGGTCGGTCTGGGTGATCAGCCCAATAATGCGTCGCTCGGCATCGACGATGACCACGGCATGGCTGCGGCCGTCGGTGAGCACCGGCAGCAGGCTCATGGCCGGCGTATCGGGAGAGGCGGTGCCAGCCTTCGACATCACAGCCCTCACCGCGTCGGTCGCCTTCGTCAGCTCGCGCAGGCCAACTACACCGACCAGCCCGCCCTCGGCGTCGGTCACCGGCAGCGTCCGGATGTTGTGATCGAGCAGCAAGTGACGCGCCTGGTCGGCAGGCGCATGTTCATCGACCGAAATCACATCGCGCGACATGATGTCCTCGCACAGCAGGGTCCGGTGGGAGCGCACCATCGCCTGCAACTCGACCTGCCGTAGCAGCCGCTCAAGATCGTTGCGGTCGATATCGAAGGTTTCCTCCAGCGCGCCGAGCGCGGCATCGATATCCTCGGGCTGGAAGCCGACCCGCTCCCGCGCCGGCGGATCGATGGTTCCATGCGCGCTTTTAAGGGCGGGAGCCGCCACATGCGGATAGTTGCGCCGCGACAGTTTATGGATGCCGTAGCCGAGTGCGACCAGCACGATCGAGTTCAGCGCTACCGGAACGAAGGGAAACAGCAAGCCCGAGCTGAAGACGGCCGGTCCGCCGAACACCGCAGTTAAGGCGGCGGCGCCACCCGGCGGATGCAGGCAGCGCGTGAACGACATGGCGGCGATCGCCAGCGCCACCGCAATGCCGGTAGCAAGGACGGGTTCATGCACGAAATGCGCCACGATCACCCCGACCAGCGCCGAAATCGTATTGCCCCGATAATCGACCAAGGTTGCGCCAGCGGGCTTGAAGGCACGGCAAAGAGCAGCACGGCCGATGCTCCCATTGGAGCAACCAGCAGTGCGACATGTGGGCCAGACCCGTTCGCCAGCGCACTGATCACGCCAGTCAATGCGATGCCGATCATGGCCCCGATGCAGGCGAGCAGCCGCTCGCGCAGCGTTGCACCGGCAAGGATCGGAACAAAGAGACGAAACGCCATGGCATACCCTTGGGCGAGTGGTCGGAACTCCGCGCTCCGCAATGCAGGCAAAGCCACAGATTTGGAAGTTAAGCCAATTCGGAAAGTCGGCTCACGGGGGAAAACTTTTGCGCGAAGCGGCCATTGCCAAATGGGTGCAGACATTTTGATCAGCCAGAGGAGGCGGACGGCACGCTGATCCGCTCGAGCGCAGCTAGAGGCCAAGGGCTGCCGTGCCGCGGGCAGCCGGAAATGGGGATGGTCGGAGGTCGAGCTGGGATGGACACTAAGGAATTCAGAGGCTTCGAAAAGCGTGCTGACAATGTCGGCATGGCAAGACAAATCAGGCCCTTGTCGCTCCACTTCCGAGGCGAACTCCAGCGGAGTGCGGCTTCTACGCGGTGCTTGGTCTGCCTGTCCTTGCCACCATCGGATTCGTTGGCTGCTGAAACGTCCACCAGTAGCCGCTGAGAAGACGACTGCCGCCAGTGCCGTCGTGGAACCGCTATATGACGGCGGCGTGGTTACAGAGCCGGCTCGTGTCGATCGGGCGGGGGAGCCTGATGTGACGTACATGGTCCAGAAAGTGGCCAATGAAGGTGCTGGCATCGTCAACGTGATCAGGTCACGTAATAGCGGTAACACAACCGCGACCACGAGCCTCTCAGGCGTTCGATAAGGCGGGAAAATCCGATCGCCGGACCAAGCGCGATTCCGCCACACTGCCACACACGAAACCGATCAGGTCACGTTCCAGGCTCGCCAGAAGATTGGAGCCGAGGCCACCTCGGCTGAACTCTGCCATGCCGCGGGCCGCCACCTCTCCCAGCCGCGGTAGAAAACGTGGGTCAGCAGCGCCGGCATGGGCGAGCAACTCCCAAATCGCGAGCAGCGCCATCGACACCGCAAGCGGCCGCAGATGTCGGCCGATGAAGCGGAAGGCCGGCGGTGCGATGGAAGCGCCGTGCGACAGCCTATCCCGACCTGCAATCGTGATCAGGCTGATCGTGGGTCTCCGGACGCCAGCGTTGCAGATAGTTTTCGGCAAGCGTGAGCAGGCCGTGGATCACCAATTCGGTCAGGCCGACCACGATCATGGCCGAAAGAACGAGTTCAAATTGAAAGAGCTGACGACCATAGGCCATCAGGTAATCGGAGCCCTTCGAACGATGCGATGAGTTCTACCGCAACCAGGGTCTGCCAGCCGTTGGCAAGGCCTTCTCGCAGCCCTGTAAAGATCCACGGCACGGCGGAAGGCAGCACGATGATCGTGAGTTTCGACCAGCGGCTGAACGAAAGGACACGGCCAGACCCGTCTCACGACGACGCCGTTGCGCTTCGCCGCCATCAGCTGGGTAGAGGACTTGCACCTCCAAGCTGTCGATCATGCTCGGCACACAAAAAAGGGCGGCATTGCTGCCGCCCTTTCCGCTGTAGGTTGATAGGGGGCTGGATTAGAAATCCATACCGCCCATGCCGCCCATGCCGCCCATGCCACCGCCGGGCATACCAGCCGGCATGCCGCCGCCAGCCGACTCCTTCTTCGGAGCCTCGGCGATCATAGCTTCGGTGGTGACCAGCAGGCCGGCGACCGAGGCCGCGTCCTGCAGAGCCGTGCGCACAACCTTGACCGGATCGACGATACCCATGGCGATCATGTCGCCATATTCGCCGGTCTGGGCGTTGAAGCCGAACGTCGCGCCCTTGTTCTCAAGGATCTTGCCGGCAACGATCGATGCTTCCGCACCGGCGTTGGCCGCGATCTGGCGGGCCGGAGCCTGCAGCGCGCGACGCACGATTGCGATGCCCGCGGTCTGGTCGGAGTTAGCGCCGGTGACGGTGATGGCCAGCGAAGCGCGCAGCAGGGCGACGCCGCCGCCGGGAACGATGCCTTCTTCGACGGCCGCGCGGGTCGCGTTGAGGGCGTCAT